>NZ_WWHX01000824.1 GCF_009862125.1 Streptomyces sp. SID5910
GAGGACGTCGTGGTCCTTGGCGGCGGCGATGGAGAAGCGCAGCCGGGCCGCCATGCCCGAGGAGTAGGTCCGCATCGGCAGGGTGATGAAGTCGCCCTTCTCGTTGATGCCGGAGAAGTCGACGATGTCCTGGTAGCGGGCCTTGATCTCCTCGCGGGTCATGCCCATGGCGAGGCCGCCGAGGATGACGTTCCGCTCGCCGGTCAGGTCGTTCATCAGGGCCGCGTTCACGCCGAGCAGGGAGGGCTGGCCGTCGGTGTAGACCTTGCCCTTCTCGGCGGGCAGCAGGCCGGCGATGGCCCGCAGCAGCGTCGACTTGCCGGAACCGTTGGAGCCGATCAGGCCGATGGCCTCGCCCCGGTAGGCGACGAAGGAGACGCCCCGCACGGCGTGCACCTTGCGCACGCCCCGCGCCTCGTCGCCGGAGCCCCGCTTCACGATGCGGCTGAGGGCCGCGGTGGCGCTGCCCTTGCCGGTCTTGGCGCCGTTGACGCGGTAGACGATGTGGACGTCGTCCGCGATCACCGTCGGCACCCGCGCGTCCTGCTGCTGCTCAGCCACGGCCGTACCTCTCCTCCGCCTTCCAGAAGTACACGAAGCCGCCCGCCACGGCGAGGACGGCCCAGCCGGCCGCCACCGCCCACACGTGCGGCGGGAGGTTCTTGGAGCCGTAGCCGTCGATCAGCGCGAAGCGCATGAGGTCCATGTAGACGGCGACCGGGTTCCACTGGAGGACGTCGGAGATCCAGCCCGGCTTGTCCTTCAGCATGACGGGGATGGAGAACATGACGCCCGAGGCGTACATCCACGTCCGCATGATGAAGGGCATGAGCTGCGCCAGGTCCGGCGTCTTCGCGCCCATCCGCGCCACGACCAGCGCGAGGCCGGCGTTGAAGAGGAACTGGAGGGCGAGCACCGGGACGATCAGCACCCAGGACAGGGTGGGGTAGCTGCCGAAGGCCGCGACCACGATGAAGAGCACGATCATCGAGAAGAGCAGCTGCTGGAGCTGCTGGAGCGCGAAGGAGACCGGCAGCGAGGCGCGCGGGAAGTGCAGGGCGCGCACCAGGCCCAGGTTGCCGGAGATCGCGCGCACGCCGGCCATCGCCGAGGACTGCGTGAAGGTGAAGACGAAGATGCCCGTCACCAGGAACGGGATGTAGACGTCCTTCGGCATGCCCTTGCCCGCGTTCAGGATCAGGCCGAAGATCAGGTAGTAGACCAGTGCGTTCAGCAGCGGCGTGGCCACCTGCCACAGCTGGCCGAGCTTGGCCTGGCTGTACTGGGCGGTCAGCTTCGCCTGCGAGAAGGCGAGGATGAAGTGCCGTCGCCCCCAGAGCTGACGGACGTACTCGACGAGGGACGGCCGGGCGCCGCTCACGGCCAGGCCGTACTTGGCGGCGAGCCGTGCCGCCGTGAGGCCCTCGTCGGGCGACACGGGCCTGGTCATGGCGACCGTGCCGTCGTGCGTTGTCTCACTCACTAGTGGAAACTTTCGTCTTCGTCGATGCGTGGCCCCTGCGGGCCCGGAACGAGCCGGCCGGCCGCGGACGGCCGGGATGCCCTCGGACACGAGGGTGTCAGATCACCGGAGGCCGGCCCAGCCGGGTCAGCCGCCACACCGTACGCCACTTCATGGGCCGGCGAGGACCGCACGGGGTGGACCAGCCTTCCCGGAACCCGCCGAACCAGGCCTTCAGGGCCGGGCCCGAGGGGCGGCGCAGCAGCGTGAGCAGCAGCCACACCCCGAGGTAGACCGGCACGAGGAGCGCGGGGAGGTTGCGGCGGGCGAGCCAGACGCGGTTGCGGGCGACCATGCGGTGGTAGACCGCGTGCCGCGAGGGCGCCGTCGTCGGGTGGTACAGCACCATGTCGGACCGGTAGTCGATCATCCAGCCGGCGTCGAGGGCCCGCCAGGCCAGGTCGGTCTCCTCGTGCGCGTAGAAGAACTCGCCGGGCAGGTTGCCGGCCTCCGCGAGGACGCGGGTGCGCACCGCGTTGGCGCCGCCGAGGAAGGTGGTCACCCGGGAGGAGCGCATCGGGTCGGAGGCGCGCAGGCGCGGCACGTGCCGGCGCTGGGTCTCGCCGGTCTCCGGGTCGGCGATGCGGAAGCTGATGATGCCGAGCTCCGGGTCGTCCGTGAACGCCTGGCGGCACAGCTCGGCGGTGTCGGTGCGGGCGAGCAGGCCGTCGTCGTCGAGGAAGAGCAGCACGTCGACGTCGGTGCCGCCGGGGCCGAAGGCCTCGATGCCGACGTTGCGGCCGCCGGGGATGCCCAGGTTCTCGGGAAGCTCTACGGTGCGGACGCCGGCGGGCACCTCCGGGACGGGCGAGCCGTTGCCGACGACGACCACCTCGACCGGGTCGCCGTCCTGCTTGGCTACCGAGTCGAGCAGGGCGCGCAGCTCCTCGGGGCGGTTGCCCATGGTGATGACGACGGCGCCGACCTTCATGGGCGTACTCACTTCAGCCTGCTGGAGGCGAGGATGGACACCAGGTGCAGCAGGGTCTGGAGCAGCGCGATGCCGGCGAGCACGGCGGTGCCGAGGCGGGTGAAGAACAGGTCGCCGCGGGCCTGGTCCACGATCGCGAGGACGAGGATCAGCAGGGACGCCTCGATGCCCAGGATCAGCCGGTGGAACTTGAGCGCCCCGGCGGCCCGGCGCGCCAGCGCCATGCCGGAGGAGCGGATCTCGGAGGCGGACTCCTTGACCGGAGCCATCCCGGTCTGGTGCCGGGCGACGCCCACCAGGTCGGTCTCGGCCTTGATCAGGATCGCGCCGAGGGCGGCCAGAGTGCCGAGGAAGGCCCACAGCCAGTCGATCCGCCCGGTGCCGAACAGGTCGGCGGCGCGCAGGCCGAGGCCGACCAGGACGGCGGCGTCGGTGAGGTAGGCGCCGACGCGGTCCAGGTAGACGCCGCCGAGGGAGTACTGCTTCTTCCAGCGCGCGATCTCGCCGTCGACGCAGTCGAGCAGCAGGTACAGCTGGACCGCGACCACGCCGAGCACGGCGCCCCAGATGCCCGGCACGAGCAGCGCCGGGGCCGCCAGCACGCCGCAGACGGTCATCAGGTACGTGAGCTGGTTGGGCGTGATCCTGGTGTTCACCAGGTAGCGGTCGATCCGCAGCGAGACCTCGCGCATGTAGAGGCGTCCCGCCCAGTGCTCACCGCTGCGCCGGTCCTTGACCCCCGCGGGGTGCACGACCGGGCGGAGTTCAGCTACCGATGGCCTTGACATAGTCGGCGTACGCGTCCCTGATCTGGTCGGTGGAGAGGTCGAGGTGTTCGAGGATGGTGTAGCGGCCCGGCCGGGTGTGCGGGGCGTAGCCGACGACCTGCACGAACTCGTCCAGGTCGAAGCCGATCTCGCCGGGCAGGACGGGCAGGCCGTGGTGGCGCAGTACCTCCGCCATCCGTCCGGCCGTCTCGGTGTCGCCGCGCAGGAACGTGGCGAACGCGCCGCCGAGGCCGCACTGCTCGCCGTGGAGCGCGCTGCGCTTGGGGAACCGCAGGTCGAAGGCGTGGCTGATCTCGTGGCAGGCGCCCGACGCGGGGCGGCTGTCGCCGGCCACCGACATCGAGATGCCGCACAGCACCAGCGCCTCGGCGAGCGTCGTCAGGAACGCGTCGTCGCCGGTGCCGCCGGGGTGGCGCAGGACGGCCTCGGCCGCCTGCCGGGCCATGGCGGCGGCCAGGCCGTCGACCTTCTCGCCGGTCTCGCGGTGCGAGAGCTCCCAGTCGGCCACGGCGGAGATCTTGCAGATCACATCGCCGATGCCGGCCCGCACGTAGCGCACCGGGGCCTCGCGGATCACGTCGAGGTCGATGACGATGCCGATCGGGTTGGGCACGCCGTAGGAGCCGCGGCCCGCGTCGTTGTCCAGCGTGGCGACCGGCGAGCACAGCCCGTCGTTGGCCAGGTTGGTGGCGACCGCGACCAGCGGCAGGCCCACCCGGGCCGCCGCGTACTTGGCGCAGTCGACGACCTTGCCGCCGCCGATGCCGACCACCGCGTCGTAGCGGCCGGCCTTCTTGATGGAGTCGGCGAGCCGGACGGCACCGTCGATGGTGCCGTCGGCCTCCGCGAACCAGTCGGCGCCCGGGAAGGCCGCGCCGAACCGCTCGCGCAGCACCTGGCCGGAGCCGTTGCTGATGGCGAAGGCCAGCCGCCCCGAGGGCGAGATCCGCTCGTCGGAGAGGATCGCCCCCAGGTCGTCCAGGGCGCCGCGGCGGATGTCGACGACGACCGGTGACGGGATGAGCCTCGTCAGTACCGGCACGCGATCTCCCGTCCCTTGGCGAGGTCGTCGTGGTTGTCGATCTCGACCCACTTGACGTCGCCGATGGGCTCCACGTCGATCCGGAAGCCGCGGTTGACCAGCTCCTGGTAGCCGTCCTCGTAGTAGAGCTGCGGGTCGCGCTCGAAGGTGGTCTTCAAGGCGTCGGCCAGCTCCACGGCGGCCTCGCCCTCGATGAGGGTGACGCCGATGTACTCGCCGGTCGCGTCGGCCGGGTCCATGAGCTTGGTGATGCGCTGGACGCCCTTGTCGGGGTCGACGACGACCTTCATCTCCTCGTCGGCGAGGGACTTCACGGTGTCCAGCGCGAGGATGATCTTCTTGCCGTCGCCGCGGGCGGCGAGCAGCGTCTTCTCGACGGAGACCGGGTGCACGGTGTCGCCGTTGGCGAGGATCACGCCGTCCTTGAGGGCGTCACGGCCGCACCACAGGGAGTAGGCGTTGTTCCACTCCTCGGCCTTGTCGTTGTCGATGAGGGTGAGCTTGACGCCGTACTTCCGCTCCAGCTCCTCCTTGCGGTCGTACACGGCCTCCTTGCGGTACCCGACGATGATCCCGACCTCGGTGAGGCCGACCTCGGCGAAGTTCGCCAGCGTCAGGTCGAGAACCGTGATGCTCTCCTCCGCGCCCTCGGGGCCGACCGGGACCAGTGCCTTGGGCAGGGTGTCGGTGTAGGGGCGCAGACGGCGTCCGGCGCCGGCCGCCAGCACGAGGCCGATCATGCGGGTTCTCCTTCGTCGTGTACGGCGGGTGCGCCGACCTTGTGGGCGGCGACCCAGAAACGGATGCTCTCGACGAGCACCACGAGGGCGACGGCCACGGCGAGGACCGTGAGCGCGACCTTGAAAGCGGAGGCGGTGAGCAGCACGGCCAGCACCGTGACCAGCAGCGTGCGGCCCTCGTGCCCCCCGATCGCCCGCACCAGCCAGTGCGGGGGCGCACCCGCGTTGCCGCGGATGCGGTAGACCGTGTCGTAGTGATGGTAGGCGACCGCGGCCACCAGCCCGAAAGCCGCCGGAAGCGCCCCGTTCACGTCCGCTTTCGCCGCCAGCACCAGGACGGTGCCGTACTCGGCGGCGCGGAAGAAGGGCGGGACCAGCCAGTCGAGGGCGCCCTTGAGGGGGCGGGCGACGGCGAGCGCGGAGGTCAGCACGTAGACGATCGCGGCGATGAGCGGCCAGGGACCGCCGAAGCCGGTGAAGGCGGACGTCGCGACCACGGTGAGGCCGCCGAGGAGCGCGACGGCGGGGGCGGTGAAGCCTGGGAGCCGGCGGGCGAATCCCCGCAGGCCCGCGGCGGCGGCCTCGGCGAGCGGGCCGGAGTCGGCGAGGTCGGCCAGCGCCTTCGCCGCCCGGTCGGTGCGGGTGGCCCTGCGGGTCAGCGAGCGCAGGACCCGGCCGGCCGTGGTGTACGTCGCGGCGAACGCGCAGCCGATCAGCAGCGCGTAGAAGGTGATCCGGGGGGTGGTGGCCGCGGTGAGGACGGCGATCATGGCCCAGCGTTCGCCGATGGGCAGGACGATCATGCGGCGCACCCAGACCGTCCAGCCGACGCTGTCGAGCTTGTCGGAGAGGGCCGCGGTGGGGCTGGTGTTGCCCGAGGCGTCGTGGTTGGCCTCGTTGAAGGAGAAGTCCACGACGTGCCGGCAGGTCTGGAGGACCATCGCGCCGAGGGCGAGGGCCCACACGTCGTCACCGCCGCGGGCGGCGCCGAGGGCGAGGCCCGCGTAGTAGGCGTACTCCTTGGCCCGGTCGAAGGTGGCGTCCAGCCAGGCGCCGAGCGTGGAGTACTGGAGCGAGTAGCGGGCGAGCTGCCCGTCCGTGCAGTCGAGGACGAAGGAGGCGATCAGCAGGACGCCGGCGGCGACGAAGCCGCCGCGGGTGCCGGTGGCCGCGCAGGCCGCCGCTATGAGCGCGGTGAGCAGCGAGGCGGTGGTGACCTGGTTGGGGGTCAGTCCGCGGCGCGCGCACCAGCGGGCGATGTAGCGCGAGTAGGGGCTGATGAGGAAGGTGGTGACGAAGCCGTCGCGGGCCTTGACCGCCGACCTCAGGCGTACGGCCTCGTCGTCGACGGAGGCGACGGCCTGCCGCGCCTCGTTGCGGGCCTGCGGGTCGGCGGGGACGACGGCGACGAGACTGCCGAGCTCCGGCCGGTGCACGTCGGCGCCGTCGGCGTCGAGGGCGCCGGCGATGCGGTCGGCGAGGCTGCCGACGGCCACCGCCGTACCCCCGCCCGCGGAGCTCTCCCGGGCCATCGCGCGGGTGAGCGCCTGGCGGGCGTCCGGCTGGGCGGTCACGGCGCCGGGGATCGCGGCGAGCGGGAAGCGGGGGTCGGTGAGGCCGAGGCGCAGGGCGTGCAGATGGCCCACGAAGCGGGCGTCGACCACGGCGACGCGCTCCTGGCCGGGCACCCGGGCGAGCAGCGTCTCGGCGTCCTGCGTGCCGGAGGCGATCCGCACGTCGAAGCCGAGGGACCGCAGCTCGCTCTCGACGGACGAACCGGGGACCGGCTGACCGGTGAGGATGGCGGTCGACAACCGAACTCACTCCCTGGTGCCGGCGCCAGCGCGCCA
>NZ_WWHX01000825.1 GCF_009862125.1 Streptomyces sp. SID5910
TCTGAAGACCTCGGACGTCAAACTCATCGACCTCCAGCCCCAGGCCATCCTCGCCGCATGGCAGCGGGGGGACATCGACGCCGCGTACGTCTGGCTGCCGACCCTGGACGAACTGCGCAAGACCGGAACCCAGCTCACCAGCAGCAAGACGATCGGCAGCGCCGGCAAGCCCACCCTGGACCTGGCCGTCGTCTCGGACGACCTGATCGCCAGGGACCCGAAGGCGATCGACGCCTGGCGGAAGGCCGAGGCCGAGGCCCTGCGGCTGCTCAAGTCCGACCCCGACGGATCCGTGAAGGCCGTCTCGGCCGAACTCGGCATCAGCGCGGCGGACGCCGAGGCCCAGCTCGCCCAGGGCGTGTTCCTCACCCCCGAGCAGGTGACCTCCGCCGACTGGCTGGGCACCGACGGCAGCCCCGGCAAGCTGCTCTCCTACGTCACCGACACCGCGAAGTTCCTCGCCGGCCAGAAGCAGATCGACGCCACGCCGTCCGCGGACGCCGTCCGCAAGGCCTTCTACCTCAAGGGGCTGCCCGATGTCCTCAAGTGAGACGACGACGGCCACCCCGAGCACGGCGACGAAGACCGACGGCACCGTCCGGCTCCACGACGTCGTCCACCGGTACGGCCGGGGCGGCGAGGACGTCACCGCCGTCGGGCCCGTCGACCTGACCGTCCCCGCCGGCGAGTTCCTCGTCCTGGTGGGCCCCTCGGGATGCGGCAAGAGCACCCTGCTCCGCCTGATCGCCGGATTCGAGCGGCCGACCCACGGCACCGTGCGCGTGGCCGGCGACGAACCGCGGCCCGGCACGGCGGCCGGCGTGGTGTTCCAGACGCCGCGGCTGTTCCCGTGGCGGACCGTCGGCGGCAACGTCGATCTCGCCCTGCGGTACGCGGGCGTCGACCGGGCCCAACGGCCCGAACGGCGGGCGCGGCTGCTGGCCCGGGTCGGTCTGGAGGGCACGGAGAACCGGCGCACCTGGGAGATCTCCGGCGGCCAGCAGCAGCGCGTCGCGATCGCCCGCGCCCTGGCCGCCGAGAACCCCCTCCTCCTGCTCGACGAGCCGTTCGCGGCGCTGGACGCGCTCACCCGGGAGCGGCTCCAGGAGGACGTCCGCCGGGTGGCCGCCCAGACCGGGCGGACCACGGTGTTCGTGACGCACTCGGCCGACGAGGCGGTGTTCCTCGGCTCCCGCATCGTCGTGCTGACCAAGGGACCCGGGACCGTCGCCCTGGACCTGCCGATCGACCTGCCGCGAGGCGACGTCGACGCCGACGAACTGCGCGAGTCACGCGAGTTCGCCGAACTGCGGACGCGGGTCTCCCACGCCGTGAAGACCGCCGCGGCGGGCTGACCGCCCCACCACGCAAGACATCGAAGAAGGGACACACCCGTGAGCATCCTCAGCGTCCGGCCCCGGACGGCACAGCTGCCGATCACCCCGCTCGGCCCGAGCTTCGGCGCCGAGATCCGCGGCATCGACCTCGGCGGCCTCGACGACGACCAGGTCCTCGCGCTCCGCGAAGCACTCGTCCGGTACAAGGTGCTGTTCGTCCGCGGCCAGGACGGCCTCGACGACGCCCAGCAGATCGACTTCGGCAGGCGCCTGGGCGAGGTCACCGTCGGCCACCCCGTCCACGACTCCGGCGACGTGGCACCCGAGGTGTACAGCCTGGACAGCCAGGACAACGGCTTCGCCGACGTGTGGCACACGGACGTGACGTTCGTCCGCCGGCCGCCCGCGATCTCCGTGCTGCGGGCCGTGGTGCTGCCGCCCACCGGCGGCGACACCAACTGGGCCGACAGCCAGCTCGCCTACGAGTCGCTGTCCCCGGGCCTGCGCGCCTACGTCGACACGCTGACCGCCGTCCACGACGGCAGCCGCGAGTTCGGCTACTACCTGGCCCAGCGCCGGCAGGGCCGGGGCAACCTGTGGGAGGGCGAGACGTTCACCGAACTCGTGCCGGTCGAGCACCCGGTGGTCCGCGTGCACCCCGAGAGCGGACGCAAGGGCCTGTTCGTGAACCCCGGCTTCACCTCGCACATCGCCGGCGTCTCCGAGCACGAGAGCCGCGGCATCCTCGACATCCTCTACGCCCACCTCACCAAGCCGGAGCACGTCGTGCGCAACCGCTGGCAGCCCGGCGACGTCGCCCTGTGGGACAACCGCAGCACCGCCCACTACGCCAACCGCGACTACGGCGACCAGCACCGCGTCATGCACCGCATCACCCTGCGCGGTGACACACCCGTGGGCCCGGCCACGGCGCGGGCCACGGACAGGTAGGCCGACCCGCCGGGCCGGCCCGCGACTTCGTCAGTCGATGCAGAACTCGTTGCCCTCGATGTCCAGCATCGGAATGCACGCATCGGTGCCGTCGTACAGCGTCCGCACGTGCACGGCGCCGAGCGGGACCAGCCGTGCGCGTTCGGCGTCGAGTGCGGCGAGGCGCTCTTCTCCCACGAGCCCCGTGCCGACCCGCACATCGAGGTGCACGCGGTTCTTGACGGCCTTTCCTTCGGGAACGCGCTGGAAGTACAGCCGCGGGCCCACGCCCGAGGGATCGACGCAGGCGAACCACGCGTCCCGCTTCTCGGGCGGCTGAGCCTGCCGGTACTCGTCCCACGTGGCGAACCCCTCGGGCGGCGGCGGCACGACGTACCCGAGCACCTCGCACCAGAAGCGAGCGAGGCGCTCGGGTTCCGCGCAGTCGAAGGTGACTTGGAACGTCTTGGTCGATGTCATCGGTCCTCCATGTCGGCGCGTCCGGCTCCGGTGACGCGCGGTGTGATCGCCGTGGGGTCGTTGGTCAGTCGGTGGTGCGCAGCAGCAGCTTGCCCGTGGACGTGCGTCCGCCGATCAGCCGGTGCGCGTCGGCCGCGTCGGACAGAGGGAACTCGGCGGTGACCGGAAGGGTCACCGTTCCGTCGAGGACGGTACGCAGGGCGCGCTCGGTCAGGGCCCGCAGGTCGTCGGGGGAGGACCGGGCGAGGGCGAGCACGGGGAAGCCGCCGACGGAACGGCCCCGCGGATACAGTTCGGCCTGCCCGGCGTGCCAGGGCTCGGCGCCGCCGGCGTTGCCGAACGACACCAGCCGCCCGAAGACCGCCAGCACCTCCAGGCCACGCCGCAGGGTGCCGCCCCCCACCGGGTCCAGGACCAGGTCGACGCCCCTGCCGCCGGTCACCCGGCGGACGTCCGCGTCGAAGGTGTCGGACCGGAACACCTCGTCGTAGCCGTACTTCAGCGCATGGGCGGCCTTGGCGTCGCCGGAGACCACTCCGAACACCGCGCCGGCGCCCGCCGCCCGGGCCAGCTGCCCGACCGCCGTGCCGATCCCGCCCGCCGCGCCGTGCACCAGCACACTCTCCCCGGCCCGCAACCGCCCCACCTCGTGGACCAGCGCGTGCGCGGTCGGCAGAACGGTCGGCAGCGTGGCCGCGGTCCGCAGATCCAGCCCCGCGGGCAACGGAAGAACCCGCGCGGCCTCGGCGAGCACGACCTCCGCGTAACCGCCGCCGTCGACGAGCGCGGCGACCTCCTGCCCCACCCGCAGCCCCTCCACGCGCTCCCCGACCGCCCGCACCCGCCCCGATACCTCCAGGCCCGGACGGTGGGGCAGCGACGCGACCCGGTACCCGTCGGCGCGCGCCTTCACGTCCGCGAAGTTCACCCCCGCCCACCGGGTCTCGACTCGACCGCGCGCATACGTCGGACCACCCCTCCACGAGTGTTCAACCGGAAGCGAACACCAGCCTCCTCACGGCCCTGTCCGCGCTCGCGGACCCCGTGCGTGTCCAGCTGGTCCGCGAACTGGCCAAGCACCCCGACTGGGCGCTCAGTTGCAGCAGCTTCGACGTACCGGTCGGCCGGGCGGCGAAGAGCCACCACTTCGCGGTCCTGCGCGGCGCCGGCCTGGTCGAACAGCGCGACCAGGGCCCCAGACGCCTCAACCGACTGCGCCGCGAGGAGTTCGACGCCCGCTTCCCCGGCCTCCTCGACCTCACCCTCCGCGCCGACGGGACCGAGTGACGGCGGCCGATTCTTGGGCCGGGCGTTCGCGGCGATGAGTTTCCGGTGGTCGTGCGGTCTACCCGTCGACGAAGGGAGCGCACCATGCGCAAGATCATCGTTTGCACGTTCCTGACGCTGGACGGCGTCATGCAGGCACCGGGAGGCCCGGACGAGGACGCCGAGAGCGGTTTCACGCACGGGGGATGGCAGAAGCCCGTGGACGATGAGGAGGTGGGCGAGGCCATCGCCGGCTGGTACGAGGCGTCCGACGCGATGCTGCTCGGCCGCAAGACGTACGAGATCTTCGCGTCGTACTGGCCGACCGCCGACCCCGGCAACCCGTTCACCGAGCGGATGAACAGCATGCGCAAGTACGTGGCGTCCCGGACCCTGACGTCCGTCGAGTGGCAGAACTCCACGCTGCTGGAGGGCGACGTCGCCGACGCCGTACGCGAGCTGAAGGCGTCCGACGGCGGCGACATCAACGTCGTCGGCAGCGGCGACCTCGCCCAGACCCTCATGCGGCACGGCCTCGTCGACGAGTACCGGCTGACCGTCCACCCGGTGATCATCGGCACCGGCAAGCGACTGTTCGCCGACGGAGCGATCCCCACCGCGCTGGAGCCGGTCAGTGTCTCGACGACGAAGGGCGGCACCGTCGTAGGCGTCTACCGCCCGACCGGCGAGCCGACCTACGACAGCTACTAGCCGCGCCCCTTACCCAAGGTGATCACTCCTGCCGCAAGGCCGTCACCAGCTCGCGCGGCAGGCCGTGGGTGTCGTGGAGGTAGTGGAAGTCGTCGTCGTCCAGCGGTCCCCGGAAGCGGGGCCGGGCGAGTACCTGCCGGCCGCGTTCCAGGAGCCGGGTGAAGCGCCGCTCCTCGTCGGTCAGCATCTGGTGGACGAGGGCGGGGTCGCCCGTCTGCCGGAAGTGGTCGAGGGTGTGGGAGACCAGCTCGACGGGCAGGTCACCGAGCCGGCGCGACGGATCGTCCCGCCACAGCAGGGTCAGCACCCGCCGCACCAGGCGCCGCAGCACATAACCCCGCCCGGTGCCGGCCGGGCGTACGCCGTCGCCGATCACCACGACGGCCGACCGCAGGTGGTCGCAGACCAGGCGGAACGACGGCTCGTCCAGCGACCACAGCCCCGGCACCAGCCGCCGCCAGGGTTCGAAGACGTCGCCGTCGTACACCGACGGCTCGCCCTGGAGCAGTGAGGCCAGGCGTTCCAGACCCATCCCGGTGTCGACATTGCGCTGGGGGAGCGGCACCAGCCGGCCGTCGTCGAGCCGGCGGTGGCGCATCATGACGTGGTTCCACACCTCCACCCAGCGGGAGTCGCGCGTCGGCGTCGAGCGGGGCGGGGTGTCACCGGTCCACAGGAAGATCTCCGAGTCGGGACCGCACGGGCCGACGGGCCCGTTGGACCACCAGTTGTCGTTCACCGTGAGCTCCACGGGCACGCCCCGCTCCTGCCACAGCTCCAGTGAGGCGGTGTCCAAGCCGACCTGGTCGTCACCGCCGAACACGGTGGCGTGCAGCAGCCCCGGATCGACACCGAGGCCCTCGGTGAGGAACCGGTGACCCCAGTCGAGGCTCCGCACGCCCTCGTAGTCGCCCAGCGACCAGGTGCCGAGCATCTCGAAGACCGTGAGGTGGGTGCTGTCACCGACCTCGTCGAGGTCCGTGGTGCGCAGACAGCGCTGCACGTCGACCAGCCGCCGGCCCAGCGGATGGGGGCGGCCCTCCAGATACGAGGTGAGCGGATGCATGCCCGAGGTGGTGAACAGGACCGGGTCACCGGGCGGCGGCAGCAGCGTGGAACCGCTGATCCGGTGGTGGCCCCGGTCCTCGTAGAACTCGACGAACGTGCGGACGATCTGCTCGGTGTCCATGGGACGGCTCCTTCGCGCATGTGACGGGAAGGCGCCGGAGAACGGGACCGGGGGAGATCGTCGCACCGAGGCGAGGGCGTCGGAACGCCACGTGACCACCGACGGGCCGTTTCCGGTCGCCGGTGGGGGTGGGGAGAAGGTCAGGCGGCGGCAACCGGCGAGCTGGTCGCTCGCGCGGTCGCGAAGATGCTTCGGCCGATGACGTTCATGCCGACGAGGATACGGCCCGCGGCCCCTCCCGGCACGTGAATTTCCCGGGAGGGGCCGACGGAGCGTGCGTGGTCAGTCGAACGGGGCGAGGGTCAGCCGGGCCTGCGCGGGGTTGCCGTCGTGGACCAGCGACTCGTGGTTGCCCACGTCGTCGAAGGCGAAGGCGTACGCCTTCCCGTCGGTGGTCCGCTCGTGGATGGCCCGCGCGTAGTGGTTGGTCACCGAGTCCTGGTAGAAGCCGGACGCCGACGTGTCCGGCTGGTTCGGGTTGGTCAGCAGCGTGGAGCGGTTGAACCCGGCGCACAGCGTCCGGGAGATCGGGCCGCGCACCAGGTCGTTGGGGGCGTCCAGAAGTCGGTGGCAGCCGAAGACGCTGGACGCGTCGGGCTTCTGGAAGCTCGTCACGACCGCTCCGGCGCCGTTGGTGAAGTTCATGACGCCACCGGAGACGCGCCCGAAGTACTTGGTGCCCGGCTGGTCACCGAACGGGGTCACCGTCAGGGTGCTCGTCGTGTACTTCTGCCAGACACGGTCGATGTAGCCGTTGAGGACGGACGCGGGCAGCGCCCCGGTCTCCAGGCCGTACAGGGGCGCCAGCGCCCGCAGGACGGTGCCGTCGGACCGCGTCTGGATCAGGCCCGACCAGCCGGGCTGCGCGCGCAGCGCGTCGAACACCCCGCGGTAGCCGCCCGGCTTGAGCTTGCCCGTGGTGAGCACACCGCCGTCGGAGCGCTGCACGCCGACGGAGTACGGGGCCGAGAACATGTCGACCTGCGTGCTGTTGAGCCACAGCCCCGAGTCGTTGAGCGTGTACTCGGACCAGTTGAACAGGATGTCGCGGTTCGGGTCGCTCGGGTTCTGCACGGCCGGCTGCACCAGGCCGCCGGTGGTCAGCCGGAAGTCGAGCTTGCGGCCGTAGGAGAAGTAGATGCGTCCCGACAGCTTGGGGATGCGGATGGTCTTGGTCTGTCCGGCGGCCGGTCCGGGGATGGACGCGTCCGGTGCGGGTGTCGGAGGGTTGCCGCCGGCCGGCCAGGCGTGGAAGGCCCCGGCGGCGTCCGCCCAGCCCTGCTGCCCCGATGTCAGGGACGTGCCGAGGGTGTAGACGTAGACGGCGTCACCGCGGCCGGAGTCGTTGGTGATCGCCAGGGGGATGGTGTCGGGCACCGCGGCGCTCGCGGGCGGTGCGGGGGCGGCCGTGAGCAGAGCGCCCGTGAGTCCGGCGACGCCGGCCACGGCGAGCAGTCCGCGTTTCAGGGATGACAGCACTCTCCACCTCCGTGCGGGTGTGGGGGATGGTCCGTACCAGTGTGTGAGAGCGCTCTCAGCGTCCCGCCGTGCCGCGTTCATGTCAACGCCTGGGAGCGTGCTCGTGGCGGAACGGGCAACGGGATCTGTCCGGGCGGGGCCGCGGGCGCCGCGTCGGCGGGGGGCGGCGCGCCTGCTCGGCTAGCGTGGGCCGGGCGCGAACGGGAGCCGTGCCCGGTCGGCGACTGGCGCCGGCGATCGGCGATCGGTGACTGGCGCTTGGCGTCCTGCATACGGTCCGGTGCGCGCGTCGAGGTAGAGCGAGGAGAGAGTCACGGAAGGACGCGGTCGTCGCGAGGCCCCGGCCGGGACGCGGCAGCGAGGCGGCGGGCTGAGCGACGTGTGGCTCACGCGGCTGCTGGCTTTCTCCGCCGGAGCGGTCAACGCGCTGGGCTTCCTCTCCCTCGGCGGGGTCTTCACCAGTGTCGTGACCGCCAACTCCGCGATGATCGGCATCGGGCTGGGCGGCGGCCGGCCGGCCTTCGGCGCGCTCGCGGGCCTGGCGGTGCTCGGGTACGTGCTGGGCGCGGCGGGCGGCAGTTGGACGGCGGCCCGTGCGCAGCGGTCCGCGCCGGCGGCCGGCTTCCTGCTCCTCGAAGCAGTCCTGCTCTGGACCGTCGCCGTCTGGTGGGCGGCGGCGGACGGTCATCCCGGCGGTGCCGCCCGCACCGTCATGCTGGGCCTCGCCTCGGCGGCGATGGGGTGCCAGAACGCCGGCGTGCGCGTCTCCCTGGGCGCCCACGTGGCGACCGCCTATCTGACCGGCATGCTGACGCAGGCCGTCGCCGAGGCGGTGACCCGGAGACGTCTGCAACGGCGGGCCCTGATGACGGTGGGGCTGCTGATCTGCGGTGCCGCCGCGTTCGCCCTGCTCGGACGGTGGCTGCCGGGTGTCGCCGGGATGCTCCCCGCGCTGCTGGTGACGGGGGCGTGGCTGACCTGGCACGCGCCCACACGAGCGGACCCGGCGACTTCTGCCTGACGCCACGTCAGAATGCTTGTTGCCGAGGGTACTTCGGCGTCAGGGCCGGTCAGCCGACATGGTCGCCGGTTGCGGTGGCGAGGTCCGCGGCGAGGGCGCCCAGCCAGACCTCCACGTCGATCAGGACCGACAGGGCGTCCGGCGCGGTCCCCGACGACACGGCACCGGCGGGCAGCGGGGCGACGCGGACCCGGACGCCGCCCTCCGGCGAACCGGCCGCCGTGAGACTCGCGGACGCCAGTTCGTCCGCCGCCTCGTCGACCCAGCGCAGGAGGGCCGGCGGGAGATGCGGGGTGCCCTCGGGCGACGGCAGCCAGTAGGCACCGACCAGGACGCGGGAGCCGTAGTTGAGGGCGGCGAGCCAGTCGGGACCGCCGTCGGACGTGCCGGGTACGGACTCCGTGCGGTACTGCGCGTAGGCCGCCTCGGCGATGCGCAGCCGGTGCAGCACCGGCCAGAAGGGCCCGGCGGCGCCCGACGGACGAGGGGCGGGGGTCTGGCCGGTCGCGGCCCGGGCGGTGGCCCGCACCAGGGGAGCGGCGGCCCGGAACAGTTCCCCGGCGCTGCGCCGCATCTCCGACCGGGCGCCGGTGGGCCAGGCCAGCAGGCCGCACAGCAGCCCGACCGCGCTGCCGGTCAGCACATCGACGAGCCGGGCCTCCTCCAGCCGCCAGGTCACCGGGGAGATCTGTGCGAACGCCGTGGAGACGACCAGGGTGAACAGGCCCTGCGCCCAGGCCGGTCCGCCGACGGGCCCCACAGAGAAGGCCACCAGCATCGTAGGCACCAGCAGGCACTCGTAGACCACGGTGGCGTCACCCGCGCCGATGAGGAGCGCGCCGGCGGCGACGGCCCCGACCAGGGTTCCGACGGCGGCCGACCGCACGGTGGACCAGGTGGCACCCGCGGTGGTGCGGGCCAGGGTGAGCACGCTGAGCAGGACCCAGAAGCCGTGGGACAGGTCGAGCGTCCCCGCGACCAGCCGGGCGAGGGCGAGCCCCAGGGCCGTACGGACCGCGTTCTGGAACACCACGGAGCGCGGGGTGAGGTTCCCGCGGATCCGGACCAGCCACAGACACGGCACCGGGAGCCCGGCGTACCAGAACTGCTCGTGGGCCGGCCCCGGCACCGAGCGGCGGGAGCCGGCCGCCAGGGCGGCGGCCGTGCGCGCGGTCACGGCCGACATCGCCACGGTGAGCAGGGTCGAGCGGCGCCGCAGCAGGGCGTGCACGGGGCCGGCGTTCCGCTCCAGGGGCTGCCCGCGCTCGGCCACGAACTGGGCGGTCATCTCCTCGACCAGCTCAGGACCGGCGGCGGGACGTTCCCCGCGCAGCTCGGCCGCGGTGTCGGCGCAGGCCGCCGCGACGCCGCGCAGCAGGGCCAACGACGCCGTGTCGGCCGGGGACGCGGGCAGCCGGGCGAGTGCGGCGAGCTGGTCGAGCAGGCGACGCGTCGCCGAAGCGGCCTGGGCCAGCGCCCGGTCCCTTCGGCCCGCACCGGTGGGCCGGGTGCCCGGCGACTGCTGGGAGAAGCGCAGATCCCGGCCCGCCGCCTCCAGCCGTGCGGACAGGCTCGGAGGCACGCTGTCCGCCCGGGCCAGCAGGCCCGCGGCACGGGCCGCGAGGTCGAGGGCGTCGGCGGTCCGCTCGTGGTACGGCCGGTGCCGCGGCTGCGCGAACAGCAGCAGTTCGCACAGGGCCAGCGAGGCCGCGCCGAGCGCCAGCCCGGCCAGCCGCTCGGGCAGGGTGTCCGGGGCGTAGGGCGGGAAGCAGGCAAGGATGTAGCAGAGCTGGAGTCCGGGCACGACGCCGGCGAGCCGGGGAGCGCACGATGCCGTGAGGACCAGCGCGAACCCGACCAGCAGCATGCCGGCGGCCGCCGACCAGGCCGCACCCGCGAGGACCGTCCCGAGGCAGACCAGGGCGGCGGCCCCCGGAGCCACCCGCAGCACGGTCCCCGCACGGTGGCGGCCCCCGCCCGGCAGGGGCGACAGGATGCCGAAGGCGATCGGGATGAACAGGGCGTAGAGCGCGACGACCGGCTGGTCCAGCAGATGCGCCGCGGGATAGAACGCGACGGCCGCCGCGACGGTGACGCGCACCGCGCGCCGCCCCGCCCCGAACGACGCGGCCGGCGACGGCAGTCTCCCCATGGGCGTCCCTCCTCGGCGGCCGGACCGGGCCCCGGCCCGCCGGTGCGCGGCTTCGCACGGCGACACATCATGCCGAGGCGCGGCCACCCGGACGGGCCGCCGCACCAGCACCCCGGCGTGCCTCGCCCGACCGGCGCAGCGGCGGCGCGCCTCGCGGCAGCGGTGTGCGCGACGGGTCGGAGGCACCCCGGCGACGGGTCGGAGGCACCTCAGCGACGGGACGGAGGCACCCCCGGGCGTGCGACGCGGCGGGCCCTGCGGTCGCGGCAGGCACGGAAGGTGCGCGACAGTTGCCTCATGTGTGGCCGGTATGCCTCCACCCGCAGCCCCGAAGACCTCGCCCGGCAGTTCCAGATCACGGACCGGGACCTCGGCGACCCCTTGGCGCCGAGCTGGAACGTCGCGCCGACCGACGAGGTGTGGGCCGTCCTCGAACGCACCCCGCGCGACGCCTCGGCCGACGCTCCCGCGGCACGGCACCTGCGGACGCTGCGCTGGGGCCTGGTGCCGTCCTGGGCCAAGGACACGAAGATCGGCGCCCGGCTGATCAACGCCCGCGTGGAGACCCTTCACGAGAAACCGGCCTTCCGCACCGCGTTCGCCCGGCGCCGCTGCCTCCTGCCGGCCGACGGCTTCTACGAGTGGCAGCGCGTCGAGGACCCGCAGACGGGGAAGGTCCGCAAGCAGCCCTACTTCATCCACTCCGCGGACGACCACGGGATGGCCCTGGCCGGGCTGTACGAGTTCTGGCGCGACCCGGACGCCGGGCACGAAGACGATCCGTCGGCCTGGCTGACGACCTGCACCATCATCACCACGGAGGCCACCGACGCCGCCGGACGCGTCCATCCCCGGATGCCGCTGACCGTCGCCGAGGAGCACTACGACGCCTGGCTCGACCCCTCCCGTCAGGACACCGGCGCACTGCGCGACCTCCTGGAGCAGCCCGGCGGCGGACGGCTCGACGCCCGACCCGTCTCCACGGCCGTCAACAACGTCCGCAACAACGGTCCGCAGCTGGTCGAGGCGGTCACCGGCCCGTCATCCGGAACCACTCAACCCGGTTGAGACCCCGGCCCATGACCAACGGCCGCCTCGCGAAAGACCAGTTGAAGACCGTCCGTCCGGCGGCGAGGATGGCGTCATGCGAAGCATCATGGTCATGGACGCCCCCTCCAACCTGGGCCTGCGCCCACCGGCCCCCGGCACCGTCCCCGGCTGCTACAAGCTGGCCGGGGCGCTGCGGGACAACGGGATCGTACGCAGGCTCGGCGCCCTCGAAGGAGGCGTCGTCGTGCCGCCCCGCTACGACCGGGGCGACTGGCAGGAGGGCGACGGCGTCTTCAACGCCGGCGCCATCGCCGCGTACACGCGTACCCTCGCCGACCGCATCGAGCCCCACGTGTCCGCGGGTCACTTCACCCTGGTCCTCGGCGGGGACTGCTCCATCCAGCTCGGCGCCGCCCTCGCCCTGCGCCGCCTCGGCCGGTACGGGCTGGTGTCGATCGACGCCTCCCCCGACTTCCGCCACCCCGGTACCTCCGACCGGATCGGCGCCGCCGGCGGCGAGGAACTCGCCCTTGCCACCGGGCGCGGGCAGGAGGACCTGACCGACCTCGAAGGACTGCGGCCCTATCTCCGGGACGAGGACGTCCGGCTCTTCGGCACCCGGGACGCGTTCGTGGACGACGAGGACGTCGCCGAACTCCGCGCGCTGAAGGTCCCCGTCACCACCGTCGCCGACCTGCGCCGCGCCGACCCCGCCGACCTCGGCGCCTCGACCGCCGCCGACCTGGAGGCGACCGCCCAGGACGGCTTCTGGGTCCACCTGGACGCCGACGCGCTCGACCCCTCGGTGATGCCGGCGGTCGACAGCCCGGACCCCGACGGGCTGCTCCCCGGCGAACTCACCGCCCTGCTGCGCCCGCTGGTCCGCTCCCCGCGCTGCGTGGGCCTCAACATCACCATCTACGACCCCGACCTCGACCCCGACGGCACCGCGGGCGCCCTCCTGACCGACCTGGTGGTGGCCGCCTTCACCGCCGACTGAGAGGCGCGGCGGCCGTCAGGAAGCCGGCCGCCAGCCCAGCGCGGGAGCGAGCCGCCCGGCGATGTCGGTCAGTATCTGCTCGTAGTCCTCCGGGGCGAAGGTGAACGGCAGCGCGAAGGCCACCTCCTCCACCTCCCGGTACGCCGCGTGGGCCCGCAGGCGCTCCGCGATCCACTCGGAGGGGCCCACGAGGTCGGGCGCGAACAGCAGACGGGCCGGCCCCTGCGGCTGCCGGGTGCGGGGGAGGCGCTGCGCGGCGTACTCCTCGTACCTGGCGCGCTGTGCGGCGTCGGCCGAGTCGGTGGGAATCACCACGAGCCCCTGGGAGACCCGCGCGGCCTCCCCGTCGGGGTGCGCCGCGCGGAAGGCCCGGACGAGGGAGAGCTGGATCGCGGCGAAGTCCGCGGAGCCGGCGCCCTGTTCGGGTCCCTCGGCCTTGACCACGCTGCTGGTGAGGAGGCTCATCGCGTTCTCCCCGGCCCAGCGGGCGGAGCGCAGGCTGCCGCCCCCGTACCACATCCGCTGCCGCAGGCCGGGGGAGTGGGGCTGTACGCGGTCGGAGTAGCTCTCGATGCCCTCCGTGCCGCTGAAGTCCGTGACCGGCACTCCCGCGACGTGGTCGAGCAGGCGCCGCGCCCGCGCGTACCCGAACTCCTCCTGCTCGGCGGTGTCCGGGTACAGCGCGTCCTTCACCTTCTCGTAGTGCGTCGGCAGTCCGATGCTCACGCCCGGGTTGAAACGGCCACCGGACAGGATGTCCACGGTCGCCCAGTCCTCGGCGAGACGCAGCGGGTTCTCCCACCCCAACGGCGTGACGGCGGTGCCCAGTTCGATGCGGCTGGTGCGCTGGGTGGCGGCCGCGAGCACCGCCACCGGCGAGGCGATCCCGTACTGGAGATGGCGGTGGCGCACCCAGGCGCTGTCGAAGCCGAGCCGTTCCCCGAGCTCCAGGATGCGCAGCGTGTCCTCGTGCCCGCGCCCCGGATCCGCCTCGTCGAACAGCCCGATCGTGAGGAACCCCAGCTTCTTCAACTGCCTGCCGCTCATTCCCGACTCCCACCCACCGGCGTCCACAAGGCTCTGCCACCTCTCAACAGATGGATCATGCCCCCTCACCACCGAGGGGCGGGCCCTGCGGGACGTGCATCGCCCGGGTGTTCACGAGAACGCAACACCGGAGGGCTACGCGTCCCGCTCCGCGACGAAGACGCAGAACGGGTGGCCCTCGGGGTCCCGATAGACCCGGAAGCGTTCCTCGTCGTCGGGATCCGGCCGGTCGCGGTTGCTGAGCAGCCTGCCGCCGAGGGCGAGCACGCGCTCGTGCTGGTTCCGCAGCTCCGCCAGGGAGGCGACGCTCAGGTCGAGGTGCAGCTGCTGAGGCACCGGGCCGTCGGGCCAGTCCGGTGCGCGCAGGCTCGTCACA
>NZ_WWHX01000826.1 GCF_009862125.1 Streptomyces sp. SID5910
CCCCCGCTCCCGCGACCAGCCGGGCCGCCCGTTCCACCGCCCAGCCCTTGACGATGCCCGTCGGATCGAGCCGCCCCCGGTACGACGGACTGAACCAGCCCTCGCTCACCCGCTCCGCCCGCGCCGCCAGCTCCAGCACCTCCGCGACCTCGGGCGCGCACTGCGCGAGGGACAGCTCGCCGCACGCCAGCCGGGACACCTGGCTGTCCTCCCGATAGGTGCTGAACACCTCGTCCACCCGGTGCAGCCCGGCGACCGCCTCGTCCAGCGCCCGCCGTACGAGCGCCGGATCCCCGCCGCGGACGTCGAGGGAGAAGACGGTCCCCATCGTCTCTACCACCCGGCGCACCGCGGCGGGAGCCTGTGCGGGCTCGGCTCCGCTGTCAGCCACCGGCCCGGTCCAGCGCCGACTGGAGCGACTTCCGGTACCCGGCGCTGGTGTAGGTCGCCCCGGAGACGGCGTCGATGTCGGCGCTGCCGGCCGTGATCGCCGCCTGGTTGAGCTTGGGCACCGCGTCGGCGGTGACCCGGTCGCTCTGCCCGCCCTGGGGTGCCCGGACGGCCTCGGCCGCGGTGATCCGGCCGCCGCTGACGGTGACCCGGACCTGTACCGGGCCGTACTGCGTGTCGGCCACGTCGCCGGTGACCGTACCGGCGCCCGCGCCCCGCCCGCCCTGCGGCGACTGCGCGGCCACGGGTGGCGCCGCGCCGCCCGCCGCCGCGGCGGCACCCGGGTCGGACGCCGGTTTCAGCGACAGCAGCAGCACGATCCCGGACACGGTCGCGGCACCGGCGAGCACGGCACGCCGCACGGGGTGGCTCTTCCTCATCTCCGCTGAGCTCCTGACATCCGTCGCTCACATCGCGAACGACTCGTGGTGGATACGGCGGGCGGGGACTCCCGCGCCGCGCAGTGCCTCGTACACCGACTGGGCGAAACCGGGCGGCCCGCACAGGAAGACGTCGTGGCGGTCGACGTCGGGGATCTTGCGGCTCAGGGTCTCCGCGGAGATGTCCGGCCGTTCCCCGTCCGGGCTGTTGACCGCGTACATCAGCCGCGCCCCGCGCTCCTCGGCGATCCTGGACAGCTCGTCCCACAGCGCCAGATCCTGCGTGCTGTTGGCCCGGTAGAGCAGCGTGATGTCACCGGACGCGCCGGGCAGCGTCTCGAACAGCGCCCGCATCGGGGTGATCCCGACCCCGCCCGCGACCAGCAGGACCTTGCCGCGGCTGCGGCGCTGGGCGGTCAGGGCGCCGTACGGGCCCTCCGCCCAGACCCGGGTGCCGGGCGTCAGCTCGCGCAGCCGGGCGCTGTGGTCGCCGATCGCCTTCACGGTGATCCGCAGCATGTCCGGACGCGGCGCCGCCGACAGCGAGTACGGGTGGGAGCTGAACCGCATGCCCGGCGCCAGGAACCGCCAGCGGAAGAACTGACCGGCCTCCGCGCCCATCCGGTGCAGCCGGCGCCCGCCGATCAGCACCGACACGATCCCGGGCGTCTCCTCGATCACCGCCTCGACCCGCAGCCGGTGCCGCAGGTTGAGGCGCAGCGGGGTCAGGACGCGGTACCAGAGCACGAGCGCGCTCACCGTCCCGTACAGGGCGTACCAGACGGTCCCGGCGACCGGCTCGACGGCGAAGTCGTTGCCGGTGGCCAGCTGGTGCCAGAAGGTCAGGAACACGGCCGCGTAGGTGAGCAGGTGCACGTGGTACCAGACGTCGTACGGGATCCGGCGGCGCACCGGGCCGGCGGAGAGCAGCCCGATGAGCAGGAACAGGGCGGTGCCGGTGGCGGCCTTGCCCAGGTCCGGCAGCTGGTTCACGGAGTCGACCGTCTGCGCGACGATGTCGCCGAGGCCCTTGCCGGCCTGGGCTGCGTACCCCCACATGATCAGGAAGACGTGTGCGAGGACCAGGCAGAGCGTGTAGCGGCCGGTCATGGCGTGCCAGCGGGCCACCCGGTCGGAGCCCACCCGCCGCTCCAGCGCGGGCACCCGGGCCATCTGGAGCACCACCAGCGCCATCAGGTACCCGGCGAGCAGCCCGGTGATCCGGCCCGCGTTGAGGATCCTCCCGGTGTCGTCGGTGATGGCGGGCGTGTTGCGCCACCACAGCCACAACACGCCCGCCGCGCCCGCCCACACGGCGAGCAGCAGGGGGACGGCCGGGGAACGGCGCGGGCGGATGCGCCGCATCGTCTGGCGGCGGGCGGCGCGGCCGCCGGCGAGCGTGGTGGTCACGGTGCCTCCGTCGGGATCTGACCCTTGGCCCACAGATACGCACCGCCGCGCCCGGATGTTCAGCCCGCGCGGCTCCTCAGTAGCGGGTCACCGCGGTCGCCCCGCCCGAGGTGCCGATCGCGAGGTGCGGCCGGGCCCCCGGGCGCGCCCACCGCAGGATCCGGCGCATCGCGTCCGCCGGCACCGACACGCACCCGGCCGTCGCCCCGCGCCCGTTGACGTGCAGGAAGATGCCCGCGCCGCGTCCGCGCACCGGGCGGTGGTAGTTGAAGCCGACGACCAGGGCGTGCGCGTACTGCGCCGGGTAGGTGATCAGGTGCTCGGCCTCGCCGGCGCGGCAGTCGGCGGGGCGGGGTTCGGTCCAGCGGTTGTAGGCGCGGGAGGCGACGTCCTGGCACCACCAGGAGTCCTGGCGCACCGGACGGTAGGGGTACGCCGTCCCGGGCGGCGCGCCCTGGATGCCGAAGGCGTACGGCAGGTCGTACAGGCCGGTCGGGGTGGTGTTCGTGCCCTGGGTGCGCGTCGCCCCGTCCGCGAGCCCCTTCGCCCCGAACCGGGCGGGCGCCGAACCGGCCTTCACCCAGCGGCCGCCCCTGCGGTCCCACCAGGTGACGGTGCCCGTGGTCGAGCCGGTGCCGGGGGCGACGGCGGTGACCAACTGGGTGCCGCCGCCGGTGTCCGCCATCCGGGCGGGCAGCGGCCGGGGCGCCGGCCCGGGGGCGGGCGCGGCGCCCAGGACGAGGGCGGACAGGGCGGTCAGGGCGGCAACGGCACCGGGGCGCATGGCTCAGACCGTAGACGGGGGCAGCGGCAACGGCAGCCCGGGAAGGCCGTCCAGGCTCGTCGCGATGTGCTCCTTCTTGGTGAAGCACGCGTTGAGGGAGTCGTCGTCCTCCCGCGCGAACCGCCTGGCGTGCAGATCGCGGTCGTTCTCGTAGGCCATGAAGGGGACGCCGTATCCGCAGGTGTCGCGGACGAGTTCGGCGGTCACGACGATGACGGCGCGCAGTCCGTGCGTGCTCGGGTCGATGTCGGGGAAGTGGGTCAGCAGTTCCGGGAAGCGCGGGTCGTCGCGGAAGACCGGCTCGCCGCGCCCGTGCACCCGGACGATGTTCGGCGGGCCCTGGAAGGCGCACCACATGAGGGTGATCCGCCCGTTCTCCCGCAGATGGGCGATGGTCTCGGCGTTGGATCCGGCGAAGTCGAGGTAGGCCACGGTGTGTTCGTCGAGCACGGCGAAGGAGCCCGTGAGTCCCTTGGGGGAGAGGTTGACCGTCCCGTCGCCCGTCAGGGGCGCGGTGGCGGTGAAGAAGACGGGCTGTGCCTCGATGAACGTGCGGAGGCGGCCGTCTATGCGTTCATAGGTCTTTCCCATGTCTAACGATTATGGGGTGGCGGGGCCGTCCCGTCTCCCCCGTTTTCGCTACTGCGAGATTGACGAATCATGCAGACCTCTGCATACTCATGCACAGCAGCGATCGCACGGTGAGGAGCGACACAAGTGAGCAGCAACAACGGTGACGTACGGCTCTGGGGCGGCCGTTTCGCCGACGGTCCCGCCGAGGCCCTGGCGAAGCTGTCCGCGTCCGTCCACTTCGACTGGCGGCTCGCCCCCTACGACATCGCCGGCTCGCGTGCCCACGCGCGCGTGCTGCACGCGGCGGGCCTCCTCACCGAGGACGAGCTGACCCGGATGATCGCCGGGCTCGACCTGCTGGAGGCGGACGTCGCCGACGGCTCCTTCACCGGCACCATCGCCGACGAGGACGTCCACACGGCCCTGGAGCGCGGCCTGCTGGAGCGCCTCGGCCCCGACCTCGGCGGCAAGCTGCGCGCCGGCCGGTCCCGCAACGACCAGGTCGCCACCCTCTTCCGGATGTACCTGCGCGACCACGCCCGCACGGTCGGCGGCCTGATCGCCGACCTCCAGGACGCCCTGATCGGCCTCGCCGAGGCCCACCCGGACGTGGCGATGCCCGGCCGCACCCACCTCCAGCACGCCCAGCCCGTGCTCTTCGCCCACCACGTCCTCGCCCACGTCCAGGCGCTGTCCCGGGACGCGGAGCGGCTGCGCCAGTGGGACGAGCGGACGGCCGTCTCGCCCTACGGCTCGGGCGCGCTCGCGGGCAGCAGCCTCGGCCTCGACCCGGAGGCGGTCGCCCGCGACCTCGGCTTCGAGCACGGCAGCGCCGGCAACTCCATCGACGGAACGGCGTCCCGGGACTTCGTCGCCGAGTTCGCCTTCATCACCGCGATGATCGGTGTCAACGTCTCCCGCATCGCCGAGGAGATCATCATCTGGAACACGAAGGAGTTCTCCTTCGTGACCCTGCACGACGCCTTCTCCACCGGGTCGTCGATCATGCCGCAGAAGAAGAACCCGGACATCGCCGAGCTGGCCCGCGGCAAGTCCGGCCGCCTCATCGGCAACCTGACCGGCCTGATGGCCACCCTCAAGGCCCTCCCGCTCGCGTACAACCGCGACCTCCAGGAGGACAAGGAGCCGGTCTTCGACTCCATCGACCAGCTGGAGGTCCTGCTCCCCGCCTTCACCGGCATGATGGCCACCCTCACCGTGCACCGCGAGCGCATGGAGGAGCTGGCCCCGGCCGGGTTCTCGCTCGCCACCGACATCGCCGAGTGGCTGGTCAAGCAGGGCGTGCCGTTCCGGGTCGCGCACGAGGTGGCCGGCGAGTGCGTGAAGGCCGCCGAGGCCGAGGGCAAGGAGCTGGACGAGCTGACGGACGAGCAGTTCGCGAAGATCTCCGCGCATCTGACGCCCGAGGTCCGCTCGGTGCTCAACGTCCCCGGCGCCCTCGCCTCCCGCAACGGCCGCGGCGGCACGGCCCCCAGCGCGGTCGCCGTACAGCTCGCCGAGATGAAGGCCGACGTGGCCGGCCAGCACAAGTGGGCCGAGGCGAAGAAGCAGGCCTGAGCAAAGCGCCCGGAAGGGGCGCGGGGAACTGCGCGACGAGCCCCGACGGCCCCGCACCCGCCGGCGTACCACCGGGACCGAGTCCTGAGGCGCCAAGGGACGCGGGGAACTGCGCGACGAGCCCCAACGGTCCCGCACTCGCCGCCGCACCGGAGGAACCGAGTCCTGAGGCGAAGGTCGTCAGGGGTTACGTTGGTCGAAGCCGTACCGGAGCCGACCGAACGGAGCCCTCGATGCCCTTCGCCCGTCTCGCCGCCGCGACGACGCCCACCTGCCACATGGGCCTGGGCCTCGCCGCCGTCGGCCGCCCCGGCTACATCAACCTCGGCAGAGACCGCGACCTCGGAGAGGACCGCGGCGTCGAGCGGATGCGCGAACGCACCCACGACCTCCTCGACGCCGCCTACGCGCAGGGCGTCCGCTACTTCGACGCGGCCCGCTCCTACGGCCGCTCGGAGGAGTTCCTCGCCGGCTGGCTCCGGGAGCGGCCCGAGGCCGACGACGTCGTCGTCGGCAGCAAGTGGGGCTACACCTACACCGCCGACTGGTCCGCCGACGCCGAGCAGCACGAGGTCAAGGACCACGGCCTCGCCACCTACGAGCGCCAGCGCGCCGAGACCGACGCCCTCCTCGGCGACCGGCTCGACCTCTACCAGATCCACTCCCTCACCCCCGACAGCCCGGCCCTCACCGACGCGAAGCTGCACGCCGAGCTCGCGGAGGCCGCCGGCCGGGGCGTCACCGTCGGCTTCTCCACCAGCGGCCCCGCCCAGGCCGACACCATCCGCGCCGCGCTCGCCGTGACCGTCGACGGCGAGCCCCTCTTCCGTACCGTCCAGTCCACGTACAACGCGCTGGAGACCTCCGCCGGGCCCGCGCTGGCCGAGGCGCACGACGCCGGGCTCACGGTGATCGTCAAGGAGGGCATGGCCAACGGCCGCCTCGCCGAACCGCACGCGCCGGCCGCCCTGAAGGCGGTGGCCGAGGAGACGACCCTGGGCTGCGACGCGGTCGCCCTCGCGCTCGTCCTGCGGCAGCCCTGGGCCGGCGTGGTCCTCTCCGGCGCCGCGACCGTCGGCCAGCTCGGCTCGAACCTGCACGCCGCCGTCGTCGACCTCGACGACGACCAGGTGACGCGCCTCGCCGGCCTCGCCGAGGAGCCGGGCGCCTACTGGGAGCGGCGCGGACAGCTGCCCTGGCACTGACCGGCCACCGCCCGAGTGACACCTCCGGCAGCCCCCCTGGGCACCCGGTGGTGAGTCACACACGCCCATGGTGAGACATCAACGTCTCACATGGGTTACCGTTGTCTCATGGCCGTCGATCGAGAACAGGTACTGCGCAGCGCCGCCGCCCTGCTGACCCGCAGAGCCACCGCGACCATGGACGAGGTCGCGCGGGCCGCCGGGATCAGCCGGGCCACGCTGCACCGGCACTTCGCCGGGCGCGACGCCCTCGTCCGCGCCCTGGAGGCGCTCGGTATCGCCGAGTGCGAGGCGGCCCTGGACGCGGCCCGCCCGCTCGACGGGCCCGCCGCGGACGCGGTGCGCCGGCTCGTGCGGGAGATGGAACCCGCGGCCGGCCTGCTCGCCTTCCTCTACACGGAGAACCAGCTCTTCGAGGGCGAGCAGCAGAACGAGGGCTGGGCCCGCATCGACGCCCGGCTCACCGAGCTGTTCCGCCGGGGCTAGGAGAGCGGCGAGTTCCGCATCGACCTCACCCCGGTCTGGCTCACCGAGGCGCTCTACGGCCTGCTGGCCTCCGGCGCCTGGGCGGTGACCGAGGGCCGCGTGGCCCGCAACGA
Source organism: Streptomyces sp. SID5910 (assembly GCF_009862125.1). GTDB lineage: Bacteria > Actinomycetota > Actinomycetes > Streptomycetales > Streptomycetaceae > Streptomyces. The sequence goes on from NZ_WWHX01000826.1 coordinate 6,980, forward strand.
CTTCACCCATATGACCGTCGAGCTGCTGCTCGGCGGCGCACTTCGGAGAGAGTGAACCATGACCCGCACCCTGCAGTCGGCACAGCCGCCCGAGGCGGTGAAGCGCCCCGGCCGCTGGCTCGCGCTGTCCGTCCTCGTGCTGGCCGTACTGCTGGTGGCCGTCGACGCGACCGTCCTCGGTCTCGCGACCCCCTACATCAGCGAGGACCTCGCGCCTTCCGGCACCCAGCTGCTGTGGATCGGCGACGTCTACTCGTTCGTCATCGCCGGTCTGCTGGTCTCCATGGGCAGCCTCGGCGACCGCATCGGCCGCAAACGGATCCTGCTCGTCGGCGCCACGGCGTTCGGCCTGATCTCGGTCCTCAACGCCTACGCCTCCACGCCCGAGCTGATGATCGTCGCCCGGGCCCTGCTCGGCGTCGCGGGCGCCACCCTGATGCCCGCCACCCTCGCCCTGATCCGCAACCTCTTCCACGACCCGCGCGAGCGCAGCCTCGCCGTCGGCATCTGGGGCGCCACCGCCTCCGCGGGCACGGCCGTCGGCCCCATCGTGGGCGGCTTCCTGCTGGAGCACTTCTGGTGGGGCTCGGTCTTCCTGATCAACCTGCCCGTGATGGTCGTCCTGGTCCTCGTCGGCATCAAGCTGCTGCCCGAGTCCCGCAACCCCGACCCGGGCCCGTGGGACCTGGCCAGCGTCGTCCTCTCCCTGGTCGGCATGGTCGGTGTCGTGTACGCCGTCAAGGAGACCGCCGCGCACGGCTTCGGGTGGGCCACGCTCGCCGTGGGCCTGCTGGGCGCCGCCGCGCTGTACGGCTTCGTCCGCCGCCAGCTGACCATGCCGGTCCCGCTGCTCGACATGCGGCTGTTCCGCAGCCGCGGCTTCAGCGGCGCCGTGCTGGCCGACCTGCTGACCATCCTCGGCCTGTCCGGGCTGGTGTTCTTCCTGTCGCAGTACCTGCAACTCGTGCAGGGCAGGCGTCCGTTCGAGGCGGGCCTCGCCGAACTGCCCGCCGCGATCGGCGCGGTGGTGGCCGGCCTGATCGCGGGCCGCGTCGCCCGGCGCTTCTCGGTGCGTGCCGTGGTCTCCGGCGGGCTAGCCGCCGTCGGTCTCGCGCTCGCCGCGCTGACCGTCATCGACCAGCACACCGGCTATCCGCTGCTCGGCGCGGCCCTGCTGGTGGTCGGTGTCGGCGCCGGGTTCTCGTTCACCGTCACCGCCGACGTGATCCTCTCCAGCGTCCCCAAGGAGCAGGCGGGCGCCGCCTCGGCGGTCTCCGAGACGGCGTACGAGCTCGGCGCCGCCCTCGGCATCGCCCTGCTCGGCTCGATCGTGACCGGCGTCTACCGGGACTTCACCGGCCCGGCGGGCACCCCGGCCGCCGCCCACGAGTCGCTGGGCGGCGCGGTGGAGGCCGCCTCCGAACTGCCCGCGCACACGGCCGCGGCGCTGCTGGACGCCGCCCGCCAGTCCTTCGTCGACGGACTGACGCTCGCCTCGGGCATCGGCGCGGCGGTACTGCTGGCAGCGGCCGGCGCGGCCTGGTTCCTGCTGCGCGGCCAGCGGCTGGAGGACGGGGTCGAGCACCCGTAGCCGTACGGAAGCCGTACGTACGGACACGCGCCGAGGGCGGGTCACCATCCGGTGGCCCGCCCTCGGCGCGTGTGTTCCGTGCGGTGTTACGCCGCCTTCGCCTTGCTGGCGTACATGTCCACGTACTCCTGGCCGGACAGCCGCATGACCTCGGTCATCACGGAGTCGGTCACGGCCCGCAGGACGTAGCGGTCGCGGTCCATGCCCTCGTAGCGGGAGAACTCCATCGGCTCGCCGAAGCGCACCGTGACCTTGCCCGGCCGGGGCAGGCCCGCGCCGCCCGGCTGGAGCTTGTCGGTGCCGATCACCGCGAACGGGACGACGGGGGCGCCGGTCATCAGGGTGAGCCGCGCGATGCCCGTCCGGCCGCGGTAGAGGCGGCCGTCGGGGGAGCGGGTGCCCTCCGGGTAGATGCCGAAGACGTTGCCCTGCTCCAGGATGCGGCGGCCGGTCATCAGCGCCGCGACCCCGCCCCGGCCGCCGTCCCGGTCGACCGGGACCATGCCGACACCGGTGAAGAACCAGGCCATCAGCCGGCCCTTGAGGCCCTTGCCGGTGACGTACTCGTCCTTGCCGATGAAGAAGACCTGCCGGTCGCAGGTCAGAGGCATGATCACCGAGTCGATGAAGGTGAGGTGGTTGCCGGCCAGGATCACCGGACCGTCGCCCGGGATGTTCTCCACGCCCTCCACCCGGGTACGGAACATCAGGCGCATGATCGGACCGAGCACTGCCTTGATGAACACGAAGCGGGACAACGGGTCCTCCGGTGTCGGGGATGCGGTATGAGTCTGTGCAGGTGAGGACATTACTCGCGGCCCAGGGGGTCGCGCACGTCGGGTTCACCGAGGTCTTACCTGGTGTTGACGCGTGTTCACCTGCGGTGCCGGGGTGTTGCACGGCCGTAACGCGGACGGCGGGGTGTGAGGCAACTCGCGTCCGCGGGGACCGGCGTCCGTGCTCCCGGGCCGCGACACGACCTGGGCGTGGGCACCGCCCGGATCGAAGCACGCGGGACGCGCGGACCACGTGAGGCGCGCCGTCCGGGCCGCGCCGCCGACCCCTTCTCCGCGGCCACGGGTCCCGTCGGGCACCGCCACGGCGAGCCGCGGCCACCCACCGCGTACCCCGGACGCGCACCCCCAAGCCGATGCGACGTCAGACATCGCGCCCCAGCCGCCCCTCCGCTCCCGCCCGACATCCCGGGCCACCCGCGTGTTCCGCGCGCGGTCTCCCGCTCGTCATGTACGCGCCCCTACGATCGGCCCGCAGCGACGGCCAACGGCGGGAGGTCCCCATGGGAACGCAGGGTGCGCAGGGAACGCAGGAACCGGTCGAGCGGGCGGGCGGCACCGGACGGCGGGCGCTCCTCGGCGCGGCCGTGCTGGGCGGCGGAGCCGTTCTGGGCCTGTCCGGCACGGCGAGAGCCGCCGACACCCGGCACCGCGGCGGTCAGGGCGGCCAGGGCGGGCTGAAGGGCCTGCCGGTCCCCACCGTCATCGGCCACCGCGGCGCCAGCGGCTACCGCCCCGAACACACCCTCGGCTCCTACGAGCTGGCCCTGGACATGGGCGCCGACATCGTCGAGGCCGGCGACCTGGTCCCCACCAAGGACGGCCACCTCGTCTGCCGGCACGAGCCGGAGATCGGCGGCACCACCGACGTCGCCGACCACCCCGAGTTCGCCGGCCGCAAGCGCACCAAGCTGCTCGACGGCGTCTCCACCACCGGCTGGTTCACCGAGGACTTCACCCTCGCCGAGCTCAAGACGCTCCGCGCCACCGAGCGCATCCCGGCCAACCGCCCGCACAACACCCTCTACGACGGGCGCTGGGAGATCCCCACCTTCGAAGAGGTGCTCCGCTGGCAGGACGAGCAGACCCGCAGGCGCGGCAAGCAGGTCTGGATCTATCCCGAGATCAAGCACCCCACCTACTTCCGCAAACTGGGCCTGGCCACGGAGGAGCGCCTCGCCCGGCTCCTGCGCAGGCACGGCAAGGACGGGAAGAACGCGCCCGTCATCATCCAGTCCTTCGAGCCGACCAGCATCCAGCGGATGAACAAGCTCGTCGGCAACCCCCTCGCCGTCCTGCTGTCCGGCGCGAACAGCCGCCCCTGGGACTTCGTCGAGACCGGCGACCCCCGCACGACCGCCGACCTCGTCACGCCCGCCGGCCTGAAGGAGATCGCCTCCTACGCCCAGGGCATCGGCCCCACCCTGGACCTGATCATCCCGAAGGACTCCGCCGGGCGCCTCACCGAACCGACGACGCTCGTCCGCGACGCGCACCGCGCGGGCCTGATCCTGCACCCCTACACCATGCGCAACGAGAACCCCTTCCTGCCCGCGGAGTTCCGCAAGGGCTCGGACCCCGACGCCTACGGCGACGCCTTCGGGGCCTTCCACACGTACTTCGCCACCGGCATCGACGGCGTCTTCACCGACAACCCGGACACCGGCGTGCTGGCCCGCGAGGACTTCGTCAACCGCTGAGCCGCACCCACCGGTTGGGGTGACGTCCGGCCGCCCGGGCAACCGCCGTCCGGGCGGCCGCGTCGCACTGCATATGACGCACGACCTGGTCACCACCCTGCGCCCCCTCCTCGCCGCGGAGGTCTCGGCCGAGGCATATGCCACCGGCGCCGAGCCCGGAGACCTGGAGCAGGCGGTGTGGCTGCGCCTGCTGGAACGCCTGGAGGCCGACGGCCCGCCGCACGACCCCCACCGCTGGCTGCGCAGCGCCGTCCGCACCGAGGCCCGCCGCGCCCGCCGCACCGCCCGCGCCGAGCGGCCGTACGAGAGCGAACCCGCCGACGCCGCCGAACGCCGGCCCGAGCAACTCGCCCTGACCGCGGCCCGCCACCGCGCCCTGCGCGACGCCGTGCGCCGGCTGCCCGGCCGCTGCCCCCGGCTGATGGAGGCCCTGCTGTCCCCGAAGGACCTCACATACCGGGAGATCGCGGGGGAGTTGGGTATCTCACAGGGCAGTCTTGGGCCGGAACGCTCCAGATGTCTGGGATGTCTTCGGCGATTGCTGACGCCGGAGGTTGCGGCCCGCTGAGGACGGGGATAGGAGTGGGGGACCACAGGTGATCAGGTGAGCGGGAGGCATGCGCACATGGGCATGAGCGTGACCATCTCGGCGGCGACCGAGCAGGATGCCGAGCAGATCTTCCGGCTTCAGTACCTCTGCTTCCAGAGCGAGGCGGCGCTGTACGGCAACTACCGCATCGACCCCCTCGTCCAGACCCTCGACTCCGTGCGCGACGAGGTCGCCGGCGACTGCGTCTTCGTGGCGCGGCTCGGCGACGAGGTCGTCGGCTCGGTCCGCGGCCGGGTGACCGAGGACGGCGCAGCCTCCATCGGCAAGCTCTGCGTCCACCCCCGCCTCCAGGGCCACGGCATCGGCGCCCGCCTGCTGCGGGCCGCGGAGTCCGCCCTCGCCGGGGAGCGCGGCGCCAAGCGCTTCCGTCTGCACACCGGCCACCGCAGCGAGAGCAACCTGCGCCTGTACCGGCGGGTCGGCTACGAGACGGTGGGGACGGCCGAGGGCGCGGACGGCGTCATGATGATCATCCTGGAGAAGCCGGCGGGGGCGTACGCGACGACGGCGTGAGCCGCGGGCACGCCCCGGCTGACCGGCGGTCTCAGGCGGCGTCCCCGTGCGGGGCGCCCCTGCGCAGCCAGTACAGCGCGGACAGCGGCAGCAGTACCGGGATGAAGACGTAGCCCATCCCGAAGTCGGACCACACGGTCGTGTCGGCGAACAGCGACGGCTCGGCCATCGTCCACGTCCCCACGGCCAGCACACCCACCAGCTCGGCGGCGCAGCACACCAGCGCCGCCCTGCGGGCCGTCTCCCCGCCGCGCACCAGGGTGTACGTGATGAAGCCGTAGACGACACCGGCGACGGCCGACAGCGTGTAGGCGAGCGGAGCCCGGTCGAAGTCCGTGGCGATCTGGTACGCGGACCGCGACACGGCACCGACGACCATCACCCCGTACAGCCACACCAGCAGGATCCCCGGCCCGGCGATCAGCCGGGTGCGGGCCGGCTTCTCCTCGGTCGCCGTCATCTCAGCCTCCCCAGATGTCATACAGCCGCACTTCCAGGACGGCGAGGACCACACCGCCGGCGGCCACCGTCACCGAACCCCAGCGGGTGCGCTCGGCCAGCGACATGAACCCCGCCGCCGGGACACACGCGAAGGCGCCCAGCAGATACGCCACGAAGATCGTCGTGCCCTGCTCCGGCTTCTCGCCCCGCGCCAGCTGCACGATCCCGACCACCAGCTGGATCAGCGCCAGCACCGAGACCGCGGCCATGCCGATGAAGTGCCAGTCCTTCGTCGGCTGGTCACGGTAGGCCGCCCAGCCGCACCAGGCGGCGAGCAGCAGCGCGGCGACTCCGGTCACCAGCGTCAGGACGTCAAACATGGCAGCGACCCTATTACGCCCGAAAAGGCCCGCCGCGCGCGGGCCCCGCCCGGGACGGCCGACCGCGCCGCCCGCATGACCACCGTGGCGTTGGCCACAACCACCCGGCCGCCGACCTCGACGCCGGCCTCGTGGCCGCTGACCTCCCGGCCCTGTCCCTACTGGTCACCGGCGGCGGGACCGAGGTCTCCGCCCGGCACCGAGCCGCGGCCCCGAATGACCGGCCACCGTCCACCGCTGTCCACCATCCGGACAGCGGTGTCCGCTCGCAAGCGCCGGTCTGCTTTACTGATCGCATGAGCACCACGAGCGACCGCACCCCTGCGACCGAGGCGACGACGACGCCCGGTGCTCGTTGTATGTGCCGAATGTGCGCCTTCTAGAGGGCCCCCGCACCATCTGAGCCTCGCGCCCCGAAGCGAGTGCCGGCTCGTGCCACGCCGCCGCGCCCCGCGCACGCGGCCGAGCCACGCCCCGCGCACGTTCTCCCCGGTCCACCGCCACCGCGCACCGCCGCCACGAGAACCGTGCCGCGTTCCGAAGGTCCCCCGAGAACCCCGAAGAACAACGCCCCCGTGCCCGGCGCCCACACCCGCGCCGCGCACTCGACAGTGACGGAAACCCACGTGATCACCACATCGGGCCTCACGAAGGTCTATCGGTCGCACCGCTCCCGCGGCCGCGAGGTCACCGCCCTGGACGGCGTCGACCTGCACGTCCGCGAGGGCGAGGTGTTCGGCGTCATCGGCCAGTCCGGCGCCGGCAAGTCCTCGCTCATCCGCTGCGTCAACCTCCTGGAGCGCCCCACCTCCGGCACGGTCACCGTCGCCGGCCAGGACCTCACCGCGCTCGCCGGGCGCGGCCCCCGCGCCGGCCGGGAACTGCGGCAGGCGCGCAGCCGTATCGGCATGGTGTTCCAGCACTTCAACCTGCTGTCCACGCGGACCGTGCAGGACAACGTCGAGCTGCCCCTGGAGATCCTCGGCAGGTCCGGGAAGGAACGTTCCCGCAAGGCGCTGGAACTGCTCGACCTGGTCGGCCTCGCCGACAAGGCCAGGTCCTACCCCGCCCAGCTCTCCGGCGGCCAGAAGCAGCGCGTCGGCATCGCCCGCGCCCTGGCCGGCGACCCCAAGGTCCTGCTCTCCGACGAGGCCACCAGCGCGCTCGACCCGGAGACCACCCGCTCCATCCTCCAGCTGCTGCGCGACCTCAACCGCGAGCTCGGCCTGACCGTCCTGCTCATCACCCACGAGATGGACGTAGTCAAGCGCGTCTGCGACTCGGCCGCCCTCATGGACCGGGGCCGCATCGTCGAGTCCGGCACCGTCGGCGAGCTGCTGGCCACCCCCGGGTCCGAGCTGGCCTCCGCCCTCTTCCCGGTCGGCGGCGAGGCGTCGGCGGACGACCGCACCGTCCTCGACGTCACCTTCCACGGCGAGGCCGCCACCCAGCCCGTCATCTCCCAGCTGTCCCGCACCTACAACATCGACATATCGATCCTCGGCGCCGCCATCGACACCGTCGGCGGCCTCCAGATCGGCCGGATGCGCATCGAACTCCCCGGCCGCTACGAGGACAACGTCGTGCCCGTCGGCTTCCTGCGCGAACAGGGCCTCCAGATCGACGTGGTGAACGAGACGCCGGACACGCCGGCCCCGTCGGCTTCGCTGGTGAAGGAAGGTGCCAAGTGACCTGGTCCGAGATGCAGCCCCTGCTGGAGCAGGCCTCCTGGGAGACCCTGATCATGGTCGGCTGGTCCACCCTGATCGCCGTGGCCGCGGGCCTCCCGCTCGGCGTCCTCCTCGTCCTCACCGACCGGGGCGGCCTGCTCCAGAACGTCGTGGTCAACAAGGTCATCGGCCAGATCGTGAACATCGGCCGCTCGATGCCGTTCATCATCCTCATGGTCGCGCTGATGAGCTTCACCCGCTGGATCACCGGCACCACCATCGGCAGCGAGGCCGCGATCGTGCCGCTCGCCATCGGCGGCATCCCCTTCTTCGCGCGACTCGTCGAGACGGCCGTCCGCGAGGTCGACGGAGGGCTGGTCGAGGCCGTCCAGTCCATGGGCGGCAACACCTGGACCATCGTCCGCAAGGTCCTGGTCCCCGAGGCGCTCCCGTCGCTGATCGCCGGCACCACGACCACGGTCATCGCCCTCATCGGCTACTCGGCCATGGCCGGCACCGTCGGCGGCGGCGGCCTCGGCGACCTCGCCGTCCGCTACGGCTACCAGCGCTTCGAGCCCACCTTCATGTGGATCACCGTCGCGCTCCTCGCCGTCGCCATCTCGCTCATCCAGTTCGCCGGCGACTACGCGGCCCGCACCGTGCACCGCCGCGGCGGACGCGGAGGCGCCGCGCCCCGGCTCCGGCTGCTCAAGGCCAAGGAGCCCGCGGCCGCCGACGTCGGCAAGGTCGCCTGACACACCCGGCCCGACACACCCCCGAAGACTCCCCGTACGTACCGGAGACGGGGTCGCACCACCTCAGGAAAGGCACTTTTCGTGCGTAACACCGCCAAGATCACCACCGCCGTCCTCGCCGCCGGAGCCCTCACCCTCGGGCTCTCCGCCTGCGGCTCGGACAAGGACGCCGCCTCCGACACCTCCGGCCCGCTCGTCGTCGCCGCCAGCCCGACCCCGCACGCCGAGATCCTCAACTTCGTCAAGGACAACCTGGCGAAGAAGGCGGGCCTCGACCTCGAGGTCAAGGAGGTCTCCGACTACGTCACGCCGAACACCTCGACGGAGGACGGCTCGGTCGGCGCCAACTTCTTCCAGACCAAGCCGTACCTCGACGACTTCAACCAGAAGCGCGGCACCCACATCGTGCCCGTCGTCGACGTGCACCTGGAGCCCCTCGGCCTCTACTCCCACAAGGTCAAGAAGGCCGACGAGCTGAAGAGCGGTGCGACCGTCGCCGTCCCCAACGACACCGTCAACGAGGGCCGCGCGCTCCAGCTGCTCGCGGCCAACGGGATCATCACCCTGAAGGACGGCGTCGGCACCTCCGCGACCCCCTCGGACATCACCAAGAACCCGAAGAACCTCAAGTTCAAGGAGCTGGAGGCGGCCCAGACCCCCCGCGCCCTGGACGACGTGGACGCGGCCGTGGTCAACGGCAACTACGCCATCGGCGCCGACCTGAAGCCCGCCAAGGACGCCCTCGTCCTGGAGACCGCCGAGAACAACCCCAACAACAACCTGCTCGCCGTCAAGGAGGGCCAGGAGAACGACCCGCGCGTCAAGAAGCTCGCGAAGCTCCTCACCTCGCCCGAGGTGAAGAAGTTCATCGAGGACAAGTACGCCGGCGCCGTGCTCCCCTCCTTCTGATCACCCGGCCCCCGGCCGCACCAGGGGTCCGCTCCGCGCGGGAGCGGACCCCGTCGTGCGGCCGAGTGCTTTCATGCTGCATGCTGGGCAGTTCAGCAGGTCCTGACAGTCACACAGGTTACGGAGCGGCGCATGACGAGCACCTTCCCCAACATCTCCATCAGCACGGAGCGGTTGGTGCTGCGCCCCCTCGACGAGGACGACGTCCCCTCCCTCGCGGCGATGATGAACGACGAGCAGGTCGCCGCGTGGACCGACGTCCCGCAGCCCTTCACCGAACAGGGCGCCCGCACCTGGATCACCGAGTACGCCCCCGCCGAACGCACCGCCGGCCGCGGACTCGACCTCGCCGTCACCGAGTTCCTCACCCAGCGGCTCGTCGGCATCGTCCAGCTGACCAAGACCAACTGGCACGTACGGTCCACCGAGCTGTCGTACATCGTCGCCCCCTGGGCCCGCGGCGAGGGCTACGCCTCCGAGGCCGCGCTCGCCACCGCCCAGTGGCTCTTCGGCGACCAGAAGTTCGAGCGCGTCGAGCTGCGCACCGCCGCCGACAACACCGCCTCCCAGCAGGTCGCCCAGAAGATCGGCTGCATCAGCGAGGGCGTCCTGCGCAACGCCTGCATAGCGCGCATGCGCACCGACGACGGCACCTGGACCGACGTACGCACCGACTTCATCGTGTGGAGCCTGCTGCCCGAGGACATCGAGGGCGCGGCCGGGCAGCTGGCCGACAGCGACGGTTTCACCACCTTCACCGACTGGAACTGACCTGGGGGACGGCGGCGCCACCCCCACGCCCCAGGCAGCACCAGGTACCCTCACGGAGCCCGCCCACGAGCGGAATCCGCGACCACCACCTGCGAAGACCCCTGGAGACTGACGACGATGGCCGACCGGGTCACGGTGATCGGCTGGGACGGTTCGCCGCTGACCGCCGCGGCACGCGCAGCCCTCGGCGCCGCCACCCTGGTGGCCGGCGCCGCACACCACCTCGCCCTGCCCGAGGTGCCGCCCGCCGCCGAACGCATCCGCCTCGGCAGCGTCGCCCTCGCCGCCCGCCGCATCGCCGCCCACCGGGGCACGGCGGTCGTCCTCGCCGACGGCGACCCCGGCTTCTTCGGCGTCGTACGCACCCTGCGGGCCCCCGAGTTCGGCCTGGAGGTCGAGGTCGACCCGGCCGTCTCCTCCGTCGCCGCCGCCTTCGCCCGCGCCGGCATGCCCTGGGACGACGCCCACGTGGTCGTCGCCCACCCCCGTACGCTGCGACGCGCGGTGAACGTATGCCGCGCCCACACCAAGGTCGCGGTCCTCACCTCCCCGGGCGCCGGCCCCGCCGAACTCGGCCTCCTCATGGAGGGCATCCACCGCACCTTCGTCATCTGCGAGGAACTCGGCACCGCCCGCGAGCAGGTCACCGTCGTCACCTCCGACAAGGCCGCCGACCACACCTGGCGCGACCCCAACGTCGTCATCGTCGTCGGCGGGGCCACCGGACCGGGCGGCCCCTCCGACGGGAGCGCCTGGATCGCCGGCCGCGACCCCGCCGGCGGACCGCGCGGCTGGTCGCTGCCCGCCGAGGCCTACGGCGGCGAACTCGGCGAGGGCGAGACCGAGCTGCTGCGCACGGCCCAGCTCGCCCGGCTCGGACCGCGCCTCGGCGACCTCGTCTGGGACATCGGCTGCGGCAGCGGCGCCTTCGCCACCGAGGCCGCGCGCGGCGGCGCCGCCGTCATCGCCGTCGACCGCGACCGCGACGCCTGCGCCCGCACCGAGGCCACCGCACGGCACTTCGGCGTCCAGCTCCAGACCGTGCACGGCACCGCCCCGCACGTCCTGGAGAACCTGCCCGAACCGGACGTCGTCCGCGTCGGCGGCGGGGGAGCGGCCGTCGTCTCCGCGGTCGCCGACCGCCGCCCGCAGCGCATCGTCGCCCACGCGGCGACCCGCGACGCCGCCGAACTCGTGGGCAGGGACCTGTCGGAGCACGGCTACCGCGTCGAGTGCGCCCTGCTCCAGTCCGTCGGACTCGACACCCGCGCCTGGACGGAGACGGAGCGGAGCGTCGCGTTCCTGCTCAGCGGGGTATTGCCCGACCGCGCCCCGTGATCGGATCGTCGTACCGCGCGAGGTAGGCTGGCGGATTGTTGTACCGCGCTGGGACACCGGACGCTTCATCGTCCAATGTCCTGAAAACCCGCCAGTTTTGGGTGGTGTGTGGTACGGCAGAACCGGAGGACGCGCAACGTGGCGCAGTCCACAGCGGGCCGTCGCGGATCAAGCTGTCGTGACGGGGGAACGACCGCGACAATGCCACTCAATGGCTTTGTCGTCTTTTCCGGCGGGTCGTTCGTGCCGCTGGGCACGCACGCTCGTTCTTCACTACGGGGCGGTCGGTGCGCCGTCCCGGGTGAGCTGGTCGTAGAAGCACTAACCGATGGGCGAGGGGTTACGCATGACCGACACCGGCCAGATCCCGGGCGAGGGGCTGCCGGAGAACGCAGGCATGGTGGAGCAGCCGGGCGTCCCCGCACCCGGCGCGTACACCTACCTCTCCGAGACCACCGCCGAGGACGAGGACCTCCTGCTGCTTCCTGGCGCCCAGAGCGCCTGGGGCAACGAGGTCGCCCCGCCCGCGCCGGAGCCCGTCGTCGAGACCGTGCACCAGCCGGGCCCGCACGAGATGTCCGGCCGCGACAGCGGTTCGGTCGACCTCGGCGGCGTCCGTCTGCCGGAACCGGCCGCGCAGCCCGTGGCCGCGCCGGCCCCGCAGCGCCGGCCCCTGCACCTCGGCCCGCCGATCCCCGACACCTCCGCCAGCCCCGTCCGCTCCCTCGCCGACCGGGGCCCCGCCGACGTGCCGATGCGGCACGCCGGCCCGCCGACCGCGGGCCCCGAGTACCTCGACGTCCCGGGGACCGCGGCGATGCCTCCGCAGGGGGCGGCGCCCTGGGGCGCGCAGGCGGCCCCGCCGAGCGCCGGGGCGGCCCCTGCGGAAACGGTTGTTCCGGTACCGGAACAGCGTTCCGAGCCGGTGGGTGCGGCCCAGGCACTCGTCACCCGCGTGGCGACGGAGGCCGTGGCGGCGACGGGCAGCGCCCCGGCACCGGGGGAGACCGGTGCGGCCCCGGCCGCGGGCGCCGGTGAGCCTGGAGTTGAGGCGGACGTGCAGGCGGCAATGCCGGGGGGTGTGCCTGAGGTTGAGGGGGCCTCCGAGGTCGACGGTGCGTTCGAGGCCGACGGCGTCGCCGGGGCTGACGGTGACACCGGGGCCGGTGAGGTGCCGGGGGAGACCCCCGCGCAGCAGCCGGCGGCGCCCGAGGCTGCGCCGGCCGCGGAGGCGGTTGCGCCGGAGGCTGCGCCGTCCCCTGAAGTGACTGCGCCCGAGGCCGCGTCGGCTGCGGAGGCGGTCGTGACCGAGTCGGAGCCGTCCGTGGAGGCGCCCGCGTTCGAGCCGGCCTTCGAGCAGTTGGTTGCTCCTGAGTCCGTGCCGGTCACCGAGGTTCCCGACGCCCAGGCCGTGCCGGGTCCGGAGGCCGACCAGGCCGCCGCCGCGCCGGATGCCGGCGTCGAGCAACCCGGTGTGTCCGAGTCCGCTGCCGGGACAGTGGCGCCGGGTGAGGACGTACCGGCGCCCACGTCCGAGTCCGCGCCGGTGGCCGAGACCCCCGTGGCCGACCCCGCCTCGGCTCCTGAGGCCGTCGCTCAGTCCGAGCCCGTTCCTGAGCCCGCGCCCGCTGTCGAGACGCCCGCGCCCGAGTCCACGCAGGCTCCGGATGCGGTCGTCCCCGAGCCCGAGCAGGCACCTGAACCGGTCGCTGCCGAGCCCGTGCCGGGTCCGGAGGCCGAGCAAGCAGCTGGCGTGACGTCCGCGCCGGATGCCGAGCAGGCCACCGCCGTGACGTCCGCACCGGATGCCGGCGCCGAGCAGCCGAGCGCGGCCGAGCCCGCTGCCGGGATAGTGGCGCCGGGTGAGGACGTACCGGCCCCCGAGGCGCCCGCGTCCGAGCCCACGCCCGCCGCCGAGGCGCCCGCGCCCGCCCCGGAGTCCTCCGAGCCGCCCGTGACGGACGAAGCCGAGGCGACCGTAGAGCCCACGGAGGCCCCCGCGCCCCAGCCTTTCCCGGCCGTGGACCAGACCCCGTCCGCCGAGCCGACCCCGACCGACGCCCAGCCCGTGGCGGCCGACCCGACCCCGCCGGCCGAGCCCGGTGTACCGGCAGAACCCGGTGTCCCGTCTGAGCCCGGTGTACCGGCCGAGCCCGGCGTTCCGGCCGAGCCCGGCGTTCCGGCAGAGCCCACCATCCCTGCAGAGCCCACCACCCCCGCCGAGCCGACCCCCGCCACCGAGCCCGTCCCCCCGGCCGGGCCGGCCGCCGAAGCCGAGCCCGCCCCCGCCCCCGCGCCGCACCCCCAGCCGGCCGGCGCCGTCGTCCAGGAGGCCGAGGAGGTCGTCGCCGTGCAGGAGCACCCCGCGCAGCCCCACCCGGAGGCCCCGCAGCCCGCCCAGGGCCCCCAGTCCCTGCCGGACACCGACGCGGCGGCCCACCCCGGAGGCCCGGCCGAGTCCACGGCGCCCCACCCGGCCCGGCCCGTGGGCCGGTTCGTGCCGGTCGACGGCGGCCAGGTGCCCACTACCCCGCACCTCGCCCCCACCCCGCCGGAGGCCCTCGTCCTCCCCGCCGAGGCCCAGGACGCCGTGCCCGCCCCGCGCGAGGCCGACGCCGGACTCGTACAGAACGCCGACGACCTGGACACCCGGGACGCCGGACAGGAAGACCAGGAAGACCCGCACGTGAGCACGGCCGCAGAGGCAGACGTACGACAGCCCGCCGGCCCGGCCGCACCCGCCTACGACGACGCCGAACGCGAGGCCGTCCTCAAGGTCATGCGGGAACGCCGGGACATCCGCAACGGCTTCCGCGGCGACCCCATCCCGCACGAGGTGCTGCTCCGCGTCCTGGAGGCCGCCCACACCGCGCCCTCCGTCGGCCACTCGCAGCCCTGGGACTTCGTCGTCATCCGCTCCGCCGACACGCGGCGCGCGATGCACGAACTGGCGATGCGCCAGCGCGACGCGTACGCGAAGTCCCTCCCCAAGGGCCGGGCCAAGCAGTTCAAGGAACTGAAGATCGAGGCCATCCTCGACACCCCGGTCAACATCGTCGTCACCGCCGACCCCACCCGCGGCGGCCGCCACACCCTGGGCCGGCACACCCAGCCGCAGATGGCCCCGTACTCCTCCGCGCTCGCCGTCGAGAACCTGTGGCTCGCCGCCCGCGCCGAGGGCCTCGGCGTCGGCTGGGTCAGCTTCTTCGACGAGCGCGAGATGGTCCGCGCCCTCGGTCTGCCCGAGCACCTGGAGGTCGTCGCCTACCTGTGCGTCGGGTACGTCGACGAGTTCCCGGACGAGCCCGAGCTGATGCAGGCCGGCTGGTCCAAGCGCCGCCCGCTGTCGTGGGTCGTCCACGAGGAGACGTACGGCCGCCGCGCCCTGCCCGGCGAGGCCCCGCACGACCTGCTCGCGGAGACCGTCGCGCAGATCCGCCCGCTGGACGCCAAGGCGCTCGGCGAGGCCTGGGAGCGGCAGAAGCGCATGACCAAGCCGGCCGGCGCGCTCGGCATGCTGGAGATCATCTCCGCGCAGCTGTCCGGGCTGTCCCGCCAGTGTCCGCCGCCGATCCCGGAGCCCGCGGCCGTCGCCGTCTTCGCCGGTGACCACGGAGTGCACGCCCAGGGCGTCACGCCGTGGCCCCAGGAGGTCACCGCCCAGATGGTGGCCAACTTCCTGGGCGGGGGAGCGGTCTGCAACGCCTTCGCCACCCAGGTCGGCGCCGAGGTCTGCGTCGTGGACGTCGGTGTCGCCGCCGACCTGCCCGCCACCCCCGGTCTA
>NZ_WWHX01000083.1 GCF_009862125.1 Streptomyces sp. SID5910
CCTCCCCGAGGGCCGCTGGGACGCTTACGCGCACATGGCCGACGGCGTACCGCGGCGCCTGGTCCCCGGCGTGACCGATCTGCGCTCCCTCGCCGACCGCACCCCGAGCGGCCTGCTCGGCCATGTCGCGGTCCGCATCCCGTACGCCACCCGGAACGGCAACCTCACCGTCCGCAGCTGGCTGCGCGCACCCCACGCCGAGGCGGCCGAGCTGCGCCTCGCCGACGACGGGCTGACCGTGCGGGGACGGGTCTACGGCACCCCGCTCGCGGCCGGGGCCCACGCCGAGCTGCGCGCCCGCACCGCCTCGGGCGAGGACGGCACACGCCGGCTGGGTCTGACCGCCGACCGGGCGGAGTTCCGGCTCCGGATCGCCTACGACGCCCTCGCGCCGGGCCGCTGGGACCTGTGGCTGCGCCCCGCCGGGGAGGCGGGACCGGCCGTGCGCGTCGCCCGGCTGCTGGACGACATCGCCGACAAGGAGCCCGTCCTCGTCCTCCCGCGCGCGCGGGTGGAGACGCGGCACGGCCCGGTGGAGGCCGGGCCCTGCTACACGCGGGACAACGACCTGTCGGTGTCCGTCACCGCGCCGGGCCCGGCGAACATGTGAGCAAAGCGTGCGCTTCCTGTGTCGGTATCCGATCGGCGCACGTCCGTTCCGGTGCGTTCGAAGAAATGCGAACGGAAGGGAAGGGAGCACTTGCGGGCCCTTTTCCGTTCGTTTATTCGACGGGTCGGCTCGCCGCACCGGAATTGCCCGCACGCGCGCACGGAAGATGCGCGGAAGCGTCCATCCGGGTGAAGGAGTTCCGTCAAAACGCATGCCGTGATCCTGTGACAGAAGTGTGACCATAGGTGCCGCTGTGGCTGCCGATACGGGCCTGGGCTTCCCCGTCCGTGGAGCAGGGCATAGCGTGGTGACATGCCACCGATTCCCACACCCCCCGCCGAGCCCCAGGACAGTCCGGACGCCTACGTGGGCCTCGAATCCGGGGCAGCCGAGCGACAGGCGCGCGAGCGCGGCTGGTCGACGGTGCGGTCGCTGGAGCCCGGGACGGTCATCACCATGGAGTACCGCGTGGGCCGGCTCAACTTCGAGGTGAAGGACGGCCGCGTGGCCCGCGCCTGGAAGGGCTGACACACGCCGACGGCCCCGGTCCTCCTGTGCGGAGGGCCGGGGCCGTCGTGCTGCGGGGGAGAGGCTGTGCGTACCGGTCCCCGCGGGCCCGTGGGGGCGGTCAGCCGCCGGAGAGGGGCCGTGCCGCGGGCGTCGTGCTGCGCGGGTGGCGGTCGGAGTGCGGCGGGCGGCGGCTGCCCGCCGGGGTGACCGGCGTGCGGTCCGAGCGGGCCGTGTGCGGGCCCGGGGCCAGGTACACGGGGGCCCGGGCGGTGCGGGGCGCGGCGACCGGCTCGCGCGCCGGGGCGCCGCCCTTGCGGCCCGACACGGGGTGCCTGAGGACCACGGGAGTGGCGACCGGATCCCTCGCCGGCCGGGTCCGGCCGCGCCGGGCGGACCACCCGTCCCGCAGGCCGAGGATCCAGACCTCGGTGCGGCTGATCAGCGGCTCGAACCACGGCAGCGCCAGCAGGATCAGCAGTCCCGCCGTCCAGCCGAGGAGCACGTCGCTGAGCCAGTGCGTACCGAGGTAGACGGTGGACATGCCGACCCCGAGGGACGTGACCGCCGACAGTGCCGACAGCCAGCGCCGCGCTCTCGGCGTCGACGCCAGATAGGCCAGGATTCCCCAGGTGACCACGGCGTTCGCGGTGTGACCGCTCGGAAATATATCGCCGCCGAGGCCCATCTCGTTCGCGCCGACCGTGGTCGCGTAGTGCGGTCCCAGCCGGCCCATGCCGATCTTCGCGGCGCCGACCGTGACGTTCAGTAGCAGCAGGGAGGCGCCGAGCGCGAGCAGCGGACGCAGGGTGTGCTGGCGCCAGGAGCGCCAGCCGAGCCAGGCCGCGACCATCACCGCCGTGGGGCCGCGCTGGCCGAGGACCACGTAGTAGTCGACGAACGCGTGGATCTCCGGCCACTGCTGGTAGGGCCGGAAGAACATGACCTGCCAGTCGAGCCGGACCAGCCACGAGGTGATCAGCACGGCCCACACGATCGCGATATAGAACGCGAGGGTGCCGGAGAACAGCGCGATGCGGTGCCGGCTCATCACCGGCACATCTAGGTGGGCCGGTCGTTCCGGCTCCCGGTCGAGTCTCGCGAACACCCGGTCCAGACGGGTGAGGTTCCGTTCGGTACGCACCCAATCGACGTTACAGCGAGTGAGGAGTGATCCTTGCCGAAACAACGGCTTTGTGATGACGATGTGATGTGGGATTCCTCTCAGGAGTGGTCTTTTCCCGAGGAATCCGCAATCCGGCCCCGCTGTGGGCCTCAATTCCTTTGATCGGCCCGGCCGGCGGTTTTATCGTGCTTATGAATTCGTTAACCGAATGCTGGTACGCAATTCTCCCGGCGCTCATCGGGCGAACGGGCCGGTCAGGGCGGACCCGAGCCGTTCAGCCAGAAGGCGCCGTACCCGGCCGAGACGACGGCGACGGTCGCGGCCACCAGCGCCGACCTGCGGTTTCGCAGCCGGGCCAGAGCCAGGGCGAGCGGCAGCAGCAGGGGGAAGGCGGGCAGCAGCAGCCGGGGCTTCGAGCCGAAGTAGCTCGACGCGCACAGGGCGAGAGCCGTGACGATCCCCGAGTACACGAGCAGCGCGAGCGGCTGGCGCTGCCGTACGCAGACGACGTACAGCCACAGCAGCAGGGCGACCCCGGCGATCAGGCCGACGCCCGCCAGGGCCGACGGGAGCGACGTGAGCTTCGCGCCGACGAACCGGGCGAAGGACACGCCGCCGTCGAAGCCGTTGCGCCAGCCGGCCTGGACGTCGAGATAGCCGAGCGGGCCCTTGCCGGTGCGGTGGCCGACCCACAGGACGTAGCCGGCGGCGCCCAGGGGCGCGAGGAGCATGCCGAGCGCGCGCCGCACGCCCTCGCCGGGGGCGTGCTCCGGGGAATGCGCGCCGCGCGCGGCGGTGGTGCTGCGGCTTCGCACGAATGCCTCGATCGCGGCCGCCCACACCGCCGCCGTCACCGCGAGCCCCACCGGCCGGGTCAGCCCGGCCAGCGCGGCCAGCGTTCCCGCCGTCACCCAGCGTCCGGTCAGCACCGCGTACAGCGACCAGGCGGCGAGCGCGGTGAACAGCGACTCGCTGTACGCCATCGACTGCACGATCCCCACCGGCAGCACGGCCCACAGCAGCACCGCGCACACGCCTGCCCGGCGGCCGTAAAGGTGCTCCGCCACCGCGAAGACCCCCCAGGCCGCCGCGAGCGAGGCGAGCAGGCTCACCACGAACCCCGCGTCGGCGTACGACAGCGGGCTCACCGCCGCGCCCAGCCGCTCCAGCCAGGGCAGCAGGGGGAAGAAGGCCAGGTTGGAGTGCACGTCGCCGTTGGGCAGGCGCACCTCGTAGCCGTACCCCAGCTCGGCGACCCTGGTGTACCAGAGGGAGTCCCAGCGGGCGGTCAGCAGCGTGTACGCGCTCTTGTCGCGCGCGGCGCTCCACAGGGCCAGGGCGAGCAGGCCCAGGGCGCGGACGGCCGCGTAGCCGAGGAGCGCCGGGGCGGCCCGGCGCAGGGCTCCGGGGCGGTCCGCCACCACACGCGTTGCAAGATCGGTCACGGGCCCGATTATCCGCCGGGCGTCCGGCGGGGCGGCCGGCCGGGGGAGGTCCGGGGGCGGCTGCCCGGCCGGGGCCCGGCAGGCGCGGTGGTGGACACCACACAGGTCACGCGGGATGTGTGAGCTCGAACACGCGGGTGTGCGACGGACTCGCGTACGCTGGCGAGTCACTCGCGATCCGCCCACGGCCCGGGGACCCCGCTCCTCTCCGGCCGAGCCGCCGGGGAGTCCCCACCCCGCCCGGCCCGCCGGACGCGAGGGAACATCTTGGAGGTACGTGCATGTCCGGGACGACCACGGCTGCCGCCGCACCGCGCCGCCGGGCTGCCGGGGCCGGCGCCAACCGCTGGGTGGTCCTCGTCGTCCTCTGCGCGAGCCTGCTGCTCGTCGCCGTCGACGCGACCGTCCTGCACGTGGCGGTCCCCGCCGTCACGGAGGACCTGCGGCCCGGCGCGATCGAACTGCTCTGGATCGTCGACGTCTACCCCCTCGTCTGCGCCTCGCTGCTGATCCTGTTCGGCACGCTGGGCGACCGGGTCGGCCGCAGACGGATCCTGCTCCTCGGATACGCGCTCTTCGGCGTCGCCTCCGCGCTGGCGGCCCTCGCCGAGGGGCCCCAGGTCCTGATCGCGGCCCGCGCGCTGCTCGGCGTCGGCGGGGCGATGATCATGCCGGCGACGCTGTCGATCCTGCGCCAGGTCTTCCCCGACCGGCGGGAGCGGGCGCTGGCCATCGGCATCTGGAGCGCCGTGGCCGCGGTGGGCGCGGCGGTCGGACCGCTGCTCGGCGGCTTCCTGCTGGAGCACTTCTGGTGGGGCTCGGTCTTCCTCGTCAACATCCCGCTGATGCTGGTCAGCCTGCCGGTGGGACGGCTGCTGCTGCCCGAGTCGAAGGGAGACGGCACCGGCCCCTGGGACGTCGTCGGCGCGCTGATGGCGGCGGCCGGGCTGTTCGGCGTCGTCCTGGGCGTGAAGCGGCTCGGCGGCGGCGAGCCGGTGGCGAGCGTGCTCACCGTGCTGCCGCTGGTGGTGGGCGCGGGCCTGCTGACCGGATTCGTGCGGCGGCAGCGGCGCCGGACGTATCCGCTGGTGGACCTGCGGATGTTCCGGCGGCCGGCGTTCAGCACGTCGGTGGGGTGCATCGTGCTGGCCATGCTGGCGCTGGTGGGTCTTGAGCTGATCGCGGCGCAGTACTTGCAGCTGGTGCTCGGGCTGTCACCGCTGGAGACCGGGCTGCGGCTGCTGCCGCTGACCTTCGCGGCGATGGCGGCGGGGCTGGCGGGCGCGCGGCTGCTGCGGCGGTTCGGGCCGCGGCGGACGGTGTGCGCCGGGTTCTGTCTGACGGCGGTGGCGGTGCTGCTGCTGACGGCGATGGGCCGGGCGGACAACTGCGCGCTGCTGCTGTCCGGGTTCGTGCTGCTCGGCTTCGGGCTGGAGACGACGCTGTTCGGGGCGTACGAGTCGATGCTGAGCGAGGCGCCGCCGGAGCAGTCCGGTGGGGCGGCGGCGATCGGGGAGACGTCGTACCAGCTGGGCGCGGGGATCGGGATCGCGCTGCTGGGCAGCGTGATGAACGCGGCGTACGCGCCCGGGGTGACGGGCGGGGTGCCGGGGGTGCCCGCGTCGGCGTCTGTGGCGGCGGGGCATTCGCTGGGGGAGGCGTACGAGGTCGCTGCGCGGCTCGGGGGGCCGGCGGGGGGTGCGTTGCGGCGGGCCGCGGGGGATGCGTTTGTGCATGGGCTGCATGTGACGTTGCTGGTGAGTGCGGGGTTGTTGGTGCTGGGGGCGGTGATGGCGTTGCGGTTGCCGCGGGTGATGCAGTGCGAGGGG
>NZ_WWHX01000827.1 GCF_009862125.1 Streptomyces sp. SID5910
CGAGCTCCAGGGAGAGGACCCCGTGCAGACGGGTCCAGAAGGCAAGGGCCTCACGGAGGACCGCGGGGCCGGCGGAGTGGCCGCGGGCCCAGTCGCGGTGGTCCGCCAGATGGGTGTCGAAGGACCTCGCCGGGCCCTCCCCCGGCAGGGCCGCGAAGGCGTCGAGCACCGTCGCCATCATCTCCGAGGTGATGGCGACGGTCTCCTCGGGCGCGTGATACCCGGGGACGGGGGTGCCGTAGATCAGGAAGTACCGCTGGGGGTGCCGCAGGGCCCAGCCGCGCAGGGCGTGTGCCAGGGCAGCCGGGCCGGCGCCGGTCCGGGACGCCTCGCGCAGGGCGTCGGCGAGACCGCGGTAGGCGTCCTTGACGAGTTCGGTGATCAGGTCGTCGCGTCCTGCGTAGTAGCGGTAGAGCGCGGGCCCGCTCATGCCGATCTGCTTGGCGATCGCGTTGAGCGAGAGGGCGGACGCTCCCGCCGTGGCGATCTGCTCCCAGGCACGTTCCTTGATCTCCGCCCGCACCTCGGCGCGGTAGCGCTCCCGCGGAGTCTTCGCCTGCGACTTCTCCATGGCCCGCGTCCTTTCTCACCGCAGCTGAACACGCCCAAAGTTTTGTTAGAAGGTATCACGCAGCCCGTTGACGGCCGATCGTGGCGGGTTATAGCTTCTAACGAACGCACCGGCTTGTAACCCATCTACCTCCCTCCGACAACACAGGAGACCTCCATGTCCGGCACGCGCAAGATCACCCTCCGTGGCGCCCTGCTCGCCTCCGCCCTCCTCGCCGCGACAGCCGCCCCTGCCGCGGCCGCCCCTTCCGACCCCGCCCGGCCCCTCACCTGCCGCGGCGAGGGCGTCGATCCCGACGCGCGGGTCCGCCACCGCACCGAGACCCTGATCCACGCCCCGCTCCGGACCGTCTGGCGGCTACAGACCGACGTGGAGCGCTGGCCCGCCTGGCAGCCCCCCGTGGAATCCGCCGAACGACTCGACCACGGGCCGCTGCGGCAGGGCTCGGCGTTCCGGTGGACGACGCCGCTCCCGCCCAACCCCGCGACCGACGCCACCAGCCTCGACATCACCTCCACCGTCCAGCAGCTCCGGCACGGCTCCTGCATCCGCTGGACCGGCCCCGCAGTCGCCGACGGGCTGCACATCGACGGCGTCCACGTGTGGACGTTCACCGAGGTCAGAGGTGGCGTCCTCGTACGCACCGAGGAGACCCACACCGGCGAGCAAGTCGACGCCGACGTTCCCGTCGCGACCGAGATCCTCGCCACCGGCCTCGAAGGCTGGCTGCGCGACCTGAAGACCGCCGCGGAGGACCGCTGCCGGGCATCCGCGGCCCGAGCCTGAAACCCAATGGCTTTTGCCTATAATCCTTAGGCAGGGGCATAATGGCCTTCGGCTGACGGGAGGCAGGTCATGGTGCGAGCAGGGCTGACGCCCGAGCGTCTGACCCGGGCGGGCGCGGAACTGGCCGACGAGGTCGGCTTCGACCAGGTGACCCTCTCGGCGCTCGCCCGGCGTTTCGACGTCAAGGTCGCGAGTCTCTACTCGCACCTGAAGAACTCCCAGGAGCTCAGGACGAGGATCGCCCTGTTCGCGCTGGAGGAACTCGCCGACCGGGCCGCCGCCGCGCTCGCCGGTCGGGCCGGCAAGGACGCCCTGGCCGCCTTCGCGGACGTCTACCGGGACTATGCCCGGGAGCACCCCGGCCGCTACGACGCCGCCCGGCTCCGGCTCGATCCCGAGACGGCCGCCGCCAGCGCCGGCGTGCGGCACGCGCGGATGACCCGGGCGATCCTGCGCGGCTACGACATCGCGGAGCCGGACCAGACGCACGCCGTCCGGATGCTGGGCAGCGTCTTCCACGGCTACGTGAGCCTGGAGCTGGCCGGCGGCTTCAGCCACACGGCCGTCGACTCGCAGGAGTCCTGGGCCTGGCTGCTGGATTCACTCGACGCCCTCCTACGCAACCAAGGCGGCCAAGACAATGAACACTGACCACGACACCGACAACAACACCGGCCGCGACTGGGTCACCACCCCCGTGACCGCGG
This sequence comes from Streptomyces sp. SID5910, assembly GCF_009862125.1. GTDB lineage: Bacteria > Actinomycetota > Actinomycetes > Streptomycetales > Streptomycetaceae > Streptomyces. Next base: position 2,065 of record NZ_WWHX01000827.1, read on the forward strand.
ACCTGCTGCGCGGTTTCCTCGACGTCGAGGAGACCGCGCACGGCCTGCTGCCGCACCGGCTGCCCGCCCGGGCCCGCCGGCAGATCCCCGACGGCGACCTGCTGACCGTGGCGGAGGCCCAGCCCTCCGGCGTACGGCTGGTCTTCCGCACCCGCGCCACCACAGTCGAACTGGACACCCTGCCGACCAAACGGGCCTACGGCGGCCTTCCGGACCCGGCGGACGGCGTCTACGACCTGCTGGTCGACGGCCGTCTCGCCGCCCAGGCCACCGTCGCCGGCGGCAACGTCCGCACGGTCGTCGACATGGTCACCCAGCGCGCCGAACTGCGCGAAGGGCCGCCCGGCACCGCCCGGTTCACCGGTCTGCCGGCCCGTGACAAGGACGTCGAGATCTGGCTGCCGCACACGGAGATCACCGAGCTGATCGCGCTGCGCACCGACGCGCCGGTCGAGGCGGCGCCGGACCGCGGACGCCGGGTGTGGCTGCACCACGGCAGTTCCATCAGCCACGGTTCCAACGCCGACCACCCCACCGCCATCTGGCCGGCGCTGGCCGCGAGCCGAGGCGAAGTGGAGCTGGTCAACCTGGGGTTCGGCGGCAGCGCGCTGCTGGACCCGTTCACCGCCCGCGCCATGCGGGACACCCCCGCGGACTTGATCAGCCTGAAGGTCGGCATCAACGTCGTCAGCGGCGACGTGATGCGTCTGCGCGCCTTCACCCCGGCGGTGCACGGCTTCCTGGACACCGTCCGCGAGGGGCACCCGACCACGCCGCTGCTGGTCGTGTCGCCCCTCCTGTGTCCCGTCCAGGAGGACACGCCGGGCCCGCTCGCTCCCGACTTCGACGGCGGGACGGTGCGGTTCAAGGCCACGGGGGATCCCGCCGAACGCGCCGCGGGGCGCCTGACGCTCAACGTCGTCCGCGACGCCCTCGCCCGGATCGTCGCGGAGCGGGCCGCCGACGACCCGCACCTGCACCATCTCGACGGCCGTGAGCTGTACGGCGAGAAGGACTACGCGGAGTTCCCGCTGCCGGACGCCATCCACCCCGACCCCGCCGGGCACCGCCGCATCGGCGAGAACTTCGCGCGGCTGGTGTTCGCGGACGGCGGGCCTTTCGCCGCCACGGCCGGCTGACCGCGCCGGGCACGGCCGCCGGCCCCGCTGCTCAGAGCAGGTCGCGCGGCACCCGTTCGTTCCAGGTCCGGGAGAAGACCCTGCGGCCGCCCTCCCAGCCGTCCAGCGTGGCGTCGACGAGGAAGTCCTCCTTGTCGCAGGTGAGCCGGGTGTGGGTGACGACGCGCACGTCCCAGTCGTCGCGCCGGAACCGCATGGTCCACGTGGACTCGCCGCTGACGGACGTGAAGTCGTCGGCGACGGCCGCGTAGCGCTCGTGGGCACGGCGGCCGACCTCCAGGCCGATCTCGTCGAAGCGGACGGTGCCGCCGTCCTTCACGATGTCCAGTTCGGCGTTGTAGCCGATCAGGTCGCGCTTCACGTCCCAGCGTTCCTCGGGGCGTGTCAGCCGGGTCGTGGTCAGGGGCGGGGTGCCCTCCGGCTCGTCGAACGGGTCGGCCGGCGTGTCGTCGGGCCGGTCCGGCGGGCGGACGGGCAGCGTGAGCGTGCTGGAGTGCTCGTACACGCTGAGCCGGGCGGGCTCGGGCGCCGGCCAGGCCAGCGGCCAGTAGGACGTGGACAGCGAGAGCCGGATGCGGTGTCCGGGCGGGAAGGTCTGCCCCACTCCGTTGAGCTGGACGGTGGCACGGTAGCGCCGGCCGGGCTCCAGTGCCTCGGGCTGTTCGGTGCTGTCGCGCCGGGTGAGGTTGAGCAGGCCGTAGGTGACCCGGGTGGCGGCTCCGTCGGGGTGGACGTCGGACAGGCGGGCGGCCACCATGGCGACCGGTTCGGACACCGACAGGTCGAGTTCCACGGTCGGCGATCCGAGGATCTCCAGCCGTTCGGTCAGCGGCTCGGTCTCGAAGACGAGCGAGCCGCCGTCCTCCTCCCGCTGGTCGTAGGGCAGGTCGGGCGGGGCGTTGTAGGAGGCCCACTTGCCGGCGAACTGGCCGACGGACAGCGGCGACTGCACGGTGAGCGCGTCACCGCTCCCGGCGCTCTCCGTCCCCGCGCCCTGCTCGACGGGCGGGCCGATCCGGTGCCGGGTGAGCGGGTGCGCGACCGGGTGGACGTGCGGGGACGGCCAGCTCGGGTCCGCCACCCAGCGTCCCGGCCGCTCCTCGTACGCCGTGGACGGCGGCACGCTGTCCTGCATCCAGGTCCGCAGCATGGGGCCGTCCATGACGCCGTTGTCGGCGCCCTTGAGCCAGTGGTCCCACCAGCGCACGACCTCCTGGAGGTAGCCGATGGCGGGGCCGGGCTCGCCCAGGTGCGGGAACTTGTGCGACCAGGGGCCGATCAGACCCTTGCGGGGCACGTCCAGGTGGGCGAGCAGCCGGGTGACGGCGTTGGAGTAGCCGTCCGCCCACCCGCTGGAGGCGAGCACCGGGCAGCGCACGGCACCGTAGTCCTCGGCGACGGAGGCGTGCCGCCAGTAGTCGTCGCGGCGCTGGTGGCGCAGCCACTCCAGCACCCACGGCCGGGTGTTCTCCAGCCGTTCGTGCCACATGTCGCGCCAGCGGTCACCGACCACGGCCGGATCGGGCGGGCAGGTGCCGTAGGCGAACATGGTGCCCGCCTCGGCCAGGTTGTCGGACAGCATCGCGCCGCCCATGTAGTGCATGTCGTCGGCATGCCGGTCGTCGGTGAAGGAGGCGATGACGACGGCCTTCAGGCTCGGCGGCTGCCGGGCCGCCACCTGGAGGGCGGCGAAGGCACCCCAGGAGATGCCCATCATCCCGGTGCTGCCGTCGCACCAGGGCTGGTCGGCGAGCCAGGCCAGGATCTCCTCGGCGTCGCTCTGCTCCCGCTCCAGGTACTCGTCCCTGAGCACCCCCTCCGACTCGCCGGTGCCGCGCAGGTCGACGCGGACGCAGGCGTAGCCGTGCCCGGCGATGTAGGGGTGGTGGATCGAGTCGCGCACGGAGGTGAGGTCGCGCTTGCGGTACGGGATGTACTCCAGCACCGCGGGCACCGGCTCCTGGTCGGACGACGTGGGGCGCCAGATGCGCGCCGACAGGCGGACGCCGTCGGACATCGGGATGACGACGTGTTCCTCTTCCTTGGTGGTGCAGGGCAGGTGGGTCACGTAACGCATGGTCCGGCGTACTCCTTGTCCTCACTGTCCGTCGCGCGGCTCGTCGAAGGCCAGCCCGAGCGCGGCCACGCAGTGGTCGTACTTCCCGCGCATGTCCTCTTCGTCGTCGCCGCCCGTGAAGATGTGCGCCACCTCGTAGCTGTAACTGTCCTGCTGGGACAGGTCGGACAGCCGCTGCCCCTCCTCGGGCAGGACGTGGATGCGCACCCCCGGTGTGTCGCGTTCGATGCGGGCGATGTCCTCGGGCGACGGCACGTTCCGCACGACGCCGTCGGTGAACCAGCGGTAGTACCACTTGGCCGCCATCGCGTACGGACCCTGCCGGTGCGGCATGCGCGGGTCCTCGCCCAGTGCGAGGGCGAGCATCGGGTGGTGGTTGGGCACGCCGTCCACGTACTGGAACAGCTCGGCGTGCGACTGGGAGTGGCGGGGGTTGATCTCCAACAGGTTGATCTCCTCGCTGCCCGGGTCGTAGAAGTACTCGACGCTGAAGGTGGCCGAGTCGAAGCCGATGCGGCGCATCACCCGCTCGGTGACGTCGTGGAGCCGGGTGATCACCTGCGGCGGCAGCATGGACGGGTACTGGTGGCGCAGGAAGCACGGGGAGTCCGGATAGTCGATGGAGTCCAGCGTGCCGTAGACGGTCACCTCGCCCTCGTGGACGTAGCCCTCCACCGCCACCTGGATACCGGTCAGCGACTCCTCGGCCAGGCACACCCGGCCGCCGACGCCCTCCATCTCGGGCGGCACGTCGATCCGGTCGAGGACGCGTTCGAAGGGGCGGCCGACCCGGGAGATCCCCTCGCGGATCTCGTCGACGGCACGGCGGAACTCCTCCTCGTCCTTCACGCCGAAGGCGAGTTCGGAGGAGTAGGACAGCGCCGGCTTCAGCCACATCGGGAAGCGCAGGTCACCCGGCGGGTGCGGCGGGTCGGCCTCCAGGTCGACGCGGCCGAAGCGCGGATGGCAGTCGGTGACCTTCCGCTGCTCCAGCCGGCTCCAGTACTTGTGCTCGCACTTGACGACCGACTCCAGGCTCGTGGTGCGGGTGCCGTAGCGCTCGCCGAGGATCGGCACCAGGGTGCTGACCGGGAAGTCCCAGTAGCCCACGATGGCGTCGATGCTCCCGTCGAAGGCGTCCAGCACCTGCTGCGCCTTCTCCGTGATGTCCGGCACGGACACCTCGCCGCCCTGCAACTCCTCGACCGTCAGCAGCGGGTGGAAGCGCAGCGCGTCGGCGCCCGGCACCGCCCGGAGCGTCGGAAGGTTGGCCTCGTCCAGGCCGATGACGAAGACGTTCTTCACATTCTGGTCAGACATGGTTCTCCTCCCCAAGATCGGCGGGGTACCCGGCCACGGTCCGGCCAACCTTCACGACGGCCCGCCCGGCTGGGGGGCGTGTGGCGGTGTCCGGAAGTGGGGACTGTTCAGGGCGATGGAGAAGGAGCCGCACGTGACGACGGACCCCGTCCGCGAAGAGTCCTGGACCGTCTACGGGCAGCGGCAGTTGGACCACGGCTGGTCGCCGCCCGTGCCCGACCGGATCGACTGGGGGTTCTGGCCCGGTGTGGGGCCGGGTGCGGAGGTGCTCGGGGACATCCGGGGCAAGCGGGTCCTCGACGTGGGTTCGGGGCCCGGCCACCACGCCGTCCACCTGGCCCGCGCGTACGGCGCGCGCGTGGACGGCGTCGACCTGTCCCCCACCCAGCACCGGCGCGCGCTGAACGACCACGGTTCGGAGCCCGGCGTCCGCTTCGTGTGCGCGGACGTCGCCGAGCACCTGCGGCGGACGCGGCCGTACGACGCGGCGTACGGCCTGCGCACGTTCGCCTGCGTCGATCCCCGTCATCTGCTGCCGGCACTGCGGGACGGACTGGTCGACGGCGCTCCCCTCGTCTTCTCGGCGCTGCACACCGACGCCGACGGGCTGGGCCCCTCCGAGGAGGTGGTGGAGCGCCCGGAGCTGGTCCGGCTGCGGCAGGAGGCGCCGATCCCCACCCTGATGTGGGTGCTCTCACCGCGGCTGTGGGAGGAACTGCTGAACGAGCACGGCTTCAGGGTCGAGGGGTGTGAGCTCCTGCGCGCCGCGGACGGGGACAACCGCACGGTGCTTCAGCTGATCCGGGCGCGGCGCCACCGGCCGGCCCGCGGCCCCGCCCTGTCCAGCCGGCCGCGGACCGATCGCCCGCCCGCGCCGCACGCCGCGATCGGTGTCGGCGCCGTCGTGCTCGGACCGCGCGGTCTTCTGCTCGGCCGGCACCGGCACGGCACCTGGGAGCTGCCCGGCGGCACCGTCGAACCCGGGGAGTCACTGCCGGAGACGGTCGTGCGGGAGCTGGCCGAGGAGACCGGGCTGCTCGCCCGCCCCGAGGACGTGACGCTGCTGGGCACGCTCGTCGACCACGTCGGTGACGTGGTGCGCGTCACCGTGGGCGCCGTCGTCTCCGCCTGGCGGGGCGAGCCCGGCGACCAGCCCGGCGAGAGCGTGGGCGACTGGCGCTGGTGGCCGCTGGACGCGCTGCCGCAGGGGCTGTTCGAGTGCAGTGCCCAGATCCTCACCTCCTGGCGTGACGACCTGCCTCGCATCGAGCATCCGCCCGCCCACTTCACGCCGTTCGCGGACGGGACGGGCTGACCCGGGCCCCGGCCGGGGGACCTCGTCCGGCCGGACGGCGCGTCGGCGAAGATGGTCGGCGTCAACCGTCCACGCCCAGCGAGGAGTCTTCGCCCCGATGGCCACTTCCGCCCCCGGCCCGAAACCGCCGACGATCGCCGACGTCGCCCGCGTCGCCGGCGTCTCGCGCACGACCGTGTCGCACGCCCTGAACGGGCTCGGCAAGGTCGACCCCCGGACCCGGGAGCGCGTCAGGCAGGCCGCGGCGGACCTCGGCTACCGGCCCAACCTCCGGGCGCAGCGGCTGCGGCGCGGCCAGGCGAAGGCCATCGCGCTGGCCTCCTCGATGCCGTTCGCGGTGGCGGGCGGGCCGTCCCGGCTCGGCTTCTACATGGAGGTCGCGGCGGCCGCCGCGGAGAGCGCCCTCCTGCACGGCTACGCCCTCGTCCTGGTGCCGCCCGTCCAGTCGGGTTCCGCGCTGTACTCCGTCGACATCGACGGTGCCATCGTGGTGGAGCCCGAGGCCGGCGACGCCGCGGCGGCCCAGCTGCGCGAACGCGGGCTGCCGTACGTGGCGCTCGGCAGGCCGGTGTCACCGGACGAGGACGCGCCCTACGTGGACCTGCGCGGCGATCTGGTGGCGGAGCTGCTGCTCGCCCATCTGCACGAGCAGGGCGCCGAACGCCCGGCGCTGATCGTCGGCTCCGGCACCCGGCACTCGTCCGTCGACGCGCTCGCCGCCTACGAGCGGGCCGCCGAGCGGTACGGCTGGACGCCGGTCGTCGCGAAGGTGCCCGAGTCGGGCGGTGAGCAGGCGGGGTACGAGCGGTGCGCCGCCCTGCTCGCCGAGCACCCCGAGACCGACGCGGTGTGCGCATTGGTCGACGCGTTCGCGGTGGGCGCGGTGCGGGCGATCCGGGACAGCGGGCGGAGGGTGCCGGACGACGTCATGGTCGTCACCCGCTACGACGGCCTGCGGGCCCGCACCTGCGAGCCGCCCCTGACGGCGGTCGACCTGCACCTGGACCGGGCGGCGGCCGACGCGGTGGAACTGCTGCTGGCACGACTGAGCGGGGACACCGCCACCCCGTCGGTGGCGGTGTCCCCGCAGCCACGCGTGATCCCCCGCGCCTCGTCGGTACGGGCCGCCCGGACCTGAGGTCCGGCACGGGCCGTTCGAACGCGAGGCCCCGTACGGGCCGCCCGGACCCGGGCCGGTGACCGGCCCGGCGGGCGGAGCGCCGGGCGGCGTGCCCGAGTCAGGGC
>NZ_WWHX01000828.1 GCF_009862125.1 Streptomyces sp. SID5910
AGCGTCAGGACCGCCAGCGCGCCGCCGCCGGGCGGGTTCGCGAACTCCAGCCGCGCCCCGAGCACCTCCGCCTGGCCCAGCGCGATCGTCAGCCCGAGCCCGTGCCCCTTCGCGCCGCCCTCGGTGCGGAACCGCTGCGGCCCGTGCGCGAGGAGGTACTCCGGATAGCCGTCCCCGTGGTCCCGCACGGTGATCACCGGCCCGTCCACGGTGAGCACCACCGGCGCCCGCCCGTGCCGGTCGGCGTTGGCGACGAGGTTGCCGAGCACCCGCTCCAGGCGCCGCCGGTCGGTCTCCACCCGCGCGTCCCGCACGACGTCCACCCGCGCGTCGGTGCCGGAGCCCCGCACGACCCGCCGGGCCAGCGCGCCCAGCTCCTCCGGCTCCGTCTCCAGGCGTTCCCGCCCGGTGTCCAGCCGGGAGATCTCCAGCAGGTCCTCGGTGAGCGTGCGCAGCGCGGCCACCCGGTCCCGCACCAGCTCGGTGGGCCGGCCCGGCGGCAGCAGCTCGGCCGCCGCGTGCAGCCCGGTCAGCGGGGTGCGCAGCTCGTGCGCCACGTCCGCGGTGAACCGCTGCTCGGCGAGCAGCTTGCCCTGGAGCGACGCCGCCATGGAGTCCAGCGCGGCGGCGACCGAGGCCACCTCGTCCTGCGGGCGCGTCGGATCCTTCGTCCGGGGATCGCCCACCCGCGCGTCGAGGTCGCCGGCGGTGATCCGCCGCGCCACCCGGGCCGTGGTGTGCAGCCGGCGCGTCACCCGGGTCACGGCGAACGCGCCCATCACCAGCGTCGCGCCGATCGCCAGCCCCGACGACCACACGATCGCCCGGTCCAGGCCGTCGATGGTGCGCTCGCCCTGGGAGTGGTCGACCTGCACGGCGAGGACCCGGCCGCCGTCGGCGGGGCCCGCCGCCCACATCGTGGGGCGCCCGTCGTGCTCGGCGACCATCGTCCCGCGCCGGCCGGCCGCGGCCAGCTCCCGCAGCGACCGCGGCAGCCCCGGCGGATCGACGCCCGCGCCCCGGCGCAGCGGGTCCCCGGCCTCGTACGCCGCCGTCGCGTCCCGCAGCCGGGCCAGGGCGGTGTCCCGGGCCTGCCCCACGGTCTGGTCGGTCACCGAGACGTGCACCAGGACGCCGAGCAGGGCGGCGAGCGCGCAGCACATCACGGTGATGAAGACGGCGGCCTTCAGGGCGAGCGGCCCGGCCCAGCGCGGCAGGACGGCCCTCACCGGGCGCTCGCCGAGGGGGACGCCGACGGGGAGGGGGAGGGGGACGGAGACGGGCGCTTGACGCCCGGGGTGTCGCCGGTGCGCAGCATCTCGTCGTGGGTGAGGAGCATCGCCTCCTGGTCGGGGTCCCACGTCCACTGGAGGCGGTACTCGTAGCCCGCCACCTCCGACGGCGACCGGACGACCACCGACCGCCCGGCCAGCTCGACCGCGCTCACGGCGTCCTCGTAGGACATGATCCGCACGAGCCGGCCCTTCTCCACGCCGTAGACGCGCACGGCCGTCATCTTCTCCGGCAGCAGTCGGAAGCCCAGCGTCAGTTCGGGGCGCCCGTCGCCGGTGAGGTCGCGGTAGTACGGACGCAGGACGGGGCAGCGGGCGCTCTCGCCGGGCGTCCCGCAGTCGGTCATGCGGCGGGCCGTCTCGCGGTACGGCGCCTTGTCGCCCGCGTAGTCGTCGGGGTGCGCGGCGATCTCCGCCCGTACGACGGCCACCGGGTCCGCGCGGCGGATGTCGCCGCCCGGCACCGCGACGCCCTCGACGGCCTCGTGGTCCACCTCGCCGATGTCGTACGCCGGGGACGACGCCGGCGTCAGGTCCGGCCACAGGCGGGCGGGACTGACCGCGGTGGGCGTGGCACCCGCCCCGCGGAGCCCGCCCGTGTCGCCGCAGCCCGCCACCGTCACCGAGGCCGCCGCGGTCGCCAGCAGCAGCGCACAGGCGGCGGGGACACGGGCCGTGCGCCCACGGCGGCTGGGGAGCACGGCACTCCTGGAGTTCGGTGACCGCCGGGCCGGCGATCGTCGGTGGCCCCGCACCTCGTTCGTACGGGAGTCCATTTTGCCTGCCCGCCCGCCGGCCGGGCTACTCGGCCAGCTCCTCCAGCAGCCGGGCGGTCACCAGACCGGCCCGCAGGTACTCCTCGAACAGCTCGTTGTGCAGCGCCCACGGCGAGCGGCGGGCCCGGATCAGCCGCATCGCCTCGTCGGCGTCGCGACCCCGGTGCATCAGGACCTGCGCGACCACGAGCCCGGAGCGGTTGTACCCGTGGTAGCAGCGGACGAGGACCCTGCGGCCCTCGTCCAGCGCCTCGCCCGCGGCCTGCGCCAGCCGGATCACTCCCGCGAGCTGCGTCCCGTCCAGCGGTCCGTCGGGAATCGGCCACACCTGGTGCTCGACGCCCGGGTGCGGGCCGTGACCGGGCAGCCTGAGCAGGGTCTGCACGAGGTCGAATTCGTCCCGCACCACGGCGGACTCCAGCACCCCGCCCGGCCGCCTGAACTGATGCCCGCCCATCCACAGGCCGGGCACGATCTCGTCCCACGGCCTCGCCGGGGCCGGTACGTCGGATCCCTTGCCACGGGTACGCAACGCGCCTCCCCATCCCGCCCGAGGACCTGCACCGCTCCGGTTCAACGGTAGCCCGGTCTTGCCCCGGGAGCACCCTCCTGGTCCCATGGTCGTGGGGTGATGGTGCATGAGCGGACTGCGCGTCATACCGACCCGGCTGCACGGCCGGGAGCGGCTCTACGTCTGCCGCGCGGACGGCGGGAACCTCGCCTGGTACGACCGTGAGGCGGCCCGGGTCAGCCTGCTGAGCGCCGAGCGCGAGGACGAGGTGCTGGACGCCCTCGGGCCCTTCCTCACCGGCGCCGTCACCGTCGGCCCGCCCCCGGTCCCCACGCCGGCCGAGCGGGCCCGGCTCTCCCTCCACCCCGACGACGACCTCGCCCCGAACCGGCCCGGCGAGGCCCTTCTCGTCGCCCTGGACCGCGAGCCCGGCCCCGGGCACCGGCTGCGCCCCGACCCGCGCCGCCGGGAGCTGGCGGCCGAGCAGCTGACCGGGCAGGCCCTCGACCGGCTCGACGGCGCCGGATGGCACACCCTGCACTCGGTCCCGCTGCCCGGCGGCGACCGCATCCACCACCTGGTGATCGGGCCCGGCGGTCTCTTCGCCGTTCATGTGCTGCCCGCCCGCCGACAGCGGGTCCGGGTGGCCGACCCGCTGGTCACGCTGGGCCGCCGCGCGCCGTGGCCCCTGCTGGACCGGGTCCGCGCCGACGCCGACCGCGCCCGTCACGCCCTGACCGCCGAGGTCCGCCCCGTCCTGGTCCTCGCCGGCCCGGCGGACGTGCGGGTCACGGTCCCGCCCCGCGAGGTCCGCGTCCTCACGGCGGACGACCTGCCGGCCCTGACCCGCCCGGGCGGCGTGCTCAAACCGGCGGACGTGGAGGCCCTGCACGCGATGGCCCGCGACCGCACGGCGTGGACCCGGGTCTGACGATCCGGGCGGGGGCCGGGGTCGGGGTCGCGCGCCCGGCGTCGGGCCAGGGCGGGCCCCTCAGGGCAGCCGCGCCGCCCGTCGGCGGTCGAACAGGGGGGCCAGCAGGTCGCCGTGGTCCTCAAGTCGTGGTGCGAGGTCCTCCGCGCGGAACACCAGCCGCTCCGCCCGCCGGCACCCGGCCACCTCCTCCCACGTCACCGGCGTGGAGACGGCCGGTTCGGCGCGGGCCCGCATCGTGTACGGCGCGGCGGTCGTCTTGCGCGCGGCGTTCTGGCTCCAGTCCACGAACACCTTCCCCGGCCGCAGACTGCGCGTCATCCGGTGCACCACCAGTTGCGGCAGGGCCCGCTCCGCCTCCACGGCCAGCCCCTTCGCGTACTCCGACACCCGCTCCGACGACGCCCCGCGCACCCCGGCCAGCAGGTGCAACCCCTTGGCGCCGGACGTCTTGGCGTACGCCTCGACCCCGTCCGCCGCCAGCCGGTCCCGCAGCCACAGCGCGACCTCGCAGCACTGGACCACCGTCGCGGGCGGCCCGGGGTCGAGGTCGAACACCAGCCGGTCGGCCTCGCCGGGATCGTCCGCCGTCCACTGGTGCGTGTGGAACTCCGTCACCAGGTTCGCCGCCCACATCAGGCTCGCCAGGTCCTGCACCAGCACCATCCGGGCCGGCCCCTCCGACCGGGGCACCTCGGCCGTGGTGACCCACTCGGGCGTACCCGGCGGCACGTTCTTGGTGAAGAACAGCTGGCCGTCCGGTCCGTCCGGATAGCGCAGGAAGGACACCGGACGGTCCCGCAGGTGCGGCAGCAGCACCTCGGCGGTCGTCGCGTAGTAGTGCAGCAACTCGCCCTTGGTGAGGCCGGTCGCCGGATACAGCACCTTCTCCAGGTTGCTGAGGGCCACCCGCCGCCCCTCCACCTCCGTGATAGGCGCCATACGATGAGAATCTCACGAAACACGGACAAACCGCCCAGCGTGGCAAGCGATCGGAAGGGTGCTGCACGTGAGATCCATCTGGAACGGCGCCATCTCCTTCGGCCTGGTCAGCATCCCGATCAAGCTGGTCAACGCGACCGAGAGCCACGCGATCTCCTTCCGCCAGATCCACACCGAGGACGGCGGCCGGATCCGCTACCGCAAGGTCTGCGAACTGGAGGACCGCGAGGTCACCTCAGGCGAGATCGGCAAGGCGTACGAGGACGCGGACGGCTCGATGATCCCGATCACCGAGGACGACCTGTCCCACCTGCCGATCCCGACCGCCCGGACGATCGAGATCGTGGCCTTCGTGCCCGAGGAGCGCATCGACCCGCTCCAAATGGACGCCGCCTACTACCTCGCGGCATCCGGGGCGCCCGCCGCGAAGCCGTACACCCTGCTGCGCGAGGCGCTCAAGCGCAGCAACCGGGTCGCCATCGCCAAGTACGCGCTGCGCGGCCGGGAACGCCTGGGCATGCTGCGGGTCGTCGGCGACGCCATCGCGATGCACGGCCTGCTGTGGCCGGACGAGGTGCGCGCCCCCGAGGGAGTCGCCCCGGACACGGACGTCACCGTCCGCGACCAGGAGCTGGACCTCGCGGACGCCCTGATGGACACGCTCGGCGAGATCGACCTGGACGACCTGCACGACGAGTACCGCGAGGCCCTGGAGGAGGTCATCGCCGCGAAGGCGGCCGGCGAGGCGCCCCCGGAGAACCCGGAGCCGGCCCGGTCCGGCAAGGTGCTCGACCTCATGGCCGCCCTGGAGAACAGCGTGCGGGCGGCGCGCGAGTCCCGGGGCGAGGAGGGGGAGGAGGCCGAGGTCAGGACGCTGCCCAAGAAGGCGGCGCCCCGCACGCCGAAGGAGACCGGCGGCAAGAAGTCCACGTCGACGGCGGCGAGGAAGGCGGCGGCGAAGAAGACGGCCGCCTCCCCGAAGAAGTCGACGGCCGACCGGGCCGGGAAGAAGACGGCGGCCAAGACCACGGCGAAGAAGACGACGGCCAAGAACACCGCCGCGAAGAGCACCGCCGAGAAGGGCACCGCGAAGAAGACGGCGTCCCGCAGACGCAGCGCCTGACCTCGCGCCCCGCGCGTGGTCAGGGGGCCGCCGGTGACGGCGTAGGTGTCGGTGAGGCCGTGTTCACCTTCAGGTCGGGGCGCGGCTTGAGCACCAGGACCTGCTCCCCGGGCTGGGGCGGCGGCGGGGTGACCCGATCCTTCGGGAGCTTCGCCGGGCCGGTCTGCTGGAAGGTGACCTGGTCGTACTCGACCAGTCCGGTCTTCTCCAGCACCGTGATGTGGTCCAGCACGGTGTCGTTGGCCAGGTCGGCCAGCTGCCGCACGAGCGTGTTCTTGGTGCTGGCCCGGATCTTGGCGATGGCCGGGAAGATCTGGCCGTGGGTCACGCGCATGATGTTGACCGCCGTGGAGTCGAACTCCCCGCCGCTCTTGGCGTCGACGGTCGCCACGAAGCCCTGCTGCTGCGGGGAGGCCTTGTTGGGCAGGGTGATGCCCAGCTCGGGCGCGATCTCGCGGCACATCGCGTCGAGGCCGGCGTGCCCGACGACCAGGTGCTCGCCGGCCGTTCTCATCGCCTCGGTCGTGCCGCGCCGCATGGCCATCTCGCCCAGCGGGTACTCCCACAGCCCGGCGGCCCGGACCTTGACGACGAAGTCGCGGTCGGCCTCGGTGAGCGGTCCGTACTTCGTGCTCGCGACGACCCGGTTCTGGTCGCCGTCGGGTTTGTCCAGACCGAGCACGGCCGGGAAGGCCAGCGCGGTGAGGGTCAGGGTCATCGCACCCAGCAGGACGACGACGCCGATCCTGCCGCGGGTCAGCCGCATGTTGCCTCCAGGGCGACGCGTGGGACTCGTACGCCAGGAGGTACGCAAACGGCGGGCGGATCGATCACCGTTCCGGCACAAAACTTGGACCGGCGCCGTGCCCGTCCCGCTCAGCCGACGTCCGCCCCGTAGACCCGGTCGACGGTGATCGTGACCAGCACCCGGCGGTCGGACACCATGACCGCCCGGTACTCGTCCCAGTCCGGGTGCTCCCCGGCGGCCGCCCGGTAGTACGCCACGAGCGCCTCGATCTCGGGGCCGTGCGGGTCGGTGCCCGGTCCGGTCAGGGTCGCCGTCCCCTCGGCGGTGGCCCAGGACCTGCCGTCGGGGGCGGTCACCTCCAGCGTGGCCCGCGGGTCCCGGCGCAGGTTGGCCGTCTTGGCCAGGCCCTCGCGGGTCGAGACGCGGATGACGCCGGCCTCGGGGTCGTAGGACGGCATGACGGGGGAGAGCTGCGGGCGGCCGTCCGCCTTGATCGTCGCGAGCACGCCGAGCCGGCTCTCCGCCAGCAGGGCGCGCGGGTCGAAGGAGGATGAGGTGGTCATGGCACGATCATCGCCCGCCCCCCGTCCCGTGAAACGCCCGCTCCCGCGGGTCGGCACGTGCGTCGGGGCCGACCCGCGGAATGCGGTCGGCCCCGGCGCAGTACGGGCGGTGGTCCGGCGTCAGCCGGCGGTGGTGCGGTCCCAGGTGTAGAAGCGACGCGCCATCGCGTCCTTGGGCCCGCGCCAGGTCGCCGGGTCGTACGCCGACACGTACGGCTCCAGCCGCTCGCTGACCTGGCGGAACTCCGGGTGCCCGGTCAGCCTGCCGATGGCGGGGGCCGGGTCCTCGTCGCTCTCGATGAGGTGCAGGTACACACCGTCGCCGAACTCGAAGAGACTGCGCCGGTTGACGCCCACCAGATGGGGCAGCTCGCCGCGGTCGGACTCGGCGAACACCTTCGCGATGTCCGGTGCCGCGCCCGGTGCCATCCGGGCGACGATCAGGGTGTGGTGCATGGGGAGGTGCCCTTCGTCGGTGCCAGTCGGCTCGGCGGTGTCACTCGGCGAGCGCCGCGGTGGTCCGCCGCTCGCCCGCGGCCTGCTCGATCCGGTCCCGGATGAGCGCCATCTGCGTACGGGAGTTGCGGTTGATGTTGTCCGTCATCCCGGCGTCGTCGACGGGCGCCTCCGGCTTCATCGCGAAGTCCTGGACCCAGCGCATCCGGGTCCCCTCCGCCGTCTCCGTGTACTCCCAGACGATGTTCATGTACTGGAAGGGCCCCGTCTCCACCCGGTGGGCGCGCACGGTGCGGGTCACCGGGTCGGCGACGCGCTCGGAGACCCAGCTCCACACCCGCCCCTCCTCGTCCGGGTGCATGGTGAGCCGGAACGTGACCCGGTCGCCGTCACGCTCCAGGACGTCCACGGAGGCGTACTCGCTGAACAGCCGGGGCCAGTTCTCGATGTCGTTGGTCATGTCCCAGACCAGCGGCATCGGCGCGGCGATGGTGATCTCGTTGTCGGTGTGCCCTGCCATGTCACACTCCCGTCTTCAGTGCGCCGTTGACCAGCGCGAGGAAATCCGCGGGCGTCTTGCAGCGCTCGGCCTGCTCCGGCAGGCCCAGCCCGTACCGCTTCTCCAGCTCGGCCACGATGCCCAGCAGGCCGAGGGAGTCCAGGCCGAACGTGTCGAAACCGGCGTCGGCCTGCTGCTGGAGGGTGACCGGGTCGACGTGCACACCGGCGGTGCGCTTCATGAGCGCCGACAGTTCCTCGACGGTCACCTGGTAGTCCACTTGGTCGGTCATGCGGAGGTGCTCCTTCACTCGGATCGGCGCGCGCCGGGAGGGCGCCCGCCCGGGATGGTGATGGCTCGG
>NZ_WWHX01000829.1 GCF_009862125.1 Streptomyces sp. SID5910
GTGCCGCCCCAGCGGCACGACTGCCCGCAGCTGCGTAAGAAGCGTCACAGGTGCGCTTCAGAACCGGTGGGATTCCAGGCGTGTCCGTGGTGGCTCGTACACTCGCCTGCGTGGACACGACCCTTCAGGACCCTCTGGTCGGGCAGGTGCTCGACGGCCGGTACCGCGTCGAGGCGCGGATCGCGGTCGGCGGGATGGCCACGGTCTACCGGGCCGTGGACACCCGCCTGGACCGCGTGCTCGCGCTGAAGGTGATGCACCCGACGCTCGCCACCGACGCCACCTTCGTCGAGCGGTTCATCCGCGAGGCCAAGTCGGTGGCCCGGCTCGACCACCCCAACGTCGTCCAGGTCTTCGACCAGGGCGCCGAGGGGGCGTACGTCTATCTGGCGATGGAGTACATCGCCGGCTGCACCCTGCGCGACGTGCTGCGCGAGCGCGGGGCGCTGCGGCCGCGGGCGGCGCTGGACATCCTGGAGCCGGTGCTGGCCGCGCTGGGCGCCGCGCACCGGGCCGGGTTCGTGCACCGGGACATGAAGCCGGAGAACGTGCTGATAGGGGACGACGGCCGGGTCAAGGTCGCCGACTTCGGGCTGGTGCGGGCCGTGGACACGGTCACCAGCACCACCGGCTCGGTCCTCGGCACGGTCTCCTATCTGGCGCCCGAGCAGATCGAGCACGGCACGGCCGATCCGCGGGTCGACGTCTACGCGTGCGGTGTCGTCCTGTACGAGATGCTGACCGGCGGCAAGCCGCACGACGGGGACTCCCCCGCGCAGATCCTCTACAAGCACCTCCACGAGGACGTGCCGCCGCCGTCGGCCGCCGTCCCGGGAATGGCGTACGCGCTGGACGCCCTGGTCGCGTCGGCGACCGCGCGCACCCCGGACGTCCGTCCGCACGACGCCGTGGCGCTGCTGGCCGAGGCCCGTGAGGCGCGTGCGGCGCTGACCGCCGAGCAGCTGGACGCGGTGCCGCCGCAGGCCCTCGCCGCGGACCACGACAACGCCGAGGACCGCACGAGCGTCATCCCGCGCGCGCTGACGACGCCCAGGCCGCTGCCGGTGAACGAGGACGAGGACGCCGTCCCGGACGGCGGGGCCCCGGCGGACGGGGTGCACCGCACCAGCCGGTTCGCCACTCCCCCGCCGCTGCCGCCCCGGCGCCGCCGCCCGCAGGTGAGACGCGGCCCGCTGGCCGTCGTGGTCGCCGTGCTGCTGGTCCTCGGCGTCGGCACGGGCTTCTGGTACATCAACTCCGGCCAGTTCACCAAGGTGCCGCCGCTGCTGTCGAAGACGGAGGCGCAGGCCGAGGACCGGCTGTCGGACGCCGGGCTGGACGTCGGCTCGGTCAAGCACGCCTACAGCGACACGGTCGAGCGCGGCACCGTCATCAGCACCGATCCCGGGGTCGGCACCCGGATCCGCAAGAACGACTCGGTGTCGCTCACGATCTCCGACGGCCCCGACACCGTGAAGCTGCCGGACGTGGAGGGCTACAAGCTGGACCGGGCGCGGACCCTGCTCAAGGACGAGGGGCTGGAGCCGGGCATGGTGACCCGGGAGTTCAGCCGGGACGTCCCGAGGGGCTTCGTGATCTCCACGGACCCGGAGACGGGCACCGAGGTGCGCTCGGGCTCCGCCGTCGCGCTGGTCGTCAGCAAGGGCCGCCCGGTCGACGTACCGGACGTCACCGGCGAGGACCTGGAGGACGCGAAGGCCGAGCTGGAGGACGCCGGCCTGAAGGTGAAGGTCGCCACCGAGCAGGTCACCTCCGAGTACGACAAGGGCCAGGTCGCCCGGCAGACGCCGGACCCCGGCAGCCGGGCCGCCGAGGACGACACGGTGACGCTGACGGTGTCCAAGGGCCCCGAGATGATCGAGGTCCCGGACGTGACCGGCGACAGCGTGGACGACGCGAAGCGCAAGCTGGAGGACGCCGGGTTCGGGGTCAAGGAGGACCGCGGGCTGCTCGGGCTGTTCGGCGACACCGTGAAGGACCAGTCCGTCGACGGCGGGGACAAGGCGCCCAAGGGCTCGACCATCAAGATCACCATCAGGTGAGGACTCTCACGGTCCGGACGCGCGACGGGGCATGACACCCTGAATGGGTGAACAGTCAACAGTCCGCCCTCCCGCGCAACCCCGTCGGCGGTCACGTGCCCGTGGCCGGCGGCCTGCACTCCGTGGGCCTGTCCTACGCCCGTGACCTGAAGGCCGAGGCCGTGCAGGTCTTCGTCGCCAACCCGCGCGGCTGGGCCACCCCGGCCGGCAATCCGAAGCAGGACGAGGCGTTCCGGGATGCCTGCGCGGCCGGATCGATCCCGGCGTACGTGCACGCGCCGTACCTGATCAACTTCGGTTCGCACACCGAGGCGACGGTGGAGAAGTCGGTGGACTCACTGCGGCACTCACTGCGGCGCGGGCGCGCGATCGGGGCGCTCGGGGTGGTCGTGCACACCGGCAGCGCGACGGGCGGCCGGGACCGTTCGGTGGCGCTGAAGCAGGTACGGGAGCACCTGCTGCCGCTGCTGGACGAGCTGACCCACGACGACGACCCGTACCTGCTGCTGGAGTCGACCGCCGGGCAGGGCGCCTCCCTGTGCTCGCGGACCTGGGACTTCGGCCCGTACTTCGAGGCGCTGGACGCCCACCCGAAGCTGGGCGTGTGCCTGGACACCTGCCACGTCTTCGCGGCCGGGCACGACCTGACCGGCCCGGCCGGCATGCACCAGACCCTGGACCTGCTGGTGGACACCGTCGGCGAGGGCCGGCTGAAGCTGATCCACGCCAACGACTCCAAGGACGTGGCGGGCGCGCACAAGGACCGGCACGAGAACATCGGCGCCGGTCACATCGGCGAGGACCCGTTCCGGGCGCTGATGACGCACCCCGCGACCGAGGGCGTGCCGCTGGTCATCGAGACGCCGGGCGGCAAGGAGGGGCACGCGGCGGACGTCGAGCGGCTGAAGAAGCTGCGCGACGGCTGACCCCTCAGGGGGTCACAGCTCGGGGCCGTCCCCGGGCTCCTCCTGGTAGGAGTAGCGCTGCTCGCGCCAGGGGTCGCCGATGTTGTGGTAGCCCCGCTCCTCCCAGAAGCCGCGGCGGTCGGCGGTCATGTACTCGATGCCGCGGACCCACTTCGGGCCCTTCCAGGCGTACAGATGGGGGACGACCAGGCGGAGCGGGAAGCCGTGTTCGGCGGTCAGCAGCTCGCCGTCCTTGTGGGTGGCGAAGAGGGTGCGCTCGGCGGCGAAGTCGGCCAGCCGGAGGTTGGAGCTGAACCCGTACTCCGCCCACACCATCACATGGGTGACGGCGGGCCCGGGCGGGGCGATCTCCAGGATCGTGCGGGCGGGGACGCCGCCCCACTCGGAGCCGAGCATGCTGAACTTCGTCACGCAGTGCAGATCGGCCACCACCGTGGTGTACGGCAGTGCGGTGAACTCCTCGTGGGTCCAGCAGTGCTTGTCGCCGTCGGCGGTGGAGCCGAAGACCCGGAACTCCCACCGCTCGGGCCGGAACTTGGGGACCGGCCCGTAGTGCGTCACCGGCCAGCCGCGCTGGAGCCGCTGGCCCGGCGGAAGCTCGAACTGCGGCGTCTGATCCGAAGCGCCCTCTCCCGACCCGTGTTCCACCGGCTGACCCATGCCTCCATCCTGACAGACCCGGACCGATGCCCCTGACACGCCCCCCTTACATGGGATCAAAAGGGGCAATACCGACTAAGCATGTACGTACTTACTAAGTCAAGACTTACTGGACGATCTTCGATGCCGGTGCAATCATGCGGCGCACACCGCCAGTTCCCGCGTGGAAGGAGCCTTAAGCGATGCAGGGCGACCCCGAGGTCATCGAATTCCTCAACGAGCAGCTGACCGCCGAGCTCACCGCGATCAACCAGTACTTCCTGCACTCGAAGTTGCAGGACCACAAGGGCTGGACCAAGCTCGCGAAGTACACGCGGGCCGAGTCCTTCGACGAGATGCGCCACGCCGAGCTGCTCACCGACCGCATCCTGCTCCTGGACGGCCTGCCGAACTACCAGCGCCTCTTCCACGTGCGGGTGGGCCAGAGCGTGACGGAGATGTTCCAGGCGGACCGGGAGGTCGAGGTCGAGGCCATCGACCGGCTGCGCCGGGGCATCGAGGTGATGCGGAACAAGAACGACATCACGTCGGCCAACATCTTCGAGGCGATCCTCGCCGACGAGGAGCACCACATCGACTACCTGGAGACCCAGCTGGACCTGATCGACAAGCTGGGCGAGTCGCTCTACCTGTCGACGGTCATCGAGCAGTCCCAGCCCGACCCGTCGGGACCGAAGCTGGTCTAGGCGGCTTCCGGAAGCTCCGAGAGGACCGGTCCCCCCTGGTCGGCGAGCTGCCGACGGGGGCAGGCGCCGCGGCCCAGCAGGGCCTGGATGCGCCGTACGCAGCCACCGCAGTCGGTGCCGGCCTTGCAGGCGGAGGCGATCTGCCGGGGCGTGCAGGCACCGGCTTCCGCGTGGCCCCTCACCTGTTCCTCGGTGACACCGAAGCAGCTGCAGACGAACACGCGGTTCACCTCCCGAGCGGGGTACATGGTCGTGCCGTACCGACGACCGGAGGGCCCGACTGATCGGTGAGGCAAACCTAACCTAACCCATCACGCAAGGCCGGCAAAAGCAGAGGGGGCGCGGATCCCATGTGACCCGCGCCCCATTTCACGACCCGTCCCCGGGACGGACCGTCACTGGTCCCGGTACATCTCCGCCACCAGGAACGCCAGGTCGAGCGACTGGCTGCGGTTCAGGCGCGGGTCGCAGGCCGTCTCGTAGCGCTGGTGCAGATCGTCGACGAAGATCTCGTCGCCGCCGCCCACGCACTCGGTGACGTCGTCACCGGTCAGCTCCACGTGGATGCCGCCCGGGTGGGTGCCCAGCGACTTGTGGACCTCGAAGAAGCCCTTGACCTCGTCGAGCACGTCGTCGAAGCGGCGGGTCTTGTGACCGGAGGCCGCCTCGTACGTGTTGCCGTGCATCGGGTCGGTGATCCAGGCGACGGTCGCGCCGGACGCGGTGACCTTCTCCACCAGCTCCGGGAGCTTGTCGCGGATCTTGTCCGCGCCCATCCGGACGATGAACGTCAGCCGGCCGGGCTCGCGCTCCGGGTCCAGGCGCTCGATGTACTGAAGCGCCTCCTCGGCCGTCGTCGACGGGCCGAGCTTGATGCCGATCGGGTTGCGGATCTTCGAGGCGAACTCGATGTGCGCGTGGTCCAGCTGCCGGGTGCGCTCACCGATCCACACCATGTGCCCGGAGACGTCGTACAGCTGCCCGGTGCGGGAGTCGACGCGGGTGAGCGCCGACTCGTAGTCGAGCAGCAGCGCCTCGTGCGACGAGTAGAACTCGACGGTCTGGAACTCGGCCGGGTCCGTGCCGCAGGCCCGCATGAAGTTCAGCGCGTTGTCGATCTCCCGGGCGAGCTGCTCGTAGCGCTGGCCGGAGGGGGACGACTTCACGAAGTCCTGGTTCCAGGCGTGCACCTGGCGCAGGTCGGCGTAGCCGCCGGTGGTGAAGGCGCGCACCAGGTTCAGCGTGGACGCCGACGCGTGGTACATGCGCTTGAGTCGCTCGGGGTCCGGGATCCGGGCCTCTTCGGTGAAATCGAAGCCGTTGACGGAGTCGCCGCGGTAGGTCGGCAGGGTGACGCCGTCACGGGTCTCGGTCGGCTTGGAACGCGGCTTGGAGTACTGCCCGGCGATCCGCCCGACCTTCACGACGGGCACGGAGGCGGCGTACGTGAGCACGGCGCCCATCTGGAGGAGGGTCTTGAGTTTGTTGCGGATGTGGTCCGCGGACACCGCGTCGAAGGCCTCGGCGCAGTCGCCGCCCTGGAGGAGGAACGCCTCTCCCTTGGCGACGGACGCCATCCGGGCGCGCAGCTGGTCGCACTCGCCCGCGAAGACGAGCGGCGGATACGACTCGAGGTCCGCGATCACTGCGCGCAGAGCCTCGGTGTCGGGGTACTCGGGCTGCTGCGCCGCGGGCAGGTCTCGCCAGGTGTTGCCAGCGCTCGCGCTGGTCTTAGCGTTCACGGTCACGGCCTCAACACTACGGGGTCCGATGACCGCTCCCGCCCCATGCCCAGGGAGTGAGACACGGGTAACGCCCTGTGGACGGCCCGGCGGTGGGGTACGCTGCGCCGTATGTTCGCGCACTCGATCCAGAACTGGTGGTGGACCGCTCATCCGGCGGCCCACTGACTGCGCGTACGCAAGACTTCGCGAAGGCCGCCCCGAGAGGCGGCCTTCGGTGTTTTCCGGATCAGGGCCGTTCCTCTCACCGCGTCTCACCGAGAGAACGAGAAGGACACGGACCATGACCCAGTTCGACCTGCGCTCCCTGACCGCCTGCGACCGCCCGTTCGCCCTGCTGCGCCGCCGCACCCCGGGCCATGACCACGACACCGTGGAGCTGCTGCTCGGCCCGGTGGCGGAGCACGACCGGCTGGCCGCGCTGCCCGACGAGGGGCTGGCGCTGGTGCCCTTCCGGCAGATCCGCGAGCGCGGTTTCGACGTGCGCGACGACGGCACGCCGCTGCTGGTGCTGACCCCCGAGGAGCGGTACGGCCTCCCGCTCGCCGACGTCCTGGAGCAGTTGCCGGCGCACGACGTCCGCGTCGAGGACGGCGGCTTCGACGTGGACGACGAGGAGTACGCGCGGATCGTCGGGCGGGTGCTGGACGAGGAGATCGGGCGGGGCGAGGGCGCCAACTTCGTGATCCGGCGGACGTACGAGGGCCGGATCCCGGGGTTCGGGCGGGCCGACGCGCTGGCGCTGTTCCGGCGGCTCCTGGAGGGCGAGCGGGGCGCGTACTGGACGTTCGTCGTGCACACCGGGGACAGGACGCTCGTGGGGGCGAGCCCCGAGGTGCATGTGCGGATGTCCGGCGGCACGGTCGTCATGAACCCGATCAGCGGGACGTACCGCTATCCCGCCGAGGGGCCGACGCCCGAGCACCTGCTGGACTTCCTCGCCGACGGCAAGGAGATCGAGGAGCTGTCGATGGTCGTCGACGAGGAGCTCAAGATGATGTGCACCGTCGGCGACCGGGGCGGTGTCGTCGTCGGGCCCCGGCTCAAGGAGATGGCGCACCTCGCGCACACCGAGTACGAGCTGCGCGGCCGGTCCTCGCTGGACGTGCGGGAGGTGCTGCGGGAGACGATGTTCGCGGCGACGGTCACCGGCTCGCCGGTGCAGAACGCCTGCCGGGTCATCGAGCGGCACGAGGCCGGCGGACGCGGCTACTACGCGGGTGCGCTGGCGCTGCTCGGCCGGGACGCGGGCGGTGCGCAGACCCTCGACTCCCCCATCCTCATCCGCACCGCCGACATCGGCGGTGACGGGCGGCTGCGGGTGCCGGTCGGCGCCACGCTGGTGCGGGGCTCGGACCCGGCGGGC
>NZ_WWHX01000830.1 GCF_009862125.1 Streptomyces sp. SID5910
TGTCGGGTTCCCAGACAACGGGCCCGCCGGGTTCCAGGCCAAGCAGACGGACCACCCACCGCAGGTAGGCGTCGCTGCCACCACAGCGGAACTGGCTGTCCAGAGGGACGACGTGGCAAGGGATGTTCCGCCTCGCCGCGGCCTCCTTGATGTCCGCCACGGTGCCCATCTCACCGGGACGCACTACCTGATGCTCATCCAGGAAGAAGACGGGTACATAGGCGACGTCGATGAGTTCGTCGATCTGTGCCCTGCCGGTGCGGAGCGCGGCTCGGGTGTAGCGGTTGGCCGAGGTCTCCCGGATACGGTGGGCCTCATCGCAGACCAGCGCACCCAGGCTGTTCTTCTCTGCCGTCATGAAGCTGTTGAAGTATTTGAAGAGGTCCTGGACCTCTCGCTTGCGAGCTCCGGCGATCTTCCGCATCGTCTTCGTGAAGGACTGGGAACCGGTGGCATGCAGTGCGGGTACCCCGCGCCGGTAGAGCTCCCCGAGCAGTTGGAGGGCGATAACGCTCTTGCCGGTTCCGGGACCTCCCGTGACGATGACGACTTCCTTGCGGTCGGCGTTCTTCGCCTTCTGGACGGCATTGAGCACCATCCGGTACGCGACCTGCTGCTCGTCCAGGAGTACGAACTGCGTGCGCTCTCGCACCTCCTCCGCGGCTACGGACATCAGCTGCTTCGAGGGCACCTGTACACCGTCGCACAACTCGTCCGCCGCACGCGCGCCCGAATGCTTCTCGCTGAGCCTCGTACGGAGGTGCTCGATGAACGCACCGCGGCGTTCCCCCGTGAAGAGCAGTCCGTTGCCATCCCTCTCGATCTCCCGCAGACCGGTCACCCCGAACTCGGTGGCGTTGTGCAGGAAGGACACCCCGTTCACCCTGTGGCCATACTCCGAGACGGCCCCGTTGAAGTTGACCAGGTACTCGCAGTACCGGCGCACCTGCTCAATGGGGTTGAGGACGGGGTGAGCGTAGGCGTCCACGTGGCACAACGTCGGGTCGTCCTCGGCCGGGAGTGCCTGGCTCCACTGCTTCAGCTCCACCACGACATACGACGGCTCACCCGTAGCCGGATGCACGCCGGCGAGTACGACGTCCGCGCGCTTGCTGTTCAGTGGAAGCGCGTATTCGAGCATGACCTCGACGTCACCGAGACCCGCATCGTTGAGGACCGCAGTCAGCGCGGGGATGCTCCGCTCCCAGGAGCGGACCTCCGCTGCGTTGGGCCGGTAACCATGCATGTGGACGAATTGCTCGGTGAGATGCAGGTAGAGCGAGCTGTCGAGCGCCCTCGCGGCGATCGATTTGGCGGACTCGCGGAACAGCAAGGACTTCCCCCAGGCAGCACGAAGTGACTCGTGCGGGTGGGGGCATGTCCTTCGAGACTCCACCGGAGTGGAGCGGAAGCCCGTCGGGCCGCGTTGGTGATGCCGTCGAGATTACCTGGTGGCACTGACAGGCCCCCTGGGTGGCCATCGAGATATTGGGTTCTCAGCAGGGCAGGCGGCGTCAAGTGGCTGCCGAGGCTTCGAGTAGCCGAGGAAAGGACCAGGGAAGGGGCGAGGACATCGGTCTGGGCACCGTCCGTCGTTCGGCTCGCGAGCTTGCCACGTACAGGATGTTCACGGGGAGTCCACAGGTCGACTCCACTGATTGTGGTTCACTACCGACGCGCGACAGAACGTGACGATCTGTCAACCGAAAGGTACTGAACCAGTGCACATGAGCCGCACTCGCAGTGCTGCCGCCGCCTTACTGCTCTCGGTGGCACTGATACCCGCCACCCTCACGACCGCGACGGCTGCCGAGACACCAGTGCCCGCCGTACCGGACGTGACGACCGGCAAGCAGACCACCGACCCGCAGAAGGTCCGTGACTTCTGGACCCCCGAGAGAGTCGCCCGGGCGCTGGCGAACGAGAAGAAGGACCAGGCCGGCATCGCCCGCGACGCGGCGGCCGCCAGAGCCGCGGCCGAAGCGACCGGGGGCAAGGGAAAGAGCTCCGCCCCACGCCTGACGGCTGAGGCTCCGCGGATCCTCCCCGCGAAGAAGACCAGTGTGTCGGCGACGGCGGCCGACGTGCCCGAGATGCCCGTCGCGCAGAAGGTCCCGTTCCCGCAGAACTCCCCCGCGATCATCGTCGGCAAGATTCTCTTCATCGACGACGCGGGCAAGGAGCACGGTTGCAGCGGCGCGTCGATCGCCGCCGACGGCAAGAACACCGTCTGGACCGCGGGTCACTGCGTGCACCCGGGCGACGGGCGAGGATCCGACGGCTTCTACGACCTGGTGCTGTTCATCCCGGGTTACAAGGAGAGCCTCGACACCCCCGGTGACTATGACGCCCCGTGGGGTGAGTGGGTGGCCCAGTCGTTTGTGGCCCCGCAGGCGTGGACCCGCGACAAGGACTACGACGAGGGCGACATGGCCGCCTTCACCGTCGAGGCCCCGACCGGGTACACGAACCTGGCCGACACCGTGGGCGCGTTCGGCTACAGGTTCGGGTACGGCTCGGACTGGTCGGACATCATCGACTCCGGATTCCCGGGCGAGGGCTACAACCGCGCCGACATGGACGGGTACACGCAGTTCTACTGCACCGGTGACGTCGTGGACGCGGTGGACTGGTACCCGTTGGACAACCGGCTCGAAATGAATTGCGACATGGGTGCGGGCGCGAGTGGCGGTCCCATGGTCACCACCGAGGGGCAGATCGTCGGAGCGAACTCACACGTCGACATCGACGACCAGGACCAGCGGATCAACGATCACCTGTACTCCTCCGACCACGGCGGCCAGGCCGTGGCAGTGATCAACGCGATCAACGACGCGAACTGATCCACCGGGAACGCAGCAGGGCCCCGGGCCTGTCCATGGCCGGGGCCCATTCCCTCTACTCGTCCGCAGGTCGGCCCATGTCTGGGTCGATGTCCTCGGCGGTCGGAGCGTTGACCATCCGCTGGTGCAGGTAGCGGCCCCGGATCTCGTCCGTGGACAGCACCTCCCAACCCTCAGGCAGCTCCTTGCCTGCCTGCTCGAGCTCGGCCGTCCACGCCTTGACGAGCTCTGCCCGGGTTGTCGGTGCCTGCGAGGCTGCGGCCTGCGGCGACCCGACCGTCACCGGAGGCGACTCGTCCTGCTGGACAGCCGCCACCGCGAACCCCAGCGCACCGCCCACGACGAGCGCCGCGACGGCTATGCCCCATACCTGCTTGCGTGTCATTCCGCTCCCTTCCCGAGTACCTCCCGTGCCGAAGTCGACCAGTCGGTCGCAGCCCGTTGCTGCCTCTCACCACCCCGGATAGCGATCACACCAGTACGGGTCCCAGCCGCGTACGTACTCGCTGCCGCTCGGTGACTCGTTCGCCTCGGTCAGCATGTCGCGGGCCAGGGTGTCGAGTACCCAGGCCAGCTCGTGGCGGCTCACCAGGTCGGCGGGCAGCGCCTCGGAGCCGTGGACCGCGCCCAGCAGGGCGCCGGTGACGCAGGCTACGGAGTCGCCGTCCGGGGCCTGCGCCGCGAAGTCCAGTGCGGTCCTGAGCTGGGTGCGGCAGGGGAACGAAGATGCCGTGTAAACGGCGCCGAGGAGGGCCGAGGGTGCGGTCGGATCCGGTGCCAGGTGGGCGAGCGTGGGTGCGTGCGCGGGCTGGTCGGCGCCCAGTCCGTACGCCGTCATCAGACGCCCGTGTTCGTCGCCTGTCGTCGGCTCGCCTGAGGTCGGGAGCGCAGCGAGTCCTGCCTCCATCGCGTCTCGTACGGCGCGGTTGTCATGGTCCGTGGCGGAAGGAGCGCCGGCGAGGCAGTGGTGGAGCAGCACGGTTGCCTGAGCCGTGGCGGACAGCGCGGCCGGGTCTCCGTGGGTGAGGGCGGCCAATTCGCCAGCCTGCCTCGCCCAATCGAGTCCGGCGAGCGCCAGAGGAAGCGTCCGGGTCATCGCATGACAGCCCCGGCTGGTGGTGGCCGTCGGGTTGTCGAGGCCCTCGATCCGGGACAGGGCCGCGACCGTCGCCGGGGCGCTGCCACGTCGCTCGGCGAGCGCGGGCACACCCGCGAGCCAGCCGTCCGGCCATGTGCCGTCCTCCTTTGCGGTGGCCCAACGGCGGCGCATTCGTTCGACCTCGATGCCCTGGAGGGCCGCCCACCTGCAGTAGGCGTGCAGGACCACCGACGGTGGGTGGCAGATGCCCTTGTGGCTCATCCGCACCATCGCCCGGATGATGCCTTCTGAGGTGAAGCAGGCGAGCTGGGTGCTGACGCCGGCCCGCAGCGGTCCGCTCGCGGGAAGCCCGCCCCGAGCCGCTCCGACGGTGTCTCCGATGGCCAGGCCCAGCATCATTCCTCGGACCCGTGACTCCGTCCTGTGCGCCTTGCCGCCCCGGTCCTTCTCCTCGGTCACGTCCGCCCACCTTCTTGTAACCCTGTGCGTCGACGTCCGGCCCCTGCCGGTGCCGGGTACGCCGTGCGGTCACATTAGCGATGTGGGAAATGGAGCGGCGGTGATCCTCGCAAGCGCTCCGGACTGGGGCTCCCTGGAGACCCTGAGCGTCACCGACCCGGCATGCTCCGGCACGCGGACGGTGTTGATGCCGAGTACTTCCGCGTCCCTCGTCCCACGGCCGGGATCAGTCATCCACCTCCAGCGCCCCCAGCAGCATGGGCAGCGAGGCGTGCAGTTCGCGCTCCCAGTACGGCCACCCGTGCGTCCCCGGTCCGTAGAAGTTGGTCGTCAGGTGCCGTGCTCCCACTCTCCGGAGCTGCCCCGCCAGGGTCTGGTTCTGGCGGTTGAAGTCGGCCTCCAGGGCGCTCGTCGCGCCCGGGGTGTCCAGGGGGCCTGTCGTGCCGTCGCCGCAGGACAGGTAGACCGGGATCGAGCGGAGCCGTTTCGCCAGGTGGTACGGATCGTGGGCCTCCCAGATGCCGCGTTGGGCCACCGGGTCGCCCCAGACGCGGAGCGGGTCGTTGCCCTGGCCGGCGAAGAAGCCCATGATGCGGTCGATCGACTCGGTGTTGAGGAGCGGGTGGGCCGAGCCGGAGTACGCGGCCGTCGCCTTGAACATGCCGGGGTGGCGGGCGGCGTAGAGGAGGGCGCCCTGGCCGCCCATCGACAGGCCGGCCACGACGCGGTCGGTGCCGGCGCCCCAGTCGTGCTCCAGGAGGTGGCGCAGCTCGACGGTGTGGAAGGTCTCCCACGCGGGGTCGCCGCCCTGGCCGTGGTTCCACCAGTCGCTGTACCAGCCGTTCCAGCCGGCCTCCGGCATCACGACCAGGACGTCACGGAGGGCGGGCGTCTCGGCGACGTCGGTCATCGCCGTCCACGACGTGTAGTCGCCGCAGCAGCCGTGCAGGAGCCACAGGGTGGGCCAGTGCTGCCGGCGGTGCGGGTTCCAGCCGTCCGGGGTGAGGAGGCGGACCTTGACCGTGCGGCCGCCCAAGGCCGTGGAGCGGACCGACAGGTCGACCTGGCGGTCCGCGACCTGGGTGACCGCGACGACCTCCGCACCGTGGGGGGAGGGGGCACGGGATGTTGCCAGTGCCCCCGGTGCCGTCGGCAGCAGCAGGGCGAGTACGGCGGTGAGGACGAGCAGGACGCGGGATCTGAGGGGCGGAGCGGTGGTCGTGGTCACGGCGGCTCCCTGCGGTGCGGTTCGTCGCTGCTTGGACAGTGAACGCGTGCTGGGTCAGTGTCTGCGGGGCCGGATCAACAGCGCGTCGCCCACCGGGCGTTCGCCTGTGGCGTCCGAGGGTGCGTTGATGACCTTGTCGGCGGTCACCATCGTCGTCGAGCCGCCGCCGTCGAGGTTCACCGCGTCGCGCAGGCCGAGGGACTTGGCGACCTTCGCGCTCTCCGTGATGCTCAGGCCCAGTGCCTCGGTGCTGCGTCCGTCGGCCGTGATCAGTACCGTGCGGCCGGCCGAGTCCACCCCGGCCAGGGTGCGCGGGTTGCGCTTGTGCACCCAGCCGTAGTACCAGCCCGGGTCCCCGGGGTGCACCATCCCGTCCGTGGCCGGCGTGACGTGGAGGCGTCCGTCGCGGACCAGTTCGGGGCCGGCGTTGACGATGTCCGTGCCGGGAGACGGGGAGACGCGGCGGCCCCGGTCGTCCAGCAGGGTCGTCGTCACGTCCACGTGAGTGCCCGGGCGGGCCAGCGTCTTCAGGGCCGTGACGCGGCTCCCCGTCGCCTGGATCGAGCTGCCGCCCTTCGGGAGCGGCCCGCCCCGTGGGGTGCGCAGCTCCACGACCCGGTCGTGGGCGTCCAGTACCGCCTCCACGCCGTCCCCGGACGGGGTCTGCCGACCGTACTCGGGTGTGAAGGCGACGAGTTCGTTCGGGTTCGTGCACGTCACGTCGTGCAGCGGGAGGGGCGTCGGCTGGTCGCCCTCGCCGCCGCCGCAGTTTCTGATCAGGCCGGGGACGCGGTTGACGCCGTCCAGGGTGAGTGTGGTGCCGCGGGCCTTGATCCGTCCTCGCCAGGTGTAGCGGGCGACTGCCGTCCCCCTGCCATTGTCGTGCAGGACCAGGGCCGGGCGGCCGTTCACCGGTTCGCTGAGCAGGCGGCCGTCGTAGACGCCCACTCCGGCGGGGTCGCCCGGCGCGCCCGCCTTCGGGTCGAGGACGAAGAAGCCCGCGTTGACCGCCGCCGTCGCGCCCGCCGCGTGCGACAGCCGGCTCGTGGTCTCGCGGTTCTCCAGGTCCGGGCCGTACGAGGCGTCGAGGGCACCGCGGAAGGTGCGCGGGTCGATGGTGAGTACGTCGATGTGCCAGGGGCCCCGGTCCGTCGCCTCTCCGTCCCAGCCGGTGAAGACGGCCGATCCGGTGTATCCGGCGGCGATCAGGCGAGTGCGTTCCGCCGTCGCGGCGGACTGGGATGTGAACGTGCCGATGCGGACGCGCCAGCCCAGGGTGCCGCCCGTGTAGTCGGCCGTTCTCGGAGTCGTCACCCCTTCGACGCGGGCCGCGAAGCCGTCGCGGGTGAGTGCCGCCGCCAGTTCGTCGGCGCTCGCCCTGTCCTTCAGGGCCGTGGGGGGTGCGTCGGGGTCCGGTGAGGTGTCGCCGCCGGGGATGGAGACCTCCACCGTCCAGCGCAGGGACGGGTCGTCGTCGCCGCGCACGATGCGGGTGAGGGTGACGCCCGGCTGGAGGGTCGTCGTGGCGCGGGTCTCGGCGAGGCCGGCGGGGCCCAACGGAAGTACCTGCCGGGCCTGCGGAGACGCCTCGGCGGCCGGTGGAAGCGCGGTCAGGGTGGTGAAGATGCCCAGAGCGGCAGCAGTGGCACACAGTCTCTTCTTCATCTGTCCCGCCTCGCGCCGACCACGGACAACGACCGACCCATGCTGCGCACAAGTATCGGCGGGTGACAGCTCACGTCAAGGTGGCCCGGGGTTCTCGGCGCACCGGCGGTCACAGGGCACTCCTCCGTAGACGGGACGGCACCGTCGGGTCGTCGGCACTGTCCGTGTCAGGATGATGTTCCGACAGGCACTCACGCAGGTGCTCACCGCGCATGTTCCATGCATGTGCCGTGTGTGGCACACGAGTTGAGGACGGAGTCAGGCCGCATGACCTCCCTGAGCAGTGGCGAGAGCGCCGCCCATCCCGAGCTGATCGACACGAGCAGGCCCCATCCCGCCCGGATGTACGACTACTTCCTCGGCGGGAAGGACAACTACGAGGTCGACCAGCGGGCCGCCGAGCAGTTCATGAAGGCGGCACCCGAGGTGCGCGAAGGCGTCCTCGCCAACCGGCAGTTCATGCACCGCGCGGTGCGGCACGTGGTGGCCGAGGGCGGCGTCCGCCAGATACTCGACGTGGGCACCGGTCTGCCCACCGAGCCCAATGTTCACCAGATCGCGCGGTCGGTCGCCCCGGAGACCCGGGTCGCGTACGTCGACAACGACCCGATCGTCGCCACCCACTCCAGGGCCCTGTCGGACGACCCGGACACCGCCGTCGTCCTGGCCGACCTGCGCGACCCCCGGGCGATCCTCGACCACCCCGAGGTGCGCGCGGTCATCGACTTCGACCGGCCGGTGGCGCTGCTGCTGGTGGCCGTCGTGCACTTCGTCGCCGACGCGGAGGACCCGGCGGGCATCGTCGCCACGCTGCGCGACGCGTTGCCGGCCGGCTCCTACCTCGTGCTGTCGCACGCGACGGGCGACGTCCACGAGGACCGGCGCGAGGACGCGGCGGCCGTCTACCAGCAGGCCACCGCGTCCCTCCGGCTGCGTCCGCACGCCGCGGTCCGCGACCTGTTCGGCGACTTCGCGATGGTCGAGCCGGGGCTGGTCCGCGTCACGGACTGGCGCCCCGAGGAGGTACGGCGCCCCGACGCCCCGCCGATCGGCATCTACGGCGGAGTGGCGCGGAAGGACGCCTGACGCAGGGCGGCCGGCCCGCTCAGGCGGCCCTGCGCTCCCTCCCCCGCGCGCGGCTGATGATGTCGGCGTAGTGGTGGCCGCTGCCCTTGATGGTGCGGGCCTGGGTCTCGTAGTCGACGTGGACGAGGCCGAAGCGCTTGTCGTAGCCGTACGCCCACTCGAAGTTGTCCAGGAGCGACCAGGCGAAGTAGCCGGCCAGCGGGGCGCCCTTGCGGGCGGCGGAGGCGCAGGCGGCCAGGTGGGCGGTGAGGTAGTCCTGGCGTTCCGGGTCGTCGATCGTGCCGTCGGGGCGGATCACGTCCGGGTAGGACGAGCCGTTCTCCGTGACGTACAGCTTGCGCGCGCCGTAGTCGTTCGTCAGGCGCAGCAGCAGGTCCTCGATGCCGGTCGCGTCGACCTCCCAGTCCATGCCGGTGCGCGGGACGCCGACGCGGCGGACGGTGCGGACGTACGGGGCCGGGGCCGTGGGGTCGGCGGCGACGGTCTGGGGGAAGTAGTAGTTCAGGCCCAGCCAGTCCAGGTCGGCGCCGATCAGCTCCATGTCGCCGTCGTGTTCGGGCAGTTCGACGCCGTAGACCTCGCGCATGTCCTCGGGGAAGCCCCTGCCGTGGACGGGGTCCAGCCACCAGCGGTTGGTGTGGCCGTCCATGCGGCGGGCCGCGGCCAGGTCCTCCTCGCGGTCGGTGGCCGCGTGGATGGTGGAGAGATTGTTGACGATGCCGACCTGCGCGCCCGGGGCGGCGGCGCGGATCGCCCGCATCGCCAGGCCGTGGCCGAGGAGCAGGTGGTAGGAGGCGCGGACGGCGGCCGTGAGGTCGGTGAGGCCGGGGGCCATGACGCCGTCCAGGTGGCCGATCCAGGCGGAGCACAGGGGTTCGTTGAGGGTGGCCCAGTGCTTGACGCGGTCGCCGAGGCGCTCGGCGACGACGGACGCGTAGGACGCGAAGTGCTCCGCCGTGGCCCGCGACTGCCAGCCGGCGTGGCGGTCCTGGAGCACCTGCGGCAGGTCCCAGTGGTAGAGGGTCACGGACGGTGTGATGCCCGCCTCCAGGAGGGCGTCGACCAACTCGTCGTAGAAGGCGAGGCCCTTGGCGTTGACCGGGCCGTCGCC
Organism: Streptomyces sp. SID5910; assembly: GCF_009862125.1. GTDB lineage: Bacteria > Actinomycetota > Actinomycetes > Streptomycetales > Streptomycetaceae > Streptomyces. Next base: position 9,492 of record NZ_WWHX01000830.1, read on the forward strand.
GCCCGGGACGACGCGCGGCCAGGCGACCGACAGGCGGTAGGCGTTGGTGCCGAGGCGGCGCATCAGGTCGATGTCCTCGCGCCAGCGGTGGTAGTGGTCGCAGGCGACGTCGCCGTGGTCGTTGTTGTCGATCTTCCCGGGGGTGTGGGAGAAGGTGTCCCAGATCGACGGTGAACGGCCGTCCTCGGCCACGGCCCCCTCGATCTGGTACGCCGATGTGGCCGTGCCCCACAGGAAGTCGTGCGGGAGTGCGGCGAGGTCGATGCTCACGTGGGTCCTCTCGGTTTCGAAACGTTCGGTGGCCGGGATCACTTGACGGCGCCCGCCGTCAGGCCCGTCACCAGGTAGCGCTGGAGCAGCAGGAAGCCCGCGACGACGGGGAGGCTCACCACCAGCGAGGCGGCCATGATCTGGTTCCAGTACACGTCGTTCTGCGTGGAGTAGCCGCGGAGGCCGACCGCGAGGGTGCGGGTGGTGTCGTTGGTCATCACGGACGCGAACAGCACTTCGCCCCAGGCGGTCATGAAGGCGTAGACGGCGACGGCCACGATGCCCGGGATGGCCGCCGGGACCACGACCCGGATCAGTGCCTTGAGGGGGCCGCAGCCGTCCACGAGGGCGGCCTCGTCCAGGTCGCGCGGCACGGAGTCGAAGTAGCCGATCAGCATCCAGATGGAGAAGGGCAGGGAGAAGGTCAGGTAGGTGAGGATCAGGCCCGCCCGGGAGCCGAACAGGGCGATGCCGGTGGCGTTGCCGATGTTCACGTAGATGAGGAACAGGGGCAGCAGGAAGAGGATGCCGGGGAACATCTGCGTCGACAGGACCGTCACGGAGAAGACCCGCTTGCCGCGGAACTCGTAGCGGCTGACGGCGTAGGCGGCGAAGACGGCGATGACGACGGAGCAGACGGTCGCCGCGCCCGCCACGACGAGCGAGTTGACGAAGTACTTCGCCAGCGGGACCGTCGACCAGATGTCGATGTACGGGCGGACGGTCAGGCCGCTGGGCAGCCAGCGGAACGTGCCGGAGACGTCCTGGAGCGGTTTGAGCGAGCTGGAGACCATGACGTACACCGGCAGCAGCACGAAGCCGGTGAGCAGGGTCAGGAAGACGCGGCGCGTCCATACGAAGGAGCGCGGCACCGCCATCGGGGACCTAGGCACGGGCGGACCTCCGTCCACGTGATGTCAGGAACAGGTACACGCCGGTCACGAGCAGCAGGAACAGCAGCAGCAGGACCGACATGGCGGAGCCGGTGCCGAAGTTCCAGGTGACGAACGACGACTGGTAGATGTGGATGGAGATCAGGTCGGCGGCCTCGGGCGCGGACTTGCCGAACAGCACGTAGGGCGTGTTGAAGTCGTTGAACGTCCACAGGAACAGCACCAGCACGAGCACCTGGTTGACCGGGCGCAGGGACGGCAGGGTGATGCGGCGGATCTGCTGCCAGACGCCGGCGCCGTCCAGGGAGGCGGCCTCGTAGAGCTCCTTGGGGATGTTCTGGAGGCCGGCCATGACGATGAGGAAGGCGAACGGCCAGCCCTTCCACACCGACACGACGAGCAGCGCGACGAAGCTGTTGTCGCCGATCAGCCAGAAGGACGGCTCGTCGGTGAGGCCGAGCTGGTCGTGCAGGACGTGGTTCACCAGGCCGTTGTCGTGCTGGAACATGAACGCCCAGGTGATGACGGCCGTGTAGACCGGCAGGGCGTAGGGGACCAGGAAGACGGCGCGCAGCAGGCCCCGGCCGCGGAAGGCGTCCTGCATGGCGATCGCCGCCGCCGTGCCGAGGAACCAGCACAGGCCGACGGACAGGATCGTGAAGGCGCAGGTGATCAGGAAGGAGTGGAGCAGCGCCTCGCCGACGGGGGCGTCGAAGTCCACCGACATGCGGTAGTTGTCGAGGGCGGTCCAGGGGGCGGTGGTCCAGTCCCGGATGTAGAACTGCGTGAGCGTCTTGAAGCTCATCACGATGCCGATGACCATCGGCACCAGGTGGACGAGGAGTTCGAGGAGGAGGGCCGGCAGGAGCAGCAGGTACGGCAGTCCGATGCGGCGGATCCGCCCGGTGCGGCGGCGGGGTCCGCGCGCCGCACCGGGGGAGGTCTTGCCGACCGTCCGCTCACCGGGCTGGGCCGAGGCGGTCGTGGTGGTCATGGCGAGGTCCGTGTCCGTGGGGTGTCGGTGGGGGTGCTCACTTCGTCGGCATCTGCTGCTGGGCCTTGGCGAGGGCGGCCTTCACCGACTCGTCGGTCACCGCGCGGCCGGCCGCGGCGTCGGCGAACAGTTCCTTGACGGCCGTGCCGACCGCGGTCTCGAACTGCGACTCGTCCGCGACCTGCGGCAGTGCGGCGGCGCTGGTGGCCAGCGTCTCGCGCAGGACGGCGGTGCCCTGGGTGTTGAAGGCGGGGTCGGACTGGGCGGCCTTGACCGGCGGGATGGAGCCGTACGCCTTGTTGAGGATCTTCTGCTCGTCGTCGCTGGTCATGAACTTCACGAACTCGGTGGCGCCGTCGACGTTGTCGGTGTTCTTGAAGACGGCCATGTTGATGCCGGCGACCATGGAGTTGGTGGCGGTGCCGGCGCCGGGGGTGCCGGACGGGACGGGCGCGGGGGCGACGCCCCACTCGTCGTCCTTCATGCCCATGCTCTTGAAGGTGGCGGAGGCGGTCTGCCACAGCACCATCGCGGTCTTGCCCTTGGCGAAGTCGCTCAGGGACTGGTTCTGCGCGTACTCGGCGTTGCCGGGCGCGACGACCTTGTCCGTGGCCATCAGGTCGACGTACTGCTTGACGGCCGCGACCGCGCCGTCGGAGGTGAAGTCGGGCTTGCCGTCGGGGGTGAAGAAGTCGGCGCCGTGCTGCTTGCCGAGGACGAAGACCTGGTGGATGTTGTTCGACAGGTTGGAACCCTCGGCGCCGAGGCCCCACTTGCCGTCCTTGGAGATCTTCTTGCCGGTGGCGACCAGCTCGTCCCAGGTGGCCGGGGGCTTGGCGATGCCGGCGTCGGCGAACATCTGCTTGTTGTAGTAGAGCGCGTACGCCATCGAGTACAGCGGGACGGCCGCCGGGTCCTGGTCCTTGACGCCGGTCGAGCCGAGCGCGGAGTCGACGAAGCGGTCCTTGCCGCCGATCGTGTCGAAGTTCTTCGCGTCCCAGGGCATCAGGGCGCCGGTGGCCTGGAGCGAGGCGCTCCAGGTGTTGCCGATGTTGAGGACGTCGGGGCCCTGGCCGGACGTGGTGGCGGTGAGGATGCGGTTGAGCAGGTCGGACCAGGGCACGACCTCCAGCTTGACCTTGATGCCGGTCTTCTTCTCGAACTTGTCGAGCTCGGGCTGGAGGACCTTCTTGTCGACCTCGACGCTGGCGCCCTGATTGGAGGCCCAGTAGGTGAGTTCCTTCGGCGAGTCGTTGGACCCGCCGCCCGAGGAGGAGCCCCCTCCGCAGGCCGTGGCGGCGAGTGCGAGAGACATGGTGACGGCGCCTACGGCCGCGGCTCGGATGCTGCGCATGGCTCCTGGTCCCTTTCCGGGAGGCGGGAAGTCCGAGGGCGGCTTCCGGAAACGACACCCCGTTCGCTTCCCGAAGCCCCTCATGGCTTAATTTAGGACGTGAGTTAAACCTCAAGAGAAAGTCGCGTCAAGGTGTCGCGCACGGCCGGCCGCCGGCCGGGAGCGCCGAAGGAGGGTGCCGGATGGCCAGGGCGAGCGGGCGAACGGTCCGTGACCTGCGGCGGGAGAACCGCACCGCAGTTCTACAACGGTTGTATTTCGACGGCCCGATGAGCCGGGTCGCGCTGGGTTCGGCGGCCGGGCTGAGTTCGGGCTCCGTCAGCAATGTCGTCGCCGAACTGCTCGCCGAGGGCGTGGTGGAGGAGGCGGGCAGCCTCGGCGCCGACGGCGGCCGGCCGCGCACCCTGCTGCGGGTCGCGGCCGGCCACGGACGGCTCATCGGGGTCGACGTGGGCGAAACCCGGGTGCGGGTCGAGCTGTTCGATCTGTCGATGGCCGAACTGGCCCGCGCCGAACGCCCGTTGTCCGGGCACGGCACCCGGTCCTACGATGTCGGCGTCGTCGCCGGTCACATCCTCGACGGCATCGCCGAGGTGCTGCGCGCGTCCGGGGAGGACGGCGGGCCCGGCGGCCTGCTCGGCGTCGGCGTCGGGGTGCCCGGCATCGTCGAGCACACCGCCGGCGGCGCCCTCGTGCACGGCCAGACCATCGGCTGGGACGCCGTGCCGCTGGAGCGCCTGCTGCGGGACTCGGGGCGGCTGCCCGCGCGGGTGCCGCTGTTCATCGACAACGGCGCCAAGACCCTGGGGCAGGCCGAGATGTGGTTCGGCGGCGGCCGCGGGGCCCGCAACGCGGTCGTGGTGCTGTTCGGCTCGGGCGTCGGCGCGTCCGTCGTCACCGACGAGGCCGAGCGCGGGCGCGCCGTGGAGTGGGGGCATCTGACGGTACGGGTGCGGGGCCGGCGGTGCCGCTGCGGGGCCCGGGGGTGTCTGGAGGCCTATGCCGGTGCCGAGGCGCTGCTGGCCCGCTGGCGGGAGGCGGGCGGGGAGCCGACGTCCGGTACCTGCGACGAGGAGGCCGCCCTCACCGACCTGCTGCGCGCCGCCCAGCCTCCGGACGGGCGGGCACCCGACCCGGTGGCGGTCCGGGTGCTCGCCGAGACCGCCGAGTACCTCGGGGCGGGCCTGTCCGACCTCATCAACCTCTTCCAGCCCGAACGCGTCCTCGTCGGCGGCTGGGCCGGGCTCCAACTCGGCGCGCGCTTCCTGGAGTCGGTGCGGGCCCACGCGTACGCCCACGCGCTGCGCCATCCCGCCGGGCGGGTCGGCATCGCCCTCGGCCGGCTCGGCCCGGACGCGGTGACCGTGGGCGCCGCCATCCTGCCGCTGGCCGCGTTCTTCGCCCGCGGCGGACACCGCGCCCCGGCCGACTCCCCCACGCCGCCTCCGGCGTGGCGGACGGCACTCGGGGGGAGGCTGGCGGGGGACTCCGCACGCGTCCCCTGACCGGCGCGGGGGGCCTGCGCTACGCCGAGTCGCGGATGACCAGCTCCGGAGCGAAGAGCACCGAAGTCGGTTCGCTGCGCGTCCCGTTGATGTGTTCGTCGAGGAGGCGGGCCATCGTGGCCGCCATCTCCTCCACCGGCTGGCGGACGGTGGTCAGCCGGGGCCGGCAGGTGACGGCCACGCTGGAGTCGTCGAAGCCGACGACCGCGACGTCCTCGGGCACCCGGCGCCCGTGGTCGCGCAGCACCTGGACGGCGCCCTGTGCCATCAGGTCGTTGGCGGTGAACACGCCGTCCAGGCCGGGGTGTTCACCGAGCAGGTCACTCATCGCGGCCATGCCGCTGTCGACGGTGAAGCCGCCCTCGGCCACCGGCACGTGCGGGTGGCCGTGCCGGGCCAGGGTGTCGCGGAAGCCGGCCAGCCGCTCCTGGCTCGCCGCGACGGCCAGCGGCCCCGTGACGGTGGCGATCCGGCGGCAGCCCCGGGCCAGCAGGTGTTCGGCCGCGAGCCGCCCGCCGTCGCGGTGGGCGAGGTCGACATGGCTGAGCGGCACGGGGCGCCCTGGGCGGGCGAACAGCACCGCGGGCAGCCGGGCGTCGGCGAGCAGCGCGGGCAGCGGGTCGTCGGGGTGCGTGGAGACGACGAGCGCACCGTCCGCGCCGCCCTGTCTGAGGTACCGGACGACCTCCTGCCGGGCGTCGGGCGTCTCGGCGAACATCAGCACCGGGTGCATCGAGCGGGGCCGCAGATGTCCGACCACGCCGCCGACGACGCGGCCGAAGAACGGGTCGGCGAACACCCGGGTGGCGAAGGCGTTCTGCTCCGTGTCCGAGGCGTCCCCGGCGCCGGAGACCACCAGGGCCACGGTGGTCGTGCGCCGGGTGACCAGTTGCCGTGCGGCCTGGTTGGGGGCGTATCCGGTGCGTTCGATGGCGCGGCGGACGAGGTCCTGGATGGCGGGGTCCACATTGCGCACGCCGTTGACCACCCGCGACACGGTGGCCCGGGAGACGCCGGCCTCCCGGGCCACGTCCTCGAGGGTCGGGGCCTGTCTGCTCATGCCCGCACCCTAACGGGCGGTGGCCGTGCCCTGGTAGAGCGCTCTCCCGCCCCGACGGCAGCTCGCTGTGCGGCGGGCATCCTCTTCCGCCGCGGGCCCCCGAGCTGTGGGCGCATCGCCCCGACGCCGACTCCCGCACCGTGGGCACCGCTCCCTCTCGGCGCCGGTCCGTCGCACGGCGTGCGCCCCCAGCGCCGGCCCCTCGCACGGGTGGGCGTCCCGCCCGACGCCGGTCCCCGGCACGCCCCGGGCGGCGGTCCCGGCACGGTGGGCATCGGCCCCTCGCCGCCGGTCCCGCACACGGGGAGCACCCCGCCCCGCCACCGGACCCGCACGGCGCGCACCCCGCCCCGACACCGGACCCGCACGACGCGCGGCTCGCCCCGGGCACCCGACCCGTCCCGCGTGCGCCCCGCCCCGGTG
>NZ_WWHX01000831.1 GCF_009862125.1 Streptomyces sp. SID5910
CGCCTCCGGCCGCGGCGCGGCGGCGGCACCCGTGGGCACCGGGCCCGACGCCGCCCGGCCCTTGTCCACCGCCGTCCGGATCGCCTCCACCTCGCCCCGCAGCTCGTCCTTGCCGGGGAAGTTCTCGTCGCGTTCCAGCAGGACACCCGGCGGCGCGACGCGCGAGGCGAGGTCGGTCAGGATGTCGAGCACCGGCCGCGGCACGGGGTGGGCGTGGCTGTCGTGCCAGACGCCGTCGCGCTCGAAGCCGCCCGCGACATGGACGTAGGCGAGGGCCTCCAGGGGCAGTTCGCGCAGCGCCTCGGCCGGGTCCTCGCCGCGGTTGACGTGGTTGGTGTGGAGGTTCGCCACGTCGATGAGCAGCCGCACCCCGGTCCGGTCGGCCAGCTCGTACAGGAACTGGCCCTCCGTCATCTCCTCGCCCGGCCAGGCGATCAGCGCGGCGATGTTCTCGACGGCGAGCGGTACGGGCAGCGCGTCCTGGGCGATGCGGACGTTCTCGCAGAGCACGTCGAGGGAGTCGCGGGTGCGGGGCACCGGCAGCAGGTGCCCCGCCTCAAGGAGCGGGGAGGCGGACAGCGGCCCGCCGGCCCGGACGAACGCGATGTGCTCGGTGACCAGCGGCGACCCCAGCACCTCCGCCCGCTCGGCCAGCGCCGCCAGCCTGCCCGCGTCGGGCCGCTCGGCGCCGCCGAGACCGAGCGAGACGCCGTGCGGCACTACGGTGACGCCGCGCTCGCGCAGCCGCAGCAGGGACTCCGGCAGGTGCCCGGGACACAGGTTCTCGCTCACGGCCTCGACCCAGTCGATGCCGGGCATGCGCTCCACGACGTCCGCGATCTCCGGCCGCCACCCGATGCCGGTCCCCAGTCGCTCCATGGTCCTGTCCCTCCCCGTCGGTTCGACGGGGGTATGGCCCCGGCCGGGCGGCGCCAACCCTGGGGTGGGCATGTTCAGAGCAATATCTGAGGTTCGCGCCCCGGAGCCCGAAGCGCTACCGCAGCGCCGGGTGGTCCGCCACGACCGTGCAGGACCCCGGCGCGATCTCCGTGAACCCGGCGTCGCGGACCACCGGCAGGCCGCCGGCGGTGAGGGCGCTCCAGCGGGACGGGTCCGCGGCGCGTACCGCCAGCGGGAAGCCCGCGTCGCGCCAGGCGGCCCGCGCCGCGTCGTCCAGGTCCCACCAGGCGAGCTGGGCGCCGTGGCCGGCCTGGGCCATCGCCTTGCCGGCCGACATGTCCAGGCCGGGGTTCAGCCAGAGGACGGGGCCCGACGGGTCGGCGTCGGCCGGGGGCTCCGGGTCGTCGAGGTCGGTGCCGGAGACCTGGAGGCGGGCCAGGTCCTTGGGCCAGCCGTCCAGCGGGACCGGCGGGAAGACCCGCACCTCGGCCGCCTTCCCGGTCACCGTGATGCCGGGCAGCGCCTCGGCCCGTCGCCACTCGGCGCCGCGCGCCCGGCGCACCACCTTGCGGATGCGGGCGTCCTGCCAGTCGCGCACGGCCTCGGCCCACTCGCCGTCGCCCGTCGACCGCTCGTCCGCGAGCATCGTCAGTACCGCGCGGGCCGCGGTCTCCAGGGCGTCCGTACGGGCCGGCGGCGCGGCCCGCTCCATGCGGACCACCAGCGGCAGCACGAACTGCGGCGCGAGGTCGCGGTCGCCGGGCTCGGGACGGAAGGGGCTGTCGGGGACGGGCGTCGTCGAAGGCTCGTTGCTCACGCCCCCAGTCTGCCAAGACGCCCGGGCCTCACCCCGAGCAGGCGGTCCGCTGGGCCTCCTGCCATTCGCACCGCGGGCACAGGGTGATCCCCTTGTACGACTCGGGATGCTCCGTAGGCTCCCGGCACAGCACGCACTCCGCGTACGGCGGTCCGTCGGCCATGGGCGGGCGGGTCGCGTCGATCAGACAGTAGTCCTCGTCGCTGCTCATGCCTCCAGCGTAGGACCGTCAGCGCCGTCCGTCCGCCGCGCCGATCAGCTCGGACACCTTGACGAAGCGGTAGCCCTGCTTGCGCAGTTCGGGCACGACCGTGCGCACCGCCTGCTCGGTCACGGGGGCGGCGCTGCGGGTGCAGTGCATGACGACGACCGAACCGGGCCGTACGCCGTCCAGCACCTGCTTGGCCACCGCGTCGGCGTCCGTCGCGAAGGCGTCCCCGCTCACCACGTCCCACTGCACGGCGGTGACGCCCGCGGGGGTCAGCTCGCCGAGGGCCGTCTTGTCGTAACAGCCGCCGGGGAAGCGGAAGTAGGGCATCGGATTCGGCACCCCGGCCTTCTTGAACGCCGTGTACGCCCGCTCCAGGTCCGACCGCATCCGCTCCCGGGGCACGGTGGGCAGGCCGTAGCAGTCGTCCGTGTAGGCGTAGTGGCTGTAGGAGTGGTTGGCGATCTCGAAGCGGGGGTCCAGGCCGATGGAGCGGGCCTCGTCCGGGTACTCCTCGGCCCACCGCCCGGTCATGAACACGGTGGCGGGCACCTTCAGCTTCCGCAGGGTCGCGATCAGCTGAGGGTTGTCGAACCGTTCGCCCGCCGCCGCGCGGGGCCCCTCGTCCGCGGTCATGTCGGCGTCGAAGGTGAGGGCGACGGTCTTGCCGTCGGCGCGCGGGCCGTGCTCGAAGACGGGGGTGAGGCCGGCGGGGCCGGGCGCGAGGGTGGGCGGCCGGGAGGGGGCGGCCTTCGAGGGGCCGGCGGAGGAGGCGGACGGTGCCGGACGGGGGGCCTGTCCGGCCTCCGTGGTCCCGCAGGCGGCGAGGGCGACGGAGGCGGCGGCGACAGCGCACAGTGCGGTGGTGCGGCGTACGAGAGTCATCACCGCACGAACGTATGAGTGTGTTGTTCATTTTGTACGACTATGTGTCGCGACGTGCCCGAGGGGTCACCCTCCCGGGTCAGAACGCGCCCCGAGGGGTCAGATGTCCCGCTGCTCCAGCGGCTTCGTCGCCGGGCCCTGGATCACCTTGCCGTCCGTGGCGAAGCGCGAGCCGTGGCAGGGGCACTCCCAGGCGCGCTCCGCCGCGTTGAAGTTGACCAGACAGCCCAGGTGCGTGCAGCGCGGGGAGAGGGCGTGCAGCGCGCCCGCCTCGTCCCGGTAGACGGCGAGCCGGTCGCCGCCGGCCCGGACCACGGCGCCCTCGCCGGGCGGCAGGGCGTCCACCGGCGGCGCGGGGCGCAGCCGGTCGCCGACGAAGTGCCGGGCGACCTCGGCCTGCGTCTTCAGGAACGCCGGCGCCTCACGCACCGCGGTGCGCAGCCGGCGCGGGTCGTACAGCCCGCTCCACGCGCACTCCTCGCCGGTGATCTGCGCGGTCAGCAGCAGGCCCGCCATCATGCCGCCGCTCAGCCCCCAGCCGCCGAAGCCGGTCGCGACGTACGTGTGGTGCGCGCCCGGGTGCAGCGGGCCGACCATCGGGACGGTGTCCGTCGGGTCGATGTCCTGGGTGGCCCAGGACCAGGTGAGGTCCACGCCGGGGAAGTGCTCGCCGGCCCAGGCGGACAGGCGCGCGAAGCGCTCCCGGGTGTCGCCCGTGCCGGGTGTGAAGTGCTCGCCGGTGACGATCAGCAGCCGGCGGCCCGCCTCGTCCAGCGGCGCCGTGCGCACCGACCGCGTGTTCTCGTCCGGCGTGATGTACATGCCGTCGACGTCCCGGTCCGCCTCGACGCTCCCGGCGACGACCAGCTCGCGGCGCGGGGAGAGCCGGGCGAAGAGGAGGGCCCGGTCGAAGATCGGGTAGTGGGTGGCGACCACGACGTCCCGGGCGGTGACCGTCGCCCCCGTGCCCGTCGACACGCGGCACGGCTCGCCCTCGTCCAGGCCGTGCACGGTGGTGTCCTCGAAGATCCGCCCGCCGCGCGCCTCCAGGTCCGCGGCGAGGGCCAGCAGGTACTTGCGCGGATGGAACTGGGCCTGCCCGGTCACCCGGACGGCGCCCGCCACCGGGAACGGCAGCCCGGTCTCCGTCACGAACGACGCCGGCAGCCCCGCCTCCTTCGCGGCGGCCGCCTCGGCCCGCACCTCTTCCACGCGCCCCGCGTCGCACACGTACGTGTACGCGTCCCGGGTCTCCCAGTCGCAGTCGATGCCCAGCTCCGCGACCACCTCGGAGGCGTGCTCGATCGCCTCGGTCTGCGAGCGGGCGTACAGCCGGGCGCCCTCGGGGCCCCGGGTGCGGCGCAGCTTGTCGTAGACCAGCGTGTGCTGGGCGGTCAGCTTGGCGCTGGTGCGGCCGGTGACGCCGGCCGCGACCCGCCCCGCCTCCAGCACCGCCACGCTGCGCCCGGCCCGCGCCAGCTCCCACGCGGTGCTCAGCCCGGCGACGCCGGCGCCGATCACGGCCACGTCGACGTCCAGGTCCTCCGCGAGGGCGGGGCGCGGCGCACCGCCCGGTGCCGTCTGAAGCCAGTACGAGCCCTCGGCCTGCGCTTTCTCCGTCATGCGGCCCCGGGTACCCCGTCGCCGCGGCTTCAGTGACCGGGCGGTGCGCCCCCGGTTACCTGCGCCAGGGGCCGGTCACCGCGAAGGTCGTCCCCGGGGTGTAGCAGTTGACGTACATGGTGTCGCCGTCGGGTGAGAAGGTGACCCCGGCGAACTCGCCCCACTCGGGCTCCTCAGCCGTGCCGATGTTCTGCCGGCCGCGGGCCATCGCGTACACCTCGCCCTTGCGCGTCACGCCGAAGACGTGCTGGGCGCCGTTGCCGTCCTCGCAGACCATGAGGCCGCCGCTGGGGGCCAGGCAGATGTTGTCCGGGGACTCGCCGGGCAGCTGGACGTCGGTGTCCGGGCCGAAGACGATCACCAGGGTGAGCCGGCGCCGCTCGGGGTCGTAGCGCCAGATCTGCCCGAAGTGGTCGGCGGCCGAGCCCTCGGCGCTGTGGGCGAAGGACGACACGAAGTACACGCTGCTGCCGCCCCAGTAGCAGCCCTCCAGCTTCTGCGCGTGGGTGATGCCGCCCCGGCCGAAGTCCTGGAAGCGGATCGGTGTCTCGGCGGCCAGCGGGTCGGGTACGTCCACCCACTCGATGTGGTCGAAGGTGGCGCCGGTCTCCTGGATCGAGGACAGGTCGGGCACGCCGGGTACGCGCATGGCCTGGAGCCGGCCGCCCGCGCGCAGCGAGCCCGTGCCGCCCAGCGGCTTCTTCGGCAGGAAGCGGTAGAAGAGCCCGAAGGGCCGCTCGAAGGCGTCCTCCGTCTCGTACACGACGCCCCGCCGCGGGTCCACGGCGATCGCCTCGTGCTGGAAGCGGCCCATCGCCGTCAGCGGCACGGCGCCGGTGCGGTGCGGGTCGACGGGGTCGACCTCGAAGATGAAGCCGTGGTCCTTGGTGTACCCGCTGGTGCCCGCCTTGTCCTCGGTCTCCTCGCAGGTCAGCCACGTGTGCCAGGGGGTGGGGCCGCCCGCGCAGTTGACGGCCGTACCGGCGATGGCCACCCGCTCGGACAGCACACGGTTGCGGGAGTCCAGGGTCAGCGCGGTACAGCCGCCCTTGCCCGCCGGGTCGTACGTCAGGCCCTCGACCGTGGGGACGGGGACCTTGCCGTTGGCGCGGTTCTCGTGGTTGCGGACCAGGTGGGTGCGGCCGTTCCTGCCGGGGAAGGCCGACATGCCGTCGTGGTTGGACGGGACCGGGCCCTCGCCGGAGCGCAGCCGGTCGCCCTCACGGGACAGGACCTGGTAGCGGAATCCTTTCGGCAGGTCGAGCAGGCCGTGGGGGTCGGGGACCAGGGGGCCGTAGCCGGAGTGGCCGGGGGAGTGTGCGGCGGCGGTGCCCGCGAAGAGCTCGGAGAGGGCTCCGGTGAAGGCGATGCCGGCTCCGAGCGCACCGGAGCGGGCGAGCACCTGACGTCGTGTTGCGGACATGGGGCAACCTTCCTGCTGGCGGACAGGACTGTGACCCCGCTGTGTCTATCACCTGCCAGGAGCCCCGGGAACCACGCGTGTAGCACGTGTCACCGCTCGTCACTGCTCCACGGGCCGTTCCTGGGCCTTCTCCAGGAACCGCAGCAGCTCGACCGGGAAGGGCAGGACCAGCGTCGAGTTCTTCTCGGCGGCCACCGCGACCACGGTCTGGAGCAGGCGCAGTTGCAGGGCGGCGGGCTGCTCGGACATCTGCTCCGCCGCCTCGGCGAGCTTCTTCGACGCCTGGAGCTCGGCGTCGGCGTTGATGATCCGGGCCCGCCGCTCCCGGTCGGCCTCGGCCTGCCGGGCCATGGAGCGCTTCATGGTGTCGGGCAGGGAGACGTCCTTGATCTCGACCCGGTCGATCTGCACGCCCCAGCCGACCGCCGGGCTGTCGATCATCAGCTCCAGGCCCTGGTTGAGTTTCTCCCGGTCGGAGAGCAGATCGTCCAGCTCGCTCTTGCCGATGATGGACCGCAGTGAGGTCTGCGCCATCTGGGAGACGGCGAACCGGTAGTCCTCGACCTTGACCAGGGCGTTCGCCGCGTCGACCACCTTGAAGTAGACGACGGCGTCGACCCGCACGGTCACGTTGTCGCGGGTGATGCCCTCCTGCGCGGGCACCGGCAGCGTGACGATCTGCATGTTGACCTTGTGCAGCCGGTCCACGAACGGAACCACCATGGTGAACCCGGGAGACCGCACGTCCCCCGCGAGCCGTCCGAGCCGGAAGACCACCCCGCGCTCGTACTGCTTGACGACCCGCGCCGCCGAGGCGACGTAGAGCACCCCGGCGCTTCCGACGGCGGCCACCGCGGTCAGCAGCTCCTGGAGCATGACGGCCTCCTCGCCGAGAGGTCCGATTCGTCTGCTCCTGCAACGATATGCCCGA
>NZ_WWHX01000832.1 GCF_009862125.1 Streptomyces sp. SID5910
CTTCGGTGCCGGCTGTGTCGCGGCTCGGGCTCGCGTCGGCGTCCGCTGTGCCGCCGCCCGGGTGCGGGCGGGTGCCTGCGGTTCCGCCGCCCGGGTCCGCTTCGGTGCCAGCTGTGTCGCGGCTCGGGTTCGCGTCGGTGGCCGCTGTGCCGCCGCTCGGGCCCGGGCCGGTGCCCGCGGTCTCCGCGCTCGGGTCCGCGCCGGTGCCTGTGGTGTCGTCGCCCGGGTCCGCGCCCGTGTCCGCGGTCGCGCCGCCGGCCTCCGTGTCCGTGTCGGTGAGGTCCGCCAGCGTCGCCGCGGCATCCGTCTCCTCCGACACGTCGACCAGCAGCAGCCGGCCGTCGTGCGAGGCGACGGCGAGGCGCTCGCCCGCCGGGTCCGAGACCAGCTCCAGCACCCGGCCGAGCCTGCCGGAGGCCAGCCGGCGGGGTGCCCGGCCCCCCGTCGCCCGGGGCAGGTAGGAGATCTCGACGGCGTCCTCGCCGTCCGCGTCCGTCACGTACGCGACCCGTCCGCTCTCCCCGAGCATCTCGGGCAGCCGGACCCGTACGCCCGGGGTGTCGGCGATGGTGCGGGCCGGGCCGTCGCGGTGGGTGAGCCAGTACAGGCTGCCGCGGACGACGACGGCACTCGCGCGGCCCGTCTCGTCGACGGAGATGCCGCCCACGTTCTGCGCCGCGGGCACCTGGTACGTACGCCGTCCCGCGCGCGGCCCGCTCAGCCGGACGTCGAGCCGGCGCGGCACCGAGCCGGACGAGAGGTCGTCGACGATCCACAGGTCGCCGGCGCACTGGTACACCACGCGAGTACCGTCGCTCGCGGCGTTGCGGGCGTAGAAGGCGTCGTGGTCGGTGTGGCGGCGCAGGTCGGAGCCGTCGGGGGCGCACGAGTAGAGGTTGCCGACGCCCTCGTGGTCGGAGAGGAACGCGACCCGGCCGGCGACGAACATGGGCGCGGCGAGGTGCCCGTCGAGGTCGGGCAGCAGCCGCTCGCCGTGCAGCCACAGCCGGCCCGTGGCGCCGCCCCGGTAGCGCTTCCAGGCGGCCGGTTCGTGCGGCGGGGTGCCGGTGAGCAGGAGCGTCCTGCGCTCGCCGTCGACGTCGGCGGCCTGGATGTCGGTGACCGGGCCCCAGGGCAGCTTGCGGCCGGGATCGCCGTCGAGGGAGATCTTGTAGGCCCAGGTCAGGTGCGAGAAGGGCTCGCCGTGGGAGGCGACGGCGAGGACCGCGCTGTCGCCGTCGGGCTCGGGCGGCGTCCAGCCGCAGACGCGGGTGTCGAAGCCGCCCCAGTGGGTGAGCCGGCGTCCGGGTCCGCCGTCGACCGGCACGAGGTGGACCTCCGGCACCAGGGTGCGCCAGCTGGTGTAGGCGATGTGGCGGCCGTCGGGCGAGAAGCGCGGGTGGCCCGCCTTGGTGCGGTCGACGGTGAGCCGCCAGGCGCGGCCCGGACCGTCGAGGTCGGCGAGCCAGAGGTCGTCCTCGGCCACGAAGCACAGCCGGTCGCCGCTGAGGTGGGGAAGGCGCAGATAACTCACCCATCCCATGCTTTGCCGCCGACAGGGCACCGGCAACTTATGGGGAGCTGACAACCGTGACCCACAACACGAACGAAACCGTTTCGTTTCGCTAGTGGGCTGCGGTAGATTCGTCACGTACGAAGTGACATGCCGAACGGTGCCGTTCCGGCCGGAGAGGGGGAGAGCGAGATGACCGAGACCGCCACCGCGCGTCGCAGTCGGATCACTCCCGAGCGCGAGGCCGAGCTGTACGGCGCCGTGCTCGACCTGCTCCGGGAAGTCGGCTACGACGCCCTCACCATGGACGCCGTGGCCGCCCGCACCCGGTCCAGCAAGGCGACGCTCTACCGTCAGTGGGGCGGCAAGCCCGAGCTGGTCGTCAAGGCCATGCGGCACAACAAGCCCGGTGACGTCGGTGACGTCGACACCGGCACCCTCCGGGGCGACCTGCACGCCCTGATGGACCGCGAGGACGACTGCACCATGGCTCAGAACTCCGCGCTGATGCGGGGCGTGGCCATGGCGCTCCACCAGAATCCGGACCTGCGCCAGGCGTTCCGCGAACAGCTCGTGGAGCCGGAGATGGCGGAGTTCCGCCGACTGCTGCAACGCGCGATCGACCGGGGCGAGATCAGAGCGGACTGTCCCGCGCTGGACTTCCTCGTCCCCATGCTGGTCGGCGCCTTCGCCACCCGCACGCTGCTGGAGGACCAGCCGCCCACCCGGGCGTTCCTCACCTCGTACATCGACGCCGTGATCCTCCCCGCCCTCGGCGCCTGACACGTCCCTCGGCCAGGCCCCCCGCCTGAGCCCTGTCCCTGAGCCCCACCTGACGTCACCGCTCACGTCGTCGGGCCGATCATCCCTGCCCCGAAGACCCCACGACCTGACCGGGAGTACGCCCCCGTGGCCACTTTCCTCTACAAACTCGGCCGCCTCGCCTTCCGGCGACGGCACTTCGTCGCCCTGATCTGGGTGGCGCTGCTGACTCTCGCCGGTGTCGGCGCGGCCAGCGCCCCGCCCGCCGGCAACTCGTCCTTCTCCATTCCCGGCACGGAGGCCCAGAAGGCCTTCGACCTGCTCGAACAGCGCTTCCCGGGCCAGAGCGCCGACGGGGCGACCGCACGCGTCGTCTTCAAGTCGCCGGCCGGCGAGAAGATGACGGACGCCGGCAACAAGGCGACCGTCGAGAAGACCGTCCACGAGCTGTCGGACGGCTCCGAGGTCGCCTCCGTCGCCGACCCCTACCAGGGCGACGCCGTCAGCAAGGACGGCACGATCGCCTACGCGTCGGTGCGCTACGACGTCTCCGGCATGGAGCTGGAGGAGTCCACCAAGGACGCCCTGGAGGACGCCGCGCAGCAGGCGCGCGACGCCGGGCTGACCGTCGAGATCGGCGGTGACGCGCTCCAGGCCGTCCCGGAGACGGGCGCGACGGAGATCATCGGCATCGCGATCGCCGCGGTCGTCCTCGTCGTCACCTTCGGTTCGCTGATCGCCGCCGGACTGCCGCTGCTCACCGCGCTGATCGGCGTCGGCATCGGCGTCTCCTCGATCACCGCGCTGGCCAGCGTGCTGGACCTGGGCTCCACCACCTCCACGCTGGCGATGATGATCGGCCTCGCGGTCGGCATCGACTACGCGCTGTTCATCGTCTCCCGCTACCGCGCGGAACTCGCCGAGGGCCGCGAACGCGAGGAGGCGGCCGGGCGGGCCGTCGGCACCGCGGGCTCGGCCGTGGTCTTCGCCGGCCTCACCGTGGTCATCGCGCTTGTGGGTCTCGCGGTCGTCAACATCCCGATGCTGACCAAGATGGGCGTCGCGGCGGCCGGCACGGTCGCCATCGCGGTCCTGATCGCCCTCACGATGATCCCCGCGCTGCTCGGCTACGCGGGCCGCAAGGTCAAGCCGGCCGGTGAGAAGAGCAAGCTGCTGGGCGGCGCCCGTGCCGCGCGGAAGAACGCGGCCGGCAAGCCCGCCAAGGCCAACATGGGCACCCGCTGGGCGAGCTTCGTCGTCCGCCGTCCCGTCGCCGTGCTGCTGCTCGGCGTCGTCGGTCTCGGCGCTGCCGCGATCCCCGCGACCTCCCTCGAACTGGGCCTGCCCGACGACGGCTCCCAGCCGACGTCCACGACGCAGCGCCGGGCGTACGACCTGCTGTCGGAGGGCTTCGGCGCCGGCTTCAACGGTCCGCTGATGGTCGTGGTGGACGCGAAGGGCAGCGACGCGCCGAAGGAGGCGTTCACCGACGTCTCCGACGGGATCAAGGGCCTGGGCGGCGTCGTGGCGGTCACCCCGCCCGCGCCCAACAAGGCCGGCGACACCGCGACGATCACCGTGATCCCGGACTCCAAGCCGTCCTCCGCGCAGACCGAGGACCTGGTGCACGCCATCCGTGACGCGGGCGCCGGCATCAAGGCGGACACCGGCGCGGAGACCCTGGTCACCGGCGCGACGGCGATGAACATCGACGTCAGCCAGAAGCTCAACGACGCGCTGCTGCCCTACCTGGTCCTGGTCGTGGGCCTGGCCTTCCTGCTCCTCATCGTGGTCTTCCGCTCGGTCCTGGTCCCGCTGAAGGCGGCCCTCGGCTTCCTGCTGTCCGTCATGGCGGCGCTCGGCGCGGTCGTCGCGGTCTTCCAGTGGGGCTGGCTGTCCGGCCTGATGGGCGTCGAGGAGACCGGCCCGGTCATGTCGATGATGCCGATCTTCATGGTGGGTGTCGTCTTCGGCCTGGCGATGGACTACGAGGTCTTCCTGGTCACCCGCATGCGGGAGGCGTACGTCCACGGCGAGAAGCCGAACCAGGCCGTCGTGACCGGCTTCAAGCACGGCGCCCGGGTGGTCACGGCCGCCGCGGTGATCATGATGGCGGTCTTCGCGGGCTTCATCGGCTCCAGCGAGTCCATGATCAAGATGATCGGCTTCGGCCTGGCGATCGCCGTCTTCTTCGACGCGTTCGTCGTCCGCATGGCCATCGTCCCGGCCGTCCTCGCCCTGCTCGGCAAGAGGGCCTGGTGGCTGCCGAGGTGGCTGGACCGTGCCCTGCCCAACGTGGACGTCGAGGGCGAGGGCCTGCGCACGGCCGCCGACCGGGGCACGGACCCCGACGAGGACCGCGTCCCGGCGCGCACCTGACGCACCGCGACGCCGAGAACCGGCCGGTGAGGGCCCCGTGGGGACGGGACGGCCCTCACCGGCCACGCCGTGTGCGGGCCCCGAACCGGGTCGCATGCGGGTTGCACGTACCGCTACCGTGCCGGTCATGACGACGACCCCCGGCAGCAGCCCCGACGTCCACCCCCGTTTCGCCGAGGCCCTGCGCGGGCTCGGGCTCGATGTGCTGGTCGGGGAGGTGCGGCGGTTTCCGGAGGCGACGCGGACCGCGGCCGAGGCCGCCGCGGCGATCGGGTGCGAGCTGAGCCAGATCTGCAAGTCGCTGATCTTCGCCGCGGACGGGGTGCCTGTGCTGGTCCTCATGGACGGGGCCTCCCGCGTCGACCTGGAGCGGGTCCGTGCGGAGCTCGGCGCCGGGAAGGTCACGCGGGCCAAGGCCGACGTCGTGCGGGAGACCACCGGGTACGCCATCGGCGGCGTGCCGCCCTTCGGGCACCGCGAAAGGACGCGGGTGCTGGCCGACCGGTCCCTGCTCGCGCACGAGGTCGTCTGGGCCGCCGCCGGCACGCCGTACAGCGTCTTCCCCATGGAGCCCAAGGAGCTCGTCGCCACCGCCGGCGCCACCCTCGTGGACGTGCGCGAGCCCTCGGCGTGACCCCGCTGGTCACCGCGGCCGTCCTGCTCGCCGCGGTCACGCACGCCGGCTGGAACGCCATCGCCCACCGGATCGCCGACAAGCTCACCGGCTTCGCCCTGATCTCCGGCGGCGGGCTGCTGATCGGGCTCGCACTGGTGCCGTTCACGGCCGTCCCGGCGGCCGGCGCGTGGCCGTACCTCCTCGTGTCCGCCGCCGTCCACATCGCCTACTACGCCCTGCTGATGCGGTCCTTCCGGCTCGGCGACTTCGGGCAGGCCTACCCGATCGCCCGGGGCAGCGCGCCCCTGCTGGTCACCGTCCTCGCCGCGGTCTTCGCGCACGAGGTGCCCGACGGATGGGCGACCGCGGGCATCGCGCTGTCCTGCGCGGGACTGACCGGCGTCGCCCTGTGGGGGCTGCGCGGGCGCCGGCCCGACTGGGCGGCGATCGGCGCGGCCCTCGCGACCGGGGTGACCATCGCCGTGTACACCGTCGTGGACGGGCTCGGTGTCCGGGAGTCCGGGTCGTCCCTCGGGTACATCGCCTGGCTGATGGCGGTGCAGGGGACGGTCCTCCCGGCGTACTTCCTGTACCGCCACCGCGCCGGCGCCTGGGCGCTGCTGCGTCCGCACGCCCGTCTCGGGCTGCTCGGCGCGGCCCTGTCCGTCGCCGCCTACGCCCTCGTGCTGTGGGCGCAGACCCGCGCCGAACTCGCCCCCATCGCCGCGCTGCGCGAGTCGTCCATCCTGGTCGGCGCGGCGATCGGTGCCGTGTTCTTCAAGGAGCGGTTCGGCGCTCCGCGGATCGCGGCGGCGGGGCTGCTGGTCGTCGGGATCGGACTGATGCTGCACACCGGGTAGTGCGGAGCCGGATAGTGCGGGCGGCGGCGACGAGGAGCACTCTGGAAGCAGGTGTTCCGGAGGTGATCGTCATGATGCACACCGCTGTGGGATGGCATGTCGAGCTGGAGTTCACGGAGGACGAACGGCACACGCGCGCGGCCGCGATGGTGCGGCTGCCCGACGGCACGGAGGTGCGCGCGCACGGCCACGCCAGCCGTCACCGGGCGGACTCCCGGCAGCCCCGGGTCGGGGAGGAGGTCGCCGGAGCGCGGGCGCTGAACGAGCTCGCGATGCAGTTGCTCACCAAGGCGCACGGCGAGATCGACGACGCGTCGGGGCGGATCTCCCACCCGATCCACGTCTGAGCCGGGCCCCGGTCCGGGCTCAGCCCGCGTCGAGCGACGCCCGCACCGCCCGTACCAGGGCCTGGGCCCGCGGGTCGGCCGTCACGGACTTGCGGAAGCCGTTGGTGACGTAGCCGAGGGCGATGCCCGTCTCCGGGTCGGCGAAGCCGAGGGCGCCGCCGCGGCCGGGGTGGCCGAAGGAGCCGGGGGACAGGAACGGGGACGCGCTGCCGTGCAGCATGTAGCCGAGGCCGAAGCGGGTGCCGACGACCAGCACCCGGTCCGGGCCCGCCGACTCCTCGGCGCGGGCGCGTTCCGTCGTCGCCGGGTCGAACAGCCGGATCCGCCGCGTCCCGGTGTCGGCCTCGCCGATCAGCGCCGCGTAGAAGCGGGCCAGCGCGTCGGCCGTCGCGATGCCGTTGGTCGCCGGGAGGGCCGACGCCCGGTACGCCGGGTCGTTCTGGTCCGGGAACGGCGTGATCGCGGCGAAGGCGCGGCGGGTGAGCGAGTCCGGGTCCCCGTACGCCTCGGTGACGGCACGCTTGGGACGCAGGCGCAGCCCGCCGCCCCCGGCCGGCTCCGTCTCCTCGACGCGGCCGACCCGGCCTGCGCGGCCCGCGGCCTCCTCCTCGGCGGGCAGGCCGAGCCACAGGTCCAGGCCCAGCGGGCCGGCGATCTCGTCGGCGACCCACTCGCCCGCGCTCCGCCCGCCCGTCACCCTGCGCACCAGCTCGTCCAGCAGCCAGCCGTAGGTCAGCGCGTGGTAGCCGTGGTCGGTGCCCGGCTCCCAGACGGGTGCCTGCGCGGCGACGGCCTCGGGGCCCCGCAGCGGGTCGAGGGCCTCCTCGGGGGTGAGCGGACGGTCCAGCACCGGCAGCCCCGCCCGGTGGTTCAGCACGTGCCGGACCAGCACCCGTTCCTTGCCGTGCGCCTTGAACTCCGGCCAGTACTCGCCGACCGGCGCGTCCAGGTCCAGCTCCCCGCGCTGGTGCAGCAGCAGCGGTACGGCGGCGGCGACGCCCTTGGTCGCCGAGCGCACGACCTGGGCGGTGCCCCGGCGCCAGGGCTCGGTGCCGTCGATGTCGCGCGTGCCGCCCCACAGGTCGACGACCTTGCGCCCGTCCCGGTAGACGGCGACGGCCGCGCCCCGGTCCCCGAGCGCCGCGAAGTTCCGCGCGAACGCGTCCCTGACCGGCTCGAAGCCCCCGGCCACCGTGCCGTGTATCTCCACGTCCGCGTCCACGCCGTCCACGTCCCTGTGTTTCCTTCCGCTCGCCTGCGACAGAGGGTGCAACAGTCGTCGACCGCCTGCGATTCCTCAGGTACCCGACGTGACCGACCGCGGGTCGAAGCCGAAGGGCAGTTCCAGGCGGTGGGCGCGCATCAGCGCCTCGTCGGAGAGCAGGCCGCCGGTGGGGCCGTCCGCCGCGATCACGCCGTCGCTGAGGATCAGGGCGCGGGGGCACAGCTCCAGGGCGTAGGGCAGGTCGTGGGTGACCATCAGCACCGTGACGTCGAGGGAGCGCAGGATGTCGGCGAGTTCGCGGCGGGAGGCGGGGTCCAGGTTGGACGACGGTTCGTCCAGGACCAGGATCTCCGGCTCCATGGCGAGCACCGTCGCGACCGCGACCCGGCGTCGCTGGCCGAAGGAGAGGTGGTGCGGGGGCCGGTCCTTGAACGCGGCCATGCCGACCAGGCCGAGCGCCCGGTCCACGCGCGCCTCCAGCTCGGCCCCCTTCAGCCCGGCCGCCGCCGGTCCGAAGGCCACGTCCTCGCGCACGGTCGGCATGAAGAGCTGGTCGTCGGGGTCCTGGAAGACGATGCCGACCCGGCGCCGGATCTCGGCCATGTTCCGCTTGTCCACGGGCAGCCCGGCGACGGTGACCGTGCCGGCGCCGCCGGACAGGATGCCGTTGAGGTGGAGCACCAGGGTCGTCTTGCCGGCGCCGTTCGGGCCGAGCAGCGCGA
>NZ_WWHX01000833.1 GCF_009862125.1 Streptomyces sp. SID5910
ACGTCCGGGATGTCGTACTCGCCGCCGAAGCCGACCGTCGAGCCGTCCATGTGCGTCTGGGGGGACTTCTCGGAGATCACCATCTGCCCGTTGTACGTCGGGTTCTCGGCGCTGCCCGCCGAGATCGGGATCGACTTGACCGTCTCGCCGTCGCGCACGACCGTCATGGTCTGCGTGTTCACATCGACCGTGGAGACCTGCGAGCGGCCCACGGTGAAGGTGACGGTCTTCTTCTGCACGCCGAAGACGCCGTTCGCGCCCTCCACCCCGTCCAGGTCGATCTTCATGGTGACCTTGGAGCCGGCCTTCCAGTAGTCGTCGGGCCGGAAGTCGAGCCGCTGCGCGCCGAACCAGTGCCCGACCACCTCCTGTCCGCTGCTGGAGGTGACCGTGATGTGCGACTGCACGGCCTTCCTGTCGCCGATCTCCTTGTCGAACGTGAACGACACCGGCATCCCCACGCCCACCGTGGCGCCCCCGTCCGGGGTGTAGGTGCCGATGAAGCTGTTGTCCGAGGAGACGGTCGTGAAGGTCGCGTCGGCCGAGGCCGGCAGACCTGCCGCGTCCTTCGCGCTCGCGCTGATCCGGTACTTCGTGCCGCGCTCCAGCTGCTCCTTCGGCTTCCAGCTCGTGCCGTCGGCGGACACCGAGCCCGGCACGGCCGTGCCCGAGCCCGCCACCGTCATCCGCACGTCGGTCAGCTTGCCGTCGCTGACCTTCACGCCGGTCGCGTTGATCGACGCGCCGGTCGAACCGTCCTTCGCGGAGATCACCACCTTCGCCACGGAGGTCTTGACCGAACCGGTGCCGTCCCTGCCGTCACCGCCGCTCTTGTCGTCGGCGCTGGCGCTGCCGCCGCAGGCGGTGAGGGTCAGGGCGCCGGCCACGAGGGCGGCACAGGCCACCAGTACACGACGCGCTGATACGTCCTGCGTTGTCACGGGCTGCTCCAGGTTCAGGTGATGTGCGTGGCCGCTTCAGCCCTGAAGAGCGGACCGGCGGCCGAGGGGGTTCCCACCGGCCGTCGGAAAAGCCGATCGGTGACAGAACCGCGACAATCACCCCCCACCGCCCGGCACTTGCCCCGCCGCACACCGTCTCCCGCCGCCCGAACGCCGGTCCCCGCACGGCCTTCCACCGGACGCCGGCCCCGTTACGACATCCCGCGCGCGTCCCCGTACGACTAGCCGTACAACTCTCCGTACAGCTCCCCGTACGACGGCCACGTCCCGCCCGGCCCGTCCACCGGCCCCGCGGCCCGTACCGCGCGCACGATCGCCCGGGTCACCGTGTCCGCGCCCGCCGCCAGCACCTCGTTCAGCGCGAGCGGCTGCGTCGCGTCGAGCGGGCGTTCGCCGGTGGCCAGGGCGAACACCGTGTCCCCGTCGTTGAGCAGGTGCACCGGACGCACGGCACGCGCGATGCCGTCGTGCGCGGTGCCGGCCAGCTTCTGCGCCTGCGCCTTGGACAGGTCGGCGTCGGTGGCGACCACGGCGAGCGTGGTGTTGAGCGGAGGCGGTGCGTTCCGCGCCGCGGCCTCGGCGAGGCGCCGCCGCGCCGCCTCGTGCACGTCCGCCGCCGGCCACTCCACGCGCCGCCCCTGGAACAACTCCCCGTACAGCACCCCCGTCTCCGGATCCGTCACCGACCCCGCCGCGTTGGCCACCACCAGCGCGGCCACCGTGATCCCCGACTCCAGCACGGTGCTCGCGGTGCCGACCCCGCCCTTCAGCGCCCCCACCACGGCCCCGGTACCGGCCCCGACGCCGCCCTCGGCCACCGGCGCACCCGGTGCGCTCGCGTGCGCCGCCTCGACGGCCGCCCGCCCGGTGGCCGCGTCCGGCCTGGCCCGGAAGTCGCCGCCGCGCCCCAGGTCGAAGACGCAGGCGGCGGGCACCACCGGCACGACGTGGGCCGGATCGGGGCCGACGCGCACCCCGCGGCCCCGCTCCTCCAGCCAGGCCATCACCCCGGACGCCGCGTCCAGCCCGTAGGCGCTGCCGCCGGTCAACACCACCGCCTCGACCTTCCGCACCAGGTTGCGCGGGTCGAGCGCGTCGGTCTCCTTGGTGCCGGGACCGCCGCCGCGCACGTCCACGGCGGCCACCGCCCCGCCCTCCGGCGCGAGCACCACCGTCGTGCCCGTGAGCCACCCGCCGCCGATACGCGTCGCGTGCCCCACCCGCACCCCGGCCACGTCCGTCAATGCGTCAACTGTCATGCCCCCAGTGTCGACCGGCGGCGCGCCCTCAGGCGGCCGGCGCCGTCGTCCCCCGTCCCGCCGCACCCGCACGGGCCGTCAGCGTCACCCCGGTCGCCACCGCCAGCGCCAGGACGATGCCCGCCGCCAGCACGGCCGTCTCGCCGAGGAACGTGCAGCCGATCACCAGCAGCGCGGCCGTCGGCAGGACCGCCTGCTGCGCGATGCCCACCTTGAAGTGGCGGGCGTGCAGCACCCAGACCGTGAGCAGATACATCGCCGTCGGCAGGGTCACCGCGGCCGACGCCGCGAGCGTCGAGATGTGCGCCTTGCCGACCGCCTCCTCCACCGCCACCTCAAGGCCCGCCCCGATCGCCGCCGCCGAGGCGAAGACCAGGTAGTGGCCGTAGCCCCACACGAAGGCCTGTCTGCTGGAGCGCAGGTGGCCGTGGACGGGCACCACGAAGTAGATCCACCAGGCGGCGAAGACGATCAGCAGCCCGCCCACCGCGATCGGCAGCAGCTCGCCCAGCGCGTCGTTCTCGTCGATGCCCGACTTCACCGCGACCGTGGCGGCGGCGATGGTCTCGCCGAGCACGATGATCGTGAACAGCCCGTACCGCTCGGAGATGTGGTGCGGATGCCAGGACGACTGGTGGTTCCTCTCCGCGAGCGTCGGCACGCACAGCTCCAGCAGCGCCATCACCAGGAACAGCCACGCCCTTCCGGCGTCCGGCACGAACAGCAGCCCCACCCAGCCGACCTGGCAGAGCAGCACGCCACCCGCGTATCTCAGCGTCATCGCGCGCTCCGCCGGCCCGGCGTGGCGCGCCGCCCGCAGCCACTGCGCGGACATGGCGAGCCGCATGATCACATAGCCGATCACGATGACCAGGAAGTCGTGGTCCTGGAAGGCCCGGGAGATCCCGGCGGCGAGGACCAGGACACCGGCGATCTGCACCAGGGTGACGACCCGGTAGAGCACGTCGTCGTTGTCGTACGCGGAGGCGAACCAGGTGAAGTTCATCCACGCCCACCAGATGGCGAAGAAGACCATCGCGTAGTAGAGGATCCCCTCGCCGGCATGCCCCTCGGCGACCGCGTGCACGAGCTGGACGCCCGCCTGGGCGACGGCCACGACGAAGCACAGGTCGAAGAGGAGCTCCAGCGGCGAGGCGACGCGGTGGGACTCGTGAGGCGGCCGGGCCGTGAGCCTGCGCAGGGGCCGGCGGCCGGCGGCCGGGGCGGACGACTCGGGCGGGGGAGCGGGACTGGACGTCATGGGTCCCAGCACAGCAGAGACGAGGCGGAAGTGCTCGTAGGGGGCGGGCCGTACCCTGGGAGCCATGAGCACCGCCCCCGAACCCGAGCCCCGCGCGCCGAAGCCCGCGCTGGTCTTCGACGACCCCTTCGACCAGCAGTCCTCGGACGACACCGACCGGGGATGGGGCGAGCGGCCCGAGGCCGACAGCGCGGCCGACCTCAAGCGCTTCCTCGACGAGAAGCCGCCCCACCACCTGTGAGCAGGGCGGACGACAGGCTCTAGGTGCGGTCGTGCCCCGATCCGCGCTGGGCGACCAGCGCGTCGCGGATCTCCTTGAGCACCTCCAGCTCGGACACCTCGACGACCTCCTGCGTGCCCTCCCGCGCCTTGCGGCGGGCCTCCTGACGGGCCAGGTACTTCGACATGGGCAGAACCATCAGGAAGTAGACGACGCCCGCCGTGATCAGGAACGTGAGGGTGGCGCCGAGCACCGAGCCCCACAGGATCCGCACGCCGGTCGCACTGTCGCCCGTACCGGTGCACGGGCCCTTGAGGCAGGAGCTGTAGCTGTCCAGGTTCTGCGTGCCGAACGCGCCGACCAGCGGATTGATGATGCCCTTCACCACCGAGTTGACGATGTTGGTGAAGGCGGCGCCGATGACCACCGCGACTGCCAGATCGACGACGTTGCCGCGCATCAGGAAGGCCTTGAAGCCTTGCAGGACGCTCGGTTCCTTCTTCGCGCTCACCTCGGGGGCACTCCTCACATGACCAGGTTGTGGAACAAAACGCTCCGCAACCTACGCCGCCGCCCGGCGGTGCTGTCCAGTCCGGTCCCACCAACGAGGGACTTGACAGGCTCAGCACAGGGTCACCGCCAGCCGTGTCCGGGCCCCCGCGCCGACCAGCCGGTGTGCGGTGGCGGCCGGCACCGACAGCACGACCAGCGCCCCGGACCCGGTCACCCCGGCGTCCGACGGCCCGCCCTCCGCCACGCCGTCCCCCGCCGCCCCCGAAGCGCCCCCAGCCGGCCCCGGCCTCGGCCCCGGCACCTCCACCACCCGCGCACCCCGCGCGACCACGGCGACCTCGCCGCCCGCGCCCTCCCC
>NZ_WWHX01000834.1 GCF_009862125.1 Streptomyces sp. SID5910
TCACCCCGCCGCTGGACCCCTCCCCCGGCCCCGGCCAACCAAGGACGCACCGCCACCACGAGCCCCTTCATCGTCACCCGCCGCATCCCCACCGGTGGCCACGGCCCCGAAGACGTCGCCTTCGACCCGCGAGGCCGCCTGCTCACCGGCCTCGCCGACGGCACCATCCTCCGGATCGACCCCGCAACCGGCGACCGCACCGTCCTCGGCAACACCCAAGGCCGCCCACTGGGATTGCACCCCTCCGCGGACGGCACCATCCTCATCTGCGACCACGACCGCGGCCTGCTGCGCATGTCCCCCGACGGATCCGTCGACGTCCTCGTCGACACCGTCGCCGGGCATCCCCTGACCTTCGCCAGCAACGTCACCGAAGGCCCGGACGGCACCGTCTGGTTCACCGTGTCCACCCGTCGCTGGCATCTCGACCACTACCTCGGCGACGTCATCGAGCACTCCTGCACCGGCCTCCTGGTGCGCCGCGCCCCCGACGGCACCGTCACCGTACTGCGCGACGACCTGAAATTCGCCAACGGCCTGGCCCTGGCACCCGACGCCTCGCACCTGCTCCTCGCCGAAACCACCGGATACCGCATCAGCCGCTACTGGCTCACCGGCCCGAAAGCCGGCACCACCGAACCCTTCGCCGACAACCTCCCCGGCCTGCCCGACAACATCAGCCTCGGCAGCGACGGACTCCTCTGGGCAGCGATCGCCGCACCCCGCAACGCCCTCCTCGACGGACTCCTGCCACTCCCCGGGCTCCTGCGAGTCCTGCTGTGGAACCTCCCCGACGCCCTCCGGCCCAAGCCCACCCCCATCGCCTGGACCATGGCCTTCGACCTTGACGGCCACCTCGTCCACGACCTGCGCACAGACGACGGCTCATACGGCTTCGTCACCAGCGTCACCGAGCACCGCGGAACAGTAGCCGCCGGAAGCCTCCACGAAGACGACCTCGTCATCCTCCGCACAGACGGCTGAGATCAGGCAGGACCGAGCGCCGTTGCGGGGGCCTTCGACCCTGGCGACGCCTTGCCGGGACGGAGGTCCGATGTCTAGGGTCGGACTGAAAGCGCTTACCAAGAAGGGGGCCCCGTGCCGACCTCGGAAGTCCTGGTCTACACACGTACCGCCGGCTATCGCCACGACTCCATCCCGGCGGGCGCGGAGGCGTTCGTCGAGCTGTGCCGGGCGGCCGGGCTCCGGGCAGAGGCCACGGACGATCCAGGGGCGTTCACACGGGAACGACTCGACCGGTGCGCAGCCGTGGTCCTTCTGTCCACCACCGGGTCGGTCCTCACCGACCCGGGCCGAGCGGCCTTGGAGTCATACGTGCGGCTCGGCGGCGGACTTCTCGCCGTGCATGCGGCCGCCAACGCCGAGCCCGACTGGCCGTTCTACGGCACCCTGCTCGGCACTCGCTTCGCGGGCCACCCTCCTCTGCAATCCGGCCTGGTTCACGTGGAGGACACCGCACACCCGGCGACCGCGCACCTGACGGAGCAGTGGGCCTGGACCGACGAGTGGTACGACTTCACCTCGCACCCGCGCGACGCCGACGTGCACGTCCTGCTGCGCGCCGACGAGTCCACGTACGAGGGCGGCACGCACGGCTCGGACCATCCGCTGTCCTGGTGCCACGAGAAGGCGGGCGGCCGGTTCTTCTTCACAGCCCTCGGTCACACCTCGGAGTCGTACGCGGCCCCCGCCTTCCGGGCTCATCTGTCCGGCGCCCTCAGCTGGGCAACAGGCGGCCGGTGACCGGAGCCGCCGCACCTTGTGGCTCGGCGGCTTCTGCCCCTTCCGTGGTTCAGGAGGAGCCCAGGTCGATGACTCGGATGTTGTCGTGCTGGACCACCCGCGTCGCGGGGTCTCCCGCTGCTGTCGAGGATGCTGGACGGTACAGGCCCCACTTGATGTAGCCGACGGTCGTGGGGTTCTCCGGGTGGAAGGTGTTGACGTCGGTGTACGTCTTCTTGAGCGTGAAGCCCGACTCCCCCGGCATCTGGGCGGAGACCTTGTAGTACCCGGTCTTGTCCTCGGCCCAGCGGACGTCGATCCGGAATCGCATCCACTTGTTGACGTAGTCGCGGAAGTCCTCGACCACCGTTGCCTGCAAGTCCAGGAGCGGGGAGCGGAACGCGATCTCGTTGCGCTTCGCCATGAGGTAGAACGACGGCTTGTTGCCGCCCGCGTGCTTGCCCTGGAAGATGATGTCGCCGGCGCTGCCCTTGCCCGTCTCCCAGTCCTTGAGCATGACGCTGAACTCGTAGCGGTGCACGTCGCCCACGTGAACGATCGACGTCTTCAGCTCGTTGTTCGCACTCTCGCTGCGGGGTGCCCCGTCGGAGACGTAGTCAGGGTCGTCCAGTGTCACCTTGTGGGAGATCGAGTACGAACTCCCGTCCCCGCCCTTCACGACCTTGGAGGCGTCGGGGGCCTTGGCGTGGGTGGTGGTCAGGCCCGTGATGCCGGAGTCCGGGGTGCCGGACTCGTAGTCCACGTCGAGCAGGCTGGACGCCTTCTGCGGCTGGGGTGCCGTCGGCGTCGCGGTGGCGGTCGCGGCGTATGCGGTGCCGGCGGCCGTGGCCATGCAGACGGCGATGCAGATCCTCTTGTGCACGTTCTTCATCGAAGCTCCCTGAAAGGGTGGGGGGATGATGCCGGACATCTCGTGGGGGACGGCGAGGGAGGGGCTGACACGGGCACGTGCGCCCGTTCTGGTCAGTACCGGTGGTGGTCGGTGATCTGGACGAGGTTGCGGCCCCGCATCGTGTAGAGACGGCCGTGCTCGTCATGGGCGATGTGGGAGCCGCTGTACCAGCCGCCGTTCATGTCGGGGGCGACGACGGAGACGGCGAAGGTCTTCGGATGGAAACGGAAGACGGTGGTGTCCGAGACGCCGTAGACGACACCGCGGTTGGTCACCAGGGCCGCGAAACCGTTGCTGACCGAGGTGACGTCCGCGCGGTGGATCAGCTTGCGGCGCGGGATGTCGATGACGAACAGGCCGCCCTTGCGCGACAGTCCGTAGAGGTGACGTCCGCGGACCGCGAGAGCGGCGGTGCCGGCCGACTGCTGCGGGTCCAGTCGCCACAGTTCCTTGCCGGCCACCGGATCGAACGCGACGACGGTGCTGCGCGGCCCGGTGGGGGACGTGTTGTCACCGCCGAGGAAGGCGACGCCGTCCCGGGTCGCGATACCGCGGACGCACTGTGACTCGTCGACCGGATCGGCGAAGTGCCGGTGGCGGCCGGTCCGCGGGTGATAGGTCCACAGCGCTCCGCCCCCTTCGGTGTCGGACTGCACGCCGGCGAGTACGAGACCGTTGTCCTCGTCGTAGGTGACGTCCAACGGGCGGTTCTGCTCGGAGGGGTAGAGCGCGGCCTGGCCGATCCTGCCGGTGCGCGGGTCGTACCGCCAGATGCCCTGCGAGTTGTACTGCCCGGTGTACAACGTGCGGTTGACGACGATGGCGTCCTTGGCCTCGCCGGGCGCGCGAAGCTTGACGACCTCGTCGCTGCCGAGTGTGTGACGGGCGATCGTCGCGTTTCCGCCCACATAGACGTAGCCGCCGCCGGCGGCGATACCCATCACGGTCTGCGGGGCCATCGGCGCGCCCGCCTCGCCGAGGTCGGTGACGGCGGCGGTCCCCTTCACGGGGTCGATCTGGGCCACGAAGCCGTAGGCCGAGGTGACGACGGCCTTGCCCCCGCGGCTGTCCACGCCCCAGATCTCGCCGAGTTCGGGGCCGTCGAAGCGCACGGGTGCGATGGCGTCCGTCGCCGGACGGTAGGCCAACAGGCCCTCTTCGTTGGCGTAGTAGAGGGTGTCGTCGATCATCGTGAACGACTTGGCGACCTTGCCGATCGATGTCGCGAGCCGGTACGACGAGAGATCGCCGAGGTCCATGAGAGCGACCTTGGAGTCCTCCGTGGCGCCGGCGGTGCTCACGGCGAGCCGGTCGCCGATGACCGCGAGATCACGGATGCTCGGATCGCCGGCCATTTCCGAGGGCGTGACGGAGGCGAAGGTCCTGGCGGACCGGTCGTAGGCGTAGAGCGCGGCCCTGCTGGTGTCGCCGCCGCCGTTGAACGTGGTGCCGGCGCCGAAGAAGGCGTGGGTGCGAGTCGCCGCGACGGCCCGCGCGAGGGTGACCTTCTGGTCGGGGATCCCCGCGTTGCGGATCTCGCCGGTCGCGGGGTCGTACTCCCACAGGGCCGGGACGGTGTCGCTCCCACCGCCGACCGCGTAGACGACACCGTCGGGTGCCACGGCGAGTGCGCGTACGTCGCGGTCGCCGATGGAGCCGAGGGGTTCGGCCGGCTTGTCGGGCGAACGCAGGTCCCAGCGGAAGAGATTGGGGCGGCTGCCGGCTGCCTTCTGAAGGACGCCGGCGTAGAGGTACCTGCCGCTGTCGTCGGCGGCCAGTGCCTGGATGGAGTGGCCGTTGGTCAGGCCGGTCCGTGCCACCACCTTCTGGGTCGTCAGGTCCACGGCGATGATCTGGGCGGGCTCGATGTTGCGCGATCCGACGTAGACGGTGTCACCGATCAGCGTCGCGCTCATGAGCGAGAACTGGAGTACGGCCGGGCCCAGGTCGACGATGTGCGGGGTCCGGTCGCCGGCGGCGGGAGCCGCCTGCGCGGAGTTGGCGGTCAGGCCGACGGCTGCGAGGCCCGTCAGGCCGCCGGCCCGCAGTACGGTCCTTCGGCTGGGGCGCGGTTCGTTCATGACTCTCCTCCTGGGCTCATGGGACGGCTGGTCGGGGGAACGGGGGGCGCGGGTCATGCCTGCACGGTCAGGGACTGCCTGGTGACCGGTGCCATTGGGGGCAGGCCGGCGGCGTAGCGCTCGAGTTCGGTGAGTGCGGCGCCGGCCATCGTGCGGGTCTCGGAGCCGAGGGAGCCGGCGATGTGCGGGGTGAGGACGACGTTGCGGAGGTCGTACAGCACGCTGTCGGCGGGCAGCGGTTCCGGGTCGGTGACGTCCAGGACCGCGTGGAGGCCGGCGCGGCAGGCGTCCTCCAGCGCGGCGGTGTCGACCAGGGAGCCGCGTGCGGTGTTGATGAGCACCGCGCCGAGCGGCAGCGCCGCCAGCTGGGCCGCGCCGATCATGTGCCGGGTCTCGGGCAGTTCGGGTGCGTGGAGGCTGAGTACGTCCGCCTGCGGGAGCGCCTGTGCGAGCTGGGCGGGTTCGGCTCCCGCCGCGGTGATCTCGGCGGGGTCCGCGACGGGGTCGACGACCAGGACGCGGGCCAGGCCCAGGGTGCGCAGGAGGTCGACGACGCGGCGGCCGATGCGGGAGAAGCCGACGAGGACGACCGTGCGGTCGCGTCCGCTGAGTTTGCCCCGGCTGTGCAGGTAGCTCCAGTCCTCGCGGAAGCGGCGTGCGTCCATGGCGAGGAAGGGCGCCTTCTTGAACGCCCAGAGGATCGCGCCGAGCGTGTACTGGGCGACGGGCTCGGCGTTGCTGTCGGCGGCCGTGGTCACGAGGAGCCCCCGGTCGAACACGGCGTCCGGGACATGGGCGCGCACCGATCCCGCGGCGTGCAGCACCGCTCGGAGGTTCGGGGCCGCTTCCAGCACGTCGCGGTCCAGAACCGGGCAGCCCCAAGAGGTGATCAGCACCTCCACTGCGCCGAGGCGGGCGCGGACGGTGTCGGAGTCCAGGTGCGAGGCGCTGAGCGGCTGTCCGAGGGAGGCGGCGGCATCCAGCCTGGCCAGTTCCTCCCGTCCGAACTGGGTGTGCAGCGTCCGGTCGTTCATCAGCAGCAGGGTTTCGGGCCTGCGCCGGGCGGTGTTCGGTCCGGTGCGGGTGGGGATGGTCGCGGTCACTTGACGCTCCCTGCGGACAGGCCGCTGCGCCACTGGCGTTGCAGCACCACGAAGGCGGTGATCAGCGGCACGACGGCGAGCAGGGAGCCGGTGATGACCAGGGGGTTGTAGTCGGGGAACTGCGGGGCTCGGGTGTTCCACTGGTAGATGCCGAGCGTCATGGGGAACAGCTGGGGGTCGGTGAGCATCACGAGGGGCAGGAAGAAGTTGTTCCAGATGCTGACGAACTGGAACAGCAGGATGGTGACGAATCCGGGCGCCATCATCGGCAGGGCGATGGTCAGGAAGATGCGCCACTCCCCGGCCCCGTCGAGGCGCGCCGCCTCCAGCACCTCGTCGGGCACGGCCGCGTCCGCGAAGGTACGGGCGAGGTAGACACCGAACGGATTGCTCAGCAGCGGGAGGAAGACCGCCCAGAACGTGTTCACGAGGTGCAGGTTGGAGGCGAGCAGGTACAGGGGCAGCGCCAGCGCGGTGGGCGGCACGAGAACGCCGGCCAGGGTCACGGCGAACAGGGCGCGCCGGCCGGGGAAGGAGAGCTTGGCGATGGCGTAGCCGCAGGCGGTGCAGATCAGCGCGCCCAGGACGGCCCCGACGCCCGCGTAGAGGAGGGAGTTGCGGATCCAGTACAGGAAGACGCCGTCCTCCCGGGCGAACAGGTCACGCAGGTTGCCCCACAGATTGAAGTCGGCGAGTTTGAAGGCGCTGGTGGAGGAGAAGTCGCCGACGGACTTGGTGGCCGAGGTGACGAGCCACACCAGCGGGAGGACGCTGTAGAGGGCGGCGAGCAGGAGCACGCCGTGCACGGCACCGCGCGAGGTCCAGCGGGAACTGAGGTAACCGGTGCGCGGTCCGTCGGCGGGGGTACGGAGGACGGGCGGCCGGCGGGCGGCCGGGGACTTCGGTGTGGTGGTGGGGGCGCTCATCGGGACCTCCGGGAGGACAGCCGCATCACCAGCGCCGAGAGCAGGGCCGAGGCGAGGGCGAGCAGGATGGACGCGGCCGCGGCACGCCCGTAGTCGTTCCTGATGAAGGCGGCGTCGTAGATGTAGAGGCTGGGGGTCCACGTACTGGTGACCGCGCCGGTGAAGGTGCGCAGCACCATGGGCTCGGTGAACAGTTGCAGGGACCCGATGGTGGTGAAGACGAGCGCGACGAAGATCGTCGGGCGGATCATGGGGATCTTGATGGACAGCGCGGTGCGCAGAGCGCCGGCTCCGTCGGCGCGCGCGGCTTCCAGCACTTCGCGGGGCACGGTCTGCAACGCCGTGTAGAAGATGATGACGTTGTAGCCCATCCACTGCCAGGTGGCCATGTTCACGATGGCGGGCAGCACGCCGGCCTCGCCGAACGGGTCGAACGGCAGGATGCCGTCGAGCGGGCCGATGCCGGGGCTGTAGAGGTATCCCCAGATCAGTCCGGCGATCACTCCGGGCACCGCGTACGGGAGGAAGACCGCCAGGGACCACAGTTGCCGCAGCCGTACGGTGGCGGAGTTGAGCAACAGGGCGATGAGCAGGGCGCCGCCGAACATCACGGGGATGTGGATCAGGGCGTAGCCGGCGACCTTGCTCACGCTCTCGCGGGCGGCCGGGTCGCCGAGGACGTCGGTGTAGTTGCCGAAGCCGGCGAAGACCTGTTGGTAGCCGTCGAATCCGAGTCCGGAGAGCCGGTCGGTGTACAGGCTGAGGTAGAAGGCGTATCCGATCGGCACCAGCACGGTACAGAGCAGCAGCAGGGCGAAGGGCGCGGCGAGGGCGGCGCCGGTGAAGCGGCGGCGGCCGGCCGGCTTGTGCGCCGGCGGGGGCACGGAAGACGGTGTGGACACCGTCTCCACGGTCTGGGCGGTGGTCATGTCCGGCTCCCGTCCGTGACGGCCAGGCCGCGGGCGCGCATGGCGGCCACTGTCGACGACTGCACCTCGTGCAGGGCTCTGGGGATGGTGGTCGCTCCGGTGGCCACCGGGCCCAGGGCGTCGGCGATGGTGGCGAACGCGCTCAGCGACGTCGGTCCCCAGGTCCACTCGGGGACCCGGGTCGCGGCCTCGTCCAGTACGTCGAAGATCGGGGCACCGGCGAAGTAGTCGTCCGCGTAGGTGGTGCGGGCCACTTCCCGGTTGGCGAGGTAGGCGGGCGAGGGGAAGGTGACCTCCGCTCCGATCCGGGGGACGGCGGGGTCGGTGCTGAGCCAGCGGAGGAACGTGAGGGCGGCCTCGGGCGCCTCGCTCTCGGCGGAGACTCCGAAGGCGGACCCGCCCCAGACACCGGTGGACGGGTCGTCGGCCCAGCCGGGCAGGGGGGCGACGGCCCAGCGGTCCTTGTCCGCGGGCAGGGACTTCTGGAGCATGCCGACGCCCCAGGTGGCCCCGAGCATCCCCCAGAGCCGTCCGTGGTGCATGGCGGATGTCCAGCTCTGCGTGCCGGTCGCCCCGCTCGCTGCCCGGCCGGAGGCGATCATGTCCTGCCAGTACTCGGCCACGCGCATGGTGCCCGGACCGTCGATGCCGACCCGCCAGGAGTCCGAGGCGATGTCCCACCAGGGGTCGCCGGCCTGCCAGGCCAGTCCGGCGAGGAAGGCGCCGTCGTTGAGCGGGAAGGTGGTGATCCGTGCCTCCCGGTCGACCTTCCTGACGGCGGAGGCGGCCTGGCGGAAGTCCGCCCAGGTGCGGGGAACTTGGATGCCGGCCCTGTCGAACAGGTCCTTGCGGTAGAAGAAGGCCATCGGGCAGAAGTCCATCGGCACCGCCCAGGTCTTCCCGCCGGGGCGCACGCTCTGCCACGCGGCCGGCAGGAAACCGCCGGCGAGGTCGTCCACGTCGGCGCTCAGGTCGCGCAGGCCACCGGTCGTCACGATCTGCGGCAACGCCTGGTACTCGACGTGCAGGATGTCGGGGGCGTTGTGGGCGCGGATCGCGTTGGTCTGCTGGGCGTAGCCGCCGGAGATGCCGGCGGCTATCACACTCAGCTCGACGTGTACGTCCCGTTGGGAGGAGTTGAACGCGGCGACGTACTGGTCCATGCCGGTGAGCCACGACCACAGTCGTACGCGTGTGGCTCCGGAGGTCCGGCTCGAACAACTGGTGAGGGCGCCGCCGGCGAGAAGCGCGGTGCCCAGGCCCGCGGAGGTCCGCAGCAGGGACCTCCGCGACCAGTGCGTCCGAGGGGTGCTTCCGATGTTGCCGGCGTCGGAGGAGTAACCGAACACCTGGGGTTTCCTTTCACGCAGGAAGGTGTTCGCACACTTCAGCCCCTGCGCGATTTTCGGTCAACGAAAACGAGCTGCATCGATCACGATCGATAGGAAAGCAAAGATCAAAGAGGCTGACCGAGTCCAACCCCCGAGCAGTTTCGCGCTCTCCGTATGCGTATGAGTGCGCTGAGCGACCAAGCCCACACCCGGTTCACAGCCTGAGCGCCGTGCGATAGAACAGAACGAACACAACAGAAGTCGAACGATACAAAGCGTTCAAAGCGAAGGATCAGATCACCATGGCACTGGCAGCGGAGCGCCAGAAGTTCCTTCTCGCCATCGTGCGGGAACAGGGCAGCGCGCGCCTGGCGGATCTGGTCGAACGGCTCGGCGTCACCGCCGTGACCGTCCGCAGGGACATCACGACGCTGGCCGACCGCGGACTGGTGATGCGCGTCCACGGCGGGGTCACGCTGCCCCACCGCGGTCCGGGAGCCGACGAGAGACCCCAGCACCGGAGCGTCCTCGCGCACGGCCGGTTTCCCGAGCAGGCCTTCGTCGGCATGGTCGTCCCCACCGTGGAGTACTACTGGCCGGCCGTCATCCAGGGAGCGCAGTCGGCCGTGGCCGCCGCGGGCGGACGACTGGTGCTGCGCGCCTCCGCCTACGACGCGACGGAGGACCGGCGCCAGGTGACCGGGCTCCTCGACCGCGGCGTGCGCACCCTGCTCGTCGCCCCCACCAACACCGGCGACGCGGGCCAGGACCTGCTGCGCTGGCTCGGGACGCTCAACGTCCCCGTCGTCCTCGTCGAACGACTGCCACCGCCGACTCTGCCCACCCTGCCCCTGGACGCCGCCACTACCGCCCACAGCCTC
>NZ_WWHX01000835.1 GCF_009862125.1 Streptomyces sp. SID5910
CGGGCGCCTGACCGGCGGGGTCGGACGCCCACGGGGCCGGTGGAGGCGGGGCGGTGGACGCGGGTCCGGCGGAGCCGGGGGTCGCGGGCGTCGCACCCGCCGCCTCGGGCGTGCCGGCCGGCGGCGTCGGGGCCGGCACCCACGGAGCCGGCGGGGCGGCCGACGGCGTTGAGGCAGCGGCAGCGAACGGCGGGGGCGTGAGGCTCGTGCGGGTTTGGGCCGTGGCCCACGGGGGCGGTTCGGCCGGGGCGTCGCCGCCGTCCGGGGTCCAGGCCGCCCGGCCTCTCTCCTCGCTCGGCCCGTGGTCCGATCCCGCTTCCGGCTCCTCCTGCGAACCGTCGCCCTGCCAGCCGTTCATCCGTACCCCCCGCACACGTCGAACCCGGTGTTCCGAAGGTAGCGGCGAAAACGGCAACGGGCTCCGTTCCGGCCGAAACCGGAACGGAGCCCGTGCGGGGTCGTGACGTACGGCCCGCGGAGCGGAGGGTCCTAGAGGAGACCGAGACCGCGGACCGCCTCGCGCTCCTCCGACAGCTCCTTGACGGACGCGTCGATGCGGGCGCGGGAGAACTCGTTGACGTCCAGGCCCTGGACGATCTCGTACTTGCCGTCCTTGGTGGTGACCGGGAAGGAGGAGATCAGGCCCTCCGGGACACCGTAGGAGCCGTCGGACGGGATGCCCATGGAGGTCCAGTCGCCCTCGGCGGTGCCGTTGACCCACGTGTACACGTGGTCGATGGCGGCGTTGGCGGCGGAGGCGGCCGACGAGGCGCCACGGGCCTCGATGATCGCGGCACCGCGCTTGGCGACGGTCGGGATGAAGTCGTCCGCCAGCCACTTCTCGTCGTTCACGACCTCCGCGGCGTTCTTGCCGGCGATCGTGGCGTGGAAGATGTCCGGGTACTGGGTGGCGGAGTGGTTGCCCCAGATGGTCAGACGCTTGATGTCGGCGACCGTCGAGCCCGTCTTCTTCGCGAGCTGGGTCAGCGCGCGGTTGTGGTCGAGGCGGGTCATCGCGGTGAAGCGCTCGGCCGGTACGTCCGGGGCGGCGGCCTGGGCGATCAGCGCGTTGGTGTTGGCCGGGTTGCCGACAACGAGGACCTTGATGTCGTCCGCGGCGTGGTCGTTGATGGCCTTGCCCTGCGGCTTGAAGATGCCGCCGTTGGCCTCCAGGAGGTCACCGCGCTCCATGCCCTTGGTGCGGGGACGGGCGCCGACGAGGAGGGCGACGTTGGTGCCGTCGAAGGCCACGTTCGGGTCGTCGGTGATCTCGATGCCCTGGAGCAGCGGGAACGCGCAGTCGTCGAGCTCCATCGCGGTGCCCTCGGCGGCCTTGAGCGCCGGGGTGATCTCCAGGAGGCGGAGCTTGACCGGCACGTCCGCGCCGAGCAGCTGGCCGGAGGCGATGCGGAAGAGCAGGGCGTAACCGATCTGGCCGGCCGCGCCGGTGACGGTGACGTTCACGGGAGTGCGGGTCATGGCGTTCTCCGTATGACAGCTGGCGGTGGGGCGTCCCTGCCCCGGCGGATGATCGATCTCTTGGCGTCAAGAGAGATCCAGCGGTCAGGCTATCGCGCCCGCGCTGTCCGGGGCGTCGGGGTCGGTGTGGCCCGGCCCACAGCCCCGCTCCCGGTCACCCGGAGGGGGCACGCCGGGCAGGAAAAGGCGGTCGCCGGGTCCGGGAGAGGGAGGGACTGGCGACCGCCGTTCGGGGACCGTTGCCGGACTCCCGTGGGGGGATACCTTGTCGCGTGCCCGCGCGTCCGCGGACCATGCCTACGACAGGAAGATTTTCTTCCCTACGACCGCGTTTCCCCCGAACGGCTCAGCCGCTCCCCGCCCGATCCGGGCGGGGAGCCTCAGTCCGTGCAGCCCTGGCCGCCCGCGGCCAGCGTCACGCAGGCCTTGGCGTCGGCGGGGGCCTTCACCGCCACCATCGGCGTGTACGCGACCGTGTCGCCGGTCGCGGTGACCTGCCCCGCCTGCTCGTTCTTGCCGCCCGCGCTGACCGTGACCTCGTCACCCTGGCCGGCCTGGGTGACGCGGGCCC
The DNA here is from genome assembly GCF_009862125.1 of Streptomyces sp. SID5910. GTDB lineage: Bacteria > Actinomycetota > Actinomycetes > Streptomycetales > Streptomycetaceae > Streptomyces. The sequence goes on from NZ_WWHX01000835.1 coordinate 2,051, forward strand.
ACGCGGCGCCGCAGGTCTTGCTGTAGCGGACCTCGACGGACGCCGTGCCGACGGTGGCCCGCGCGGCGGTGGTCACCAGCTCGCCGCCGCAGCCCATGGCCTCCGGGTCCTTGCCGGTGCACTGGTCGCCGCCGCACTTCACCCCGGGCGGCAGCTTCGGGTTGGCGCTCACCGTGGGCGACGGGGAGGGCTTGGTGCCCTCGTCCTTCTTCTCGCCGCCGCCGTTCAGGAGGAAGAAGGCACCGGCGGCCACGACGAGCACGCCGACGACGCCCGCGACGAACGTCCCCATCCGCTTGCCGCCCCCCGACGCGCCGTTCCGCGCGCCGGAGCCGCCCTGCGGGGGCCGGCCGTACGCACCCGCGGCCCCGTGGGCGTCCGGCACCGGCGCGGTGGCGGCCGGACCGCCCGCGTACGCCCCCGAAGCGGAACCGGAAGCGGAACCGGAAGCGGAAGCGGGCCGGTGCCCGTTGCGCGGCACGCGCTCACCGGTCGGTGACGGCCCCCGGTAACCCGCGAGCCCCCACGAGTTGCCGTCGGAGGGCCCGCCCGAGGACGTGTCCGAGAACCCGCCGGGCGCACCGCCGCCCCGGACCGGGCCGGCGGCCGAGTCGGGGCTGTCGGCGGCCGTCGGCTGCGCGGGCACCGTCGACGGCGGCAGCGTGGGCGCCACACCGGCCGGACCGGCGACCCCCGGCTTCGCCGCCGCACCGCCGCCGTGCCGGCCCGACTTGCCGCTCCGCCCGTTCCGCGAGCCGGCCGCGGGCGTGCCCAGCTCGCCGAGCGCGGCGCGCGCCTGCGAGATCCGGATGGCCTCCATGGTCATGTCGTGGCGCATCTCCGAGCGGCTCCAGGCACGCTCGGCCAGCTCCCACATGGTGGTCAGGTGGACGGGGTTGGTCCCCGTCACCTCGGCCAGGGCCACGATGGCGCCCTTGGGCGCGAGCAGCCGGCCGTTGAGATAGCGCTCCCAGGACGTCTTGCTGTAGCCCGTGGCGTCGGCGAGCGACGCGATGCTCAGCTCGCTGCGGTCGACGAGCCGGCGCAACTGGCTGGCGAACTCTCTGATCTGTGGATCGAGTTCCTCCGGCAAGGCCTTCCAACGAGGCATTGCTTCCCCCTCTTCCCCCCGGTGACGTGCTGTTTCGTTCCCCGCTCAATCCCCCGCGGTCCTCGCGCGCGGCGTCCCGCGCCGAGTCCCCGTTCTGGCTACCCACAGGGATGCGCCCGGTCAGGATCTCAGTTCCCGGGGTGGGGGCGCACAGGAGCACAGAGGCCGCGGGCATGCACCGTCGCACGCCCGCTGGTCCGTGGTCCAGTGTCCCACCGGCGGCCCCGTGCATCGAACGGAACCCCCACCGTCGTACGGATCGACCACGCTAGCCCCGTCGTTGAGCGACTTGGGGGCACATCCCCGAACTTGTCGACACTTCGGCACACGGAACGCACATGTCCGGTCACGCCCGGCACAAGGACCACGCCGTTCACGTACTCCGTAGCGGAACGGTCACTTCCGTGCCACAGCGCCCCGCCAGGCGTTGAACAGGGCGTTCCGCGTGCTGGAGGGTTGGTCGCGGCGACGGCCCGTTCTCCCACGGGGGTGGAGGACGGGCCGTCGTACGCGGGCCGTTACTTGCTGACGGTGAAGTGCAGCGTGTCCTTCAGGAACGGGATTTGCAGCAGCGGTTCCGGCTGCGTCATCAGCGCGAGCAGGGTGATGCTGAGGCCCAGGACGGCGTAGGTGGCGATGTCGGTGAAGCGTGAACGCACCGCGAGCATGCCGACGTCGGGCACCGCCCAGCGCAGCGCGGCGCCGATCAGCAGCGCGGCGCCGATCAGCACCGTGCCCCAGCGGAAGACGTCCAGCGCGGTCAGCAGCAGGCCGATCCCGACGAGGGCCACCACCGTGATCACCGGCCACTGCCGGGCGGGCGCCGGGGCGTCACCGGGCGCGGCCCGGCCGCCGCCCTCGGGCCGCGCGGTGTCCCGCGTGAAGAGCGGGAACCGCCGGGTGGCGCGCCGCGGCCTGCCCTCGGCATCGGGCGCGCTGACGGGGTCCCGAACGGTGAGCTCACCCTCCGCCGCGCCGGCCTCCGCACCGCCGGACTCCGGGCGCTCGCCCTCCGAGCCTCCGGACTCCGGACGATCACCCTTCGCTCGTCCAGCCTCCGCACCGCCGGACTCCGGGCGCTCGCCCTTCACGCGTCCAGCCTCCGAGCCTCCGGACTCCGCGCGCTCGCCCTTCGCGCGTCCCGTCTTCGCCCGTCCGGCCTCCGAGCCTCCGGATTCCGGGCGCTCGCCCTTGGCGCGGCCGTCCTCCGCGCGCTCGCCCTTGGCGCGTCCGTCCTCCGCGCGATCGCCCTTGGCGCGGCCGGACTCCGCGCGGCCGTCCTCCGGGCGCTCGTCGCCCCCGGGCCCCTTCTGTTCCTCGGCCGGCACCGTGCTCCGTCCCTCAGCCGGCACTGCGCTCCGCCGCCTCGACCACGTTGACGAGCAGCTCGGCCCGGGTCATCGGGCCGACGCCGCCGGGGTTCGGGGAGATCCAGGCGGCCACCTCGGCCACGTCCGGGTGGACGTCGCCGACGATCTTGCCCTCGGCGTTGCGCGAGACGCCGACGTCGAGGACGGCCGCGCCGGGCTTGACGTCCTCGGCGCGGACCAGGTGCGGGGAACCGGCCGCGGCGACGATGATGTCCGCGCGCTTGAGGTGGGCGGACAGGTCACGCGTGCCGGTGTGGCACTGGGTCACGGTGGCGTTCTCGCTGCGGCGGGTGAGCAGCAGCGGCATCGGGCGGCCGATGGTGACGCCGCGTCCGACGACCACGACCTCGGCGCCCTTGGTCTCCACGCCGTAGCGGCGCAGGAGGGTGAGGATGCCGTTGGGGGTGCAGGGCAGCGGCGCCGGCTCGTTCAGCACGAGGCGGCCGAGGTTCATCGGGTGGAGGCCGTCGGCGTCCTTGTCCGGGTCCATCAGTTCGAGGATGCGGTTCTCGTCGATGCCCTTGGGCAGCGGGAGCTGCACGATGTAGCCGGTGCAGGCCGGGTCCTCGTTCAGTTCGCGGACGACCGCCTCGATCTCCTCCTGCGTCGCCGTGCCGGGCAGTTCACGCTGGATGGAGGCGATGCCGACCTGGGCGCAGTCGCGGTGCTTGCCCGCGACGTACTTCTGGCTGCCGGGGTCGTCGCCGACCAGGACGGTGCCGAGGCCGGGCGTGACGCCCTTCTCCTTCAGCGCCGCCACGCGGGCGGCCAGTTCGGACTTGATCGCGGCTGCGGTGGCCTTGCCATCGAGAATCTGGGCGGTCATGCCCCCATCCTCGCGGATGACCGGCCCCCGGTTCCAATCCGGCCGCCATGCGGGCACCACCGGCCCGGCCCGGCCGGGCACACGGGGACGGGTCCGGCCGTGTCCGGTCATGATCAGCGATGTTGCACTTGCACAACACCTGTCGAATCCGGCTGGACAAGCCCGTGACGGTCGAGAACGATGGTGCAGCACAGTGCCGCGGGCAGTACCGGGGGGACGGACCGCAACCATCTGGAGAAATTCCTCCGAGCCGTGCCGCGCGTCCCCGCACACGGAGCACATCGGAGGAAGGACCGCCATGAGTTTCGGCGACCCGAACAATCCCTACGGGCCCCCGCCCGCACAGCCGCCCGCCCCACCCCAGCAGGGCTACGGTTACCCCCAGCAGCCGCCCGCCGCTCCCCAGGGCTACGGCTTCCCGCAGCAGCCGGGCTACCCGGGTTACCCGGGCGGGAACCAGATGCTGCCGCAGTCGATGCCGGGGCTGCTGGTGACGGCCCGGGTCTTCCTCTTCATCATCTCGGCCGTCCAGATCATCATCGGCCTCATCTGGCTGTACGTCGCCGCCATCGCCAACGACGTCTCCGACGCGGCGGACGACCTGAGCTCCTCCTCCGACGACCCGTTCGGCGCGATCAGCGACGGCGGTGACATCGCGGCCGGCGTGCTCGTGGTGATCGCCCTGATCGCGTTCGGTCTCGCGGCGCTGTCCATCACGCTGGGCGTCAAGTTCGGCAAGGGCGGCCAGGGCATCCGCATCACCACCGTCGTCTACGGCGCGCTCGGCACGATCGTCGGCCTCATCATGCTGTTCGTCGGCCTCGACTCCGGCCTCGCCTCGGCGATCATCTTCCCGCTGCTGTGGGTCACCTTCGGTGCCATCATCACCGCCGCCCCGGTGGTGTCCAGCGGCACGGCCTGGTTCAGCCGCCCGCGCTACTGAAGGCACCGCGGCGACTGAACAGTTCGCGCCAATCACTTCCAAGGGCCGTGTCTCACCCGTACGAGGGGGGACACGGCCCTGGTGCGTCGCCCTAGTCTGGCCCGGGTAGGCCTGGGTAGCCGTCAGGCACGGGGAGACGCACCTTGTACAGCATCATCGTGGTACCTCCGCCGACCACGGAGGACGAACGCGACCGCACCCGCCCCCAGTTCCGGCTCGCCCCCGGTGAACGGCTCGCCTTCGGGCGGGCCGTGCCGGAGGGCGGCCTGCTGATCGGGCACGACGGCGTGTCCAGAAGAGCGGGCGAGATCACCGCCCACGGCACGTTCTGGACGCTGAGCAACCTCTCGTCCCGGCAGACGTACGTGGTGGAGAACCCGGAGGGCGCGGGCGAGCACATCAAGGTGGCGCCGGGACGTCTCGACGCGCCGGTGCCGTTCGAGTTCTCGCGGATCGTGCTGCCCGCCGCGGGCGACCTGCTGCCGGTCGAGGTGTGGGCGCCGCGCCACGACTATCTGCGCGACGAGGCCGGCGCCGACGGCGAGCCGACCGCCCCGGCCTTCTCCGTGGACCGCACCAAGCGGTACTTCGCGGTGCTGGCCGCCCTGTGCGAGCCCCGGCTGCGGGGCACGCCGCACGCGCCGCTGCCCACCATGGACCAGGTCGTCGAGCGGCTGCGCCCCGCCTGGCCGGCCGCCTCCCGCACGTCGGTCCAGTGGAACATCGACTACCTGGCCGTGAAGCTGCGCCTGAAGCCGGGACCGGAGACGGCCGAGCCGGGTCCGCGGCTGAACGGCAAGAAGGAGTCGCTGGTCTCGCTGGCGCTCCGCTTCGACCTGGTCCGCGAGGACGACCTGGTGGTCCTCGCCGCGCCGTCCGAACGGCCGCTGCGGTGACCGAGCCGTACGCCGTGCCCGTGCCCAAGGGGTACCGGGTGGGTGTCTGGGAGGTGCGCGAGCCGATCGCGACGGGCGCCTTCGGCAGCGTGTACGCCGCCCGCCGCACCGGCGACGCGGGCGGCGGCGCCCTGCCCCGCACGGCCGCCCTGAAGTTCCTGCCGACCGGCACGGGCACCCCGCGCCAGCTCGCCCACCTGCGCGAACTGATCGAGCGCGAGGTCGAGTTGCTGCGGCGGCTGCGGCAGCCCCGGCTGATCCGGATGTACGAGACCCTCACCGTCGACGACCCGGCCCGTCCGCGGCTCGACGGCGCCACCGTCCTGGTGCTGGAGCGGGCCGAGGGGTCCCTGTCGGCCCGGCTGGCCGCGACGCCCCGCCCGCCGGACGGGCCCGCGCTGCTGGCGCAGGTCTGCGCGGGGCTGACTCAGCTGCACCGGGCGGGCTGGGTGCACGGGGACCTGAAACCGGCCAACGTGCTGCTGATGGCCGACGGTTCGGTCCGGCTCGCCGACTTCAACATGGCCGCCGAGCTGGAGGGCACCCACGCCTACACGCCCGCCTTCTCCACGCCGGACTACACGCCGCCCGAGCTGCTGTGGTCGGAGATCGGCGAACGGGGCCGCCGGATCCGCCCGTCCGCCGACGTGTGGGCCTTCGGCGTCCTGGCGCACCTGGTGCTCACCGGGTCCTTCCCGCTGCCCGGCGGCACCCCGAGCGCCCGCCGCGACGCCGCCGTGGCCTACGCCCGCGGCACGGACGAGCTGCGCCTGTCGCCCGGGCTGCCGGACGCCTGGCGGGACATCGTGCGGGACTGCCTGACCCGTACGCACGCGGGCCGCGTCGGCACGGACGCGCTGCTGCGGCGCGTGGCGGCGGCCACCGGCGGTGCGGACGGCACCGGGGGCGCGGGCGGTGTGGCGGGGGCCGTACGCCGGCTCCGTG
>NZ_WWHX01000836.1 GCF_009862125.1 Streptomyces sp. SID5910
GGAACCACCACGCACCCCCCGACACACCCCGCCCCGGCCCGACCGCTGTCCCGACACGGAAAGGACCCCCGATGTCCGCCGACCCGCAGCAGGCGCCCCCCGGCCTCCCCGACGAGGAGCTCGCCACCCTGGACGCCCACTGGCGAGCCGCGAACTACCTCTCCGTCGGCCAGATCTACCTCATGGCGAACCCGCTGCTGACCGAGCCACTGCGCCCGGAACACGTCAAGCCGCGCCTCCTCGGCCACTGGGGCACCTCACCGGGCCTCAACCTCGTCCACACCCACCTCAACCGGGTGATCAAGGCCCGCGGCCTGGACGCCCTGTGCATCTGGGGCCCCGGCCACGGCGGACCCGCCGTCGTCGCCAACTCCTGGCTGGAGGGCTCGTACACCGAGACCTACCCGGACGTCACCCGGGACGCGGCCGGCATGGCCCGTCTCTTCAAGCAGTTCTCGTTCCCCGGCGGCGTACCGAGCCACGTCGCCCCCGAGACGCCCGGCTCCATCCACGAGGGCGGCGAGCTCGGCTACTCGCTCTCGCACGCCTACGGCGCCGCCTTCGACCACCCCGGCCTGGTGGTCGCCTGCGTGATCGGCGACGGCGAGGCGGAGACGGGCCCGCTGGCGGCGTCCTGGCACTCCGACAAGTTCCTCGACCCGGTGAACGACGGCGCCGTCCTGCCGATCCTCCACCTCAACGGCTACAAGATCGCCAACCCGACGGTCCTGGCCCGCCTCCCCGAGGCCGAGCTCGACGAACTCCTGCGCGGCTACGGCCACGACCCCGTCCACGTCACCGGCGACGACCCCGCCGCCGTGCACCGGGCGATGGCCCACGCCATGGACACCTGCCTCGACCGCATCGCCGCGATCCAGCGCGCCGCCCGCGAGGACGGTGCCACCGAGCGGCCCCGCTGGCCGATGATCGTGCTGCGCACCCCGAAGGGCTGGACCGGCCCCGCCGAGGTCGACGGACTGCCCGTGGAGAACACCTGGCGCGCCCACCAGGTCCCGCTCTCCGCCGTCCGCACCAACCCGGAGCACCTGAGGCAGCTGGAGCAGTGGCTGCGCTCGTACCGGCCCGAGGAGCTGTTCGACGACACCGGCGCCCCGCGCCCCGCCGTCCTCGCCGCCTGCCCCGAGGGCCCGCGCCGCCTCGGCGCGTCCCCCTTCGCCAACGGGGGCCTGCTGCTGCGCGAACTTCCCCTGCCGCCCCTGGACACGTACGCCGTCGCCGTCGACAAGCCCGGCGCGGGCATGCACGAACCGACCCGCGTCCTCGGCGACCTCCTCGCGGACGTCATGGCCGCCACCGCCGACCGGCGCGACTTCCGCCTCGTCGGCCCCGACGAGACCGCCTCCAACCGCCTCCAGGCCGTCTACACCGCCAGCGGCAAGGCCTGGCAGGAAGCGACCCTGCCCGTCGACGAGGACCTCGACCGGCACGGCCGCGTCATGGAGATCCTGTCCGAACACACCTGCCAGGGCTGGCTAGAGGGCTACCTCCTCACCGGCCGGCACGGACTGTTCTCCTGCTACGAGGCGTTCGTCCACATCGTCGACTCGATGGTCAACCAGCACATCAAGTGGCTCCGGGTCACCCGCCGCCTGCCCTGGCGCGCGCCCATAGCCTCCCTCAACTACCTGCTCACCTCGCACGTGTGGCGCCAGGACCACAACGGCTTCTCCCACCAGGACCCCGGCTTCGTCGACCACATCCTCAACAAGAGCCCCGAAGCCGTACGGGTCTACTTCCCGCCGGACGCCAACACCCTGCTGTCCGTGGCCGACCACGCCCTGCGCAGCCGCGACTACGTCAATGTGATCGTCGCCGGCAAACAGCCCTGCTTCGACTGGCTGACCATGGACCAGGCCCGCGTGCACTGCGCGCGCGGCGCCGGCATCTGGGACTGGGCGGGCACCGAGGACGGCACCCGTGAACCCGACGTGGTGCTCGCCTGCGCCGGCGACGTCCCCACCCAGGAGATCCTGGCCGCCGCCCAGCTCATCCGCCAACACCTGCCCGACCTCGCCGTACGCGTCGTCAACGTCGTCGACATCGCCCGGCTGCTGCCCAGCGGGGAACACCCGCACGGCATGAGCGACTTCGAGTACGACGGCCTGTTCACCGCCGACAAGCCGGTGATCTTCGCCTACCACGGCTACCCGTGGCTCATCCACCGCCTCGCCTACCGTCGTTCCGGCCACGCGCACCTGCATGTGCGCGGCTACAAGGAGATCGGCACCACCACCACGCCCTTCGACATGGTCCTCGGCAACGACATGGACCGCTACCGCCTGGTCATGGACGTCATCGACCGCGTACCCGGCCTCGCCGTGCGCGCGGCGGCCGTGCGGCAGCGCATGGAGGACATCCGGCTGCGCCACCACGAGTGGATCCGGGAACACGGCGTCGACCTGCCCGAGGTCGCCGACTGGTCCTGGGAGGGCTGACCCGCCGTGCCGCGGCGCCCAGCGAAGGGAATCCTGTGACCGCGACCGCCTCCACCTGGGACTACGACCACTACGACCCCGCCGAGGAGCGGCTGCGGGAGTCCCTGTGCACGCTGGGTAACGGCTACTTCGCCACCCGCGGCGCACTGCCCGAGTGCGCCGCGGACGACGTGCACTACCCGGGCACCTATGTGGCCGGCTGCTACAACCGGCTGACCTCTACCGTCGCGGACCGCGAGGTGGAGAACGAGGACATGGTCAACCTGCCCAACTGGCTGCCCCTGTCCTTCCGGGCCGCCGGAGGGGACTGGCTCACGCCGGACACCGCACCGGTGCAGGACCACCGGCAGACCGTGCACCTGGACTCCGGGGTGCTGGAACGCCGAACCCGCTTCGCGATCGGCGACGGACGCGTACTGACCGTGCGCCAGCTGCGCCTGGTGCATATGGCCGATCCCCATCTCGCCGCCCTGCGCACGGAGTTCACGGTGGAGGGCGCCGGCACGGACCTCGACGTGGAGGCGGCCCTCGACGGCGACGTCACCAACTCGGGCGTCCCGCGCTACCGGGAGCTCGACGGCCGTCACCTCACCCACGTCCACACCGGCTGCGCCGACGACGGCACCGTGTGGCTGCGCTGCCGCACCCGGACCTCGGACATCCGGGTCGGCATGGCCGCCCGGACGTCGGCCGGCGCGCCGGTCACCCCCGGCCGGGCGCACCTCAGGGCGACCCAGCGCACCACCCTGCGCCTGGAACCGGGCCGCACCGCCACCGTCGACAAGGTCGTGGCCCTGCACACCTCGCACGACCCCGCGATCAGCGACCCCCTCCAGGCCGCCCTGGACCGGGTCGCCGACGCCCCCGGCTTCGACGACCTGCTGCTCAGTCACCGCACCGCCTGGGGCCAGCTGTGGCGCCGCGCCCAGCTGGAGGTGCCCGGCGAGGCGGGCGCCATCCTGCGCCTGCACCTCTTCCACGTCCTCCAGACCCTCTCCCCGCACACTGCCGACCTCGACGTCGGCGTACCCGCCCGCGGACTGCACGGGGAGGCGTACCGGGGCCATGTCTTCTGGGACGAGCTGTTCGTCCTGCCCTACCTCAACCTGCACTTCCCCGAGGTGTCCCGGGCCCTGCTGCACTACCGCCACCGCCGTCTGGAACGGGCCCGCGCCGCGGCCCGCGCCATCGGCAGGCGCGGTGCCCTCTACCCCTGGCAGAGCGGCAGCGACGGCCGCGAGGAGACCCAGCAACTGCATCTCAACCCCCACTCGGGCCGCTGGCTGCCGGACCACTCGCACCTCCAGCACCACGTGGGCTCGGCGATCGCGTACAACGTGTGGCAGTACTGCGAGGCCAGCGGCGACGCGGAGTTCCTGCACACCAAGGGCGCCGAGACCCTGCTCCAGATCGCGCGCTTCTGGGCGGACTCCGCCACCTGGGACGACGACCTGGGGCGGCACCGCATCCGGGGCGTCGTCGGCCCCGACGAGTACCACGAGGCCTATCCCGGAGCCGCGGAACCGGGCCTCGACGACAACGCCTACACCAACGTCACCGCCTCCTGGGTGCTCACCCGCGCCCTGGAGGTGGTGCGTTCCCTGCCCGAGCCCCGCCGCCGCGAACTCGTCGAGCGCACCGGCCTCGACGGCGGCGAACTCGAACAGTGGGAGGACGTCTCCCGCACCCTCCACGTGCCCTTCCACGAGGGAGTCATCAGCCAGTTCGAGGGCTACGGCGACCTCGCCGAACTCGACTGGGCGGGCTACCGCGAGCGCTACGACGACATCCGGCGGCTGGACCGCGTCCTGGAGGCCGAGGGCGACAGCGTCAACAACTACCGGGCGTCCAAACAGGCCGACGTCCTGATGCTCGGTTACCTGTTCTCCCCGGCCGAACTCCGCGGCCTCTTCGACCGGCTGGGCTACGCGCTGGACGACGACACCTGGCGCCGCACCGTCGACCACTACCTGGCCCGTACCAGCCACGGCTCCACCCTCAGCGGACTCGTCCACGGTTGGATCCTGGCCCGCGCCCGGCGCGCCGAGGCGTGGACGTTCTGCCAGGAGGCGCTCCGGGGCGACGTCGCCGACCTCCAGGGCGGCACCACCGGCGAGGGCATCCACCTCGGTGCCATGGCGGGCACCCTCGACCTGGTGCAGCGCTGCCTGACCGGACTGGAGACCCGCGCCGGTGCCCTCTGGCTGGATCCGGTGCCCCTGCCGGAGCTGTCGTCGTACGGGTTCTCCATCCGCTACCAGGGCCACTGGGGCGTGCGGTTCCGGCTGGAGCACGGCCGGCTGGAGATCGCCGTACCGGCCTCCGACCTGCTGCCGATCGACGTCCGGCTGCCGGACCGCGCCGTCCGCCTCCAGCCGGGCGACACCTGCCGGCTCGTGCTCCCGGACTGAGCCCTCCCGTCAGCCAGGCAGGGGATACGTCACCACGCGCGGGGACCCGTCGGGCCTGCCGTCGGTGTAGGTCAGCGTGATCCGGGTGTAGTGCTGCTCGCCCGGATCCCGCTCGCCGGCCGACGGCTGGTCGAGCCGCACGGTCACCGGGTACGAGCGGAACGTGCCGGCCGCGCAGTAGGGATCGCAGTCGTTGACGGCGTTGAGTCCCTGCCCGACCGCCTCGGTCGCGTCCCAGCGCGCCCAGTGCATCGAGGTCAGCCGGCTGTTGCCGTCCCCGCAGGCCAGCACGTACGCGGCCGGCCGTACCTCGCCCCGCATCGAGCAGTCGACGAGCACGGGGTCCTGGACCTGCTGCTTCACTGCCTGCTGCGCCTGCGGGGCGGCCGAAGCGGTGCCCAGCGGTACGGCGAGCGCGGCGGCGGCACAGAGTGTGACCGCTGCCCTCATCGGGTTCCTGCCCATGTCTGCTCCCAGCCGTCTCGGGGTCGCCTGTCTCCGCTCTTCCCCGTACCGACCGTACGACCGAGTCCGTGAACGCACCACTCGTACGGCGCAACGCCCGCGGGCACCGGTGCGGGCACCGGTCGGTTCGTGCGACAAGACGCCGATTGCATCCACCGTGTGGTCGTCGCGCCGGCCCGCAACCGCCGTCACCGCCCGGGTGTCTCATGCCGTCGAGAACGGCGACCCATCACCCGGAGGACCGCGGTATGCACACGATCACTGCCCCGACCGCCGCCGACCCGACGCGCTCCCGCGAGGCCCAGGGCGACTTCCTGCTCCAGCCGCCCGACCCCGCCCAACGCGTCCCCTGCCGTATCGACCCCGTCGACCTGCGCCGCCTGGACCTGCTCGCCCTCCTGACCGCGGCGGGCATCGCGCCCTCCGCCGGGGACCGCGCGGCCATCGAGCGGCTCAGCGAACTCCCCGGCAGCGTGCACGTCGCCCTGCACCGCTGGCTGGAACAGGCGTACGGCTTCTGCCGGTGACCGCCACCCGGTGCTCCGCCGTCCCGCCCCGGGCCGAGGCTCACTGCTCGGTGCGCAGATCCACCCCGCGCCGGGCCAGTGTGAGGACGCCGACGACGATCAGGGCGACGCCGGCCAGCTGGGGCAGCACCCACCAGTCGGTGCGCACGTCCTCCTGGTACAGGACCACGCCGAGCAGCAGGCTCACCGTCGCGTCGCCGAGGGTGAGGGCCGGCTGGGAGGCGACCAGCGGCCCGCCCTGCATGGCGTGCTCCAGCAGAAGCACGGCGCACACACCGGCCGCGGCGAACGCGTAGGTCTGCCACACGGTCAGGAAGCCGACCACGCCGTCCGTGTCCAGGACCCGCATGGAGTCCTTTATCAGCCCGGCGGTCAGGGCGTAGCAGACGGCGGTGGCCGCGCCGAGGCAGCCGGCGCGCGCCTTGCCGACGGGCCGTCTCAGCCCGGCGGCGGCCAGCAGGACCGCCAGCCCGGCGCAAGCACCGAGCGCGGGCACCCAGCGGTCCATGGAGACGTCGTTGCTGCCGCCGCCCGGCGCGGCCGCCGCCAGCGCCACGCCCAGGCCGACGACCACGCCGGCCACGGCGAGCCACATGACGTCGGGCAGGCGGTGACCGGTCGCCAGCGAGGCCAGCAGCAGCGCCAGCGGAAGCTCCAGCACGAACAACGGCTGGACGAGTGACATCGGCCCGGTCGCCAGGGCGGCCGCCTGCCCCACCCCGGCGACGACGACGGCCAGCATGCCGCCGAGCCACACCGGCCGCCGCAGCAGGTCGACGACGAGACCCGGACGGAAGCCCTGGGACTGCGGCACGCTCAGCGCGGCCCGCCGCTGCAACACGGTGGCCAGCGCGTTGCTGAACGCGGCGACGAGAGCGAAGAGCACCGGCAGGACAACACCCATCCACCGATCCTCACCCCGTTCCGCCCCGGCCGCGCGCCGCAGTGCTCCGGTGTGGTGCCCGGGAGCCGGGTGTCAGTCGTCGGCGCGGTCGGCGGCCGGCTGGGCTCCGGCGTCGTCCTGCTTCGGCTCCGGTGCGTCGGTGGCGGTGTAGTAGACGGACGTGCCCTGCTTGGTGCGCTGGGCCTGGTTCTTGGCGACGAGCCCTTCGAGGGTGGTGCGCACGACCGTGGTCTTGATGGTGCGGTCGGAGTGGGCCTGGCCGAGCGCGGTGGTGACCTCGGCGGCGGAGCGGGGCTCCTTCTGCTCGCTCAGGTGCCGGCGGACCAGCTCGACCAGCGTGGGCTGGGCCGGCTTCGCGGCCGCGGGGGAGGACGCGGACGACGAGGACGGGACGGCGGTCGCGGTGGAGGACGCGGACGGGGCCGGTGCCTTCTTCGCCGCCGCCTTCCCGACCGACTTTCCGACCGCCTTCGACGACGGCTTGGTGGCCGTCTTCGCGGGTGACTTCGCGGGTGCCTTCGACGCGGACTTCGCGGCGGGCTTCGTGGTGGACTTGGTGGCGGGCTTGCCGCCCGACGTGCCGGCGGGCTTGGTGCGGGGCTTCGTGGCCGCGGCGCGCTTGGGCGCGGTACCGGCCTTCCCGCTCCGCGTGCGCCTGCCCGCGGCGGCCGTCTCGGCGGCGGCACTGTCGCGGGGCGCGGGCACCGGCGCCGGATCGGCCGCCGACGGGGCCGGTGGCGTGGTGACACCGAGGGCCTGCTGCATGTTCACCAGCAGGGCGTGGTCGTGCTGGAGCGCGGCGAGTTGCTGCTGGAGGTCGGTGATCTCACCGCTGACGCGCTCCTGTTCCTTGACGTTGCGCTCCAGGTCGCTCGCCACCTGGACGCTGTACTGCGAGGCGAGTTCGGTGGCGCTCTGCGCGGTGTTCTCGGACATGGTGTTGACTCTCCTCGATTCGCGGCCGTGAAGGCACGGGAGGACGGCGGGACTTCAGTCGTGGGACATGGCGGCCATGTCCGGTCGGCGCCGGGCAGCGGAGTGTTCGGTACTGCTGCCGACCGTCGACACCGAATGGTACGGACGGCGGCGCCTGTTGTTCGTCTGTTTGCTCGCCGGTATACCACGTCGGGCCTGCACCGCGGTACGCGTCACCGGCACATCGACGCCTTCAGTGACTCCTGGGGTGTGGTCCGGTACCCGTTCGTCGCGTGGGTGTTCGGAACGCAGACACTCGACGCCCCGGGTACGGACAGCAAACGGTTCGGCCGGACTACCGGACGCGGGCGGTCAGTCGCTCCCTGTGCCGTGCCGTCTCCCGTGCCTCCCGTTCGGCCCCGGCCAGCGCGTCACCGGCCGCCCGGTCCCGCTCCTCGGCCTCCAGCCGTTCGCGCTCGGTATGCTCCAACTCTGCTTGTGCACTGCGGAGTTGTTGCTCGGCGCCCGTCACCTGTTGCTGCGCCCGGTCATGTGCGTCATGTGCCCGCCGCAGTGCCTCCTCGGTGTCCGTCCGTGCCGCGCGCAGCTCGTCGGCACGGCGTTCGGCGGCCTCGGCGGCCTCCTGGGCCCGAGTGAGTTCTTCCTGTCGCTTGCGTCGCCGCTCGGCGAGTTCGTCCTTGGCCCGTGTGTCGGCGGGGGCGCGCTTCGCCGCCGGCCTGGACGGTTGCCGCGCCGATGATGAGTCCGCCGCCCGCAGGGTGACGGCGGGGCCGGCGGGGAACTCCGACGGCGGGGTGAGTGAGTTCTCCAGGCGTCCCTCCGCCCACCGGTCGGCCGCGTCCGGGTCCGCGAGGACCGCGCGCAGCGTCGACTCGACCTCCTGTCGTGCCGCCTCCGACAGCTGGTGCCCCGTCTCGCCGGCGAGCTGGGCCGCCTGCCGGGACAGGGCGGAGACGACGCTCCGGCGCTGTGCGGAGAGTTCCTTGAGGCCGGCGGCGTCCAGGGTGCGGTGTGCCTCGCGCAGTGCCTGGCCCAGTTCTAGGAACCGCCGGCTCTCCTCGGGCCGGGAGCGCAGCAGCAGGTTCGCCGCCCAGGCCGCGCGCGTGGGCCGGCGTGCGGCACGGATGCGGCGGGCGTCCTGGGCGCGTCCGGCCGTTCTGGCGGCGGCGGCCCGTTCCTCACGCCGGGACACGAAGTCGGGCGGCGGTGTGGCGTACAGCTCGTCGAGCACCGCCTCCACGTCCGGCTCGCCCGCGTTCCGCCGGCGCCCGCCCTTGCGCTGCATGCTCCTCGGCCTCCACTCGGACGTCCACGACCGGTGCCCTGTGCGGTCTGCCCGCGCTCCTCCCTCCTGTCTACGGGTGACCCGGCCACCCCGCGACCCGGGCGCGGTCTGCCCGAGAGCCGGGTTCCCGTCCGTCCGCACCCGGACATGGTCGTCGCCGTGACATGCTGGGGCCCGGCAGACGGGGGAGGACATGTTGGCCAGTGACGCTCAAGTACCCGCGATGCGGGGGTGGTTCGCCGCCAACGAGGTGCTGGCGTTCCTCCTGGAGATCGCCGCGTTCGTGGCGCTCGGCTGGTGGGGTTTCGGCGCGGGCCACGAGGGCGCGGCGCGGGTGCTGCTCGGTGTGGGCACACCCGCGGCGGCGATCGCGCTGTGGGTACTGTTCGCCGCGCCCCGGGCACGGTGGCGGCCGGGACTCGCGCTGGTGCTCGTCGTCAAGGCGGTGGTGCTCGGCGGCGGCGCCCTCGCCGTCCACG
>NZ_WWHX01000084.1 GCF_009862125.1 Streptomyces sp. SID5910
CATCGGTCTCCTCCGGCGCCTTGCCGCCCCCGGTCCCCTCCGGCGCCTTCCCGTCCTCGCCGTCGCCGTCGCCGTCGCGCGGCAGCAGGCGCACGCCCAGGGGCCGGCCGTCCTCGCCCCCGTGGGGCACGGGCCCCGCGGACGCCACGGCGAACGGCAGCACGGCCGCGCACACCACGGCACCGGCGAGGCCGTACAGACGGAACCCGCGGCCGGCCGGGCGGCGGTGCAGTCCCGCGCGGCGCGGACTCGCGGGGCGGGGCTCCCCAGCATGAAGCGGCATGGGGCGGACGATAACGACCCCGGGCGGGCGCCGACTTGCGCGCGCGCCCGACACCCCTACAACTCGGGCGCGCTCACACCCGTACGGGTGAGGGCCTCGACCACCGCGTCCACCACGGCCTCCACGTCGGGCACCCAGGGCGAGGCGGAGCCGGGCAGCGGCGCCCGCTCCCAGCGGACGGCGCCGGCGCCGGTCTCGGACGGAGGCAGCGCGAGATAGCCGCCCTCGCCGTGGAAGCGCAGGGAGCCGGGGACGAAGTCCTTGGCGTAGAGCAGTTCGCCCAGCTGCTCCATGGAGTACGGCCGGACCAGCAGCGACCAGCGGGTGGGCGAGGCGACGACCGGGCCGAGCCGCAGCCCGGCGCGGTCGAGCGCGGCCAGGGCGTGGGCGGCCGGCAGGGCCGGCAGGGAGACGGCGCACGGGGCGCTGCCCCCGGTGGCCAGGACGATGGGCGCCGTCGGCCGGTTGCCCCACCACCAGCGCACCATCCGCTCGTCGGTGGTGGCGGCGAGGAGGCCGGGGTCGAAGGGGTGCGCGCCGGGCACCGTGCACTCGGGGTCGGGGCAGCCGCAGCGCGAGCGCGCCTGCGGGTCCGGCGCCACGCCCGGGAGTACGGGCCACCGCCACTGTGTCGCGTAGGTCAGGGCCGCGCCGATCAGCTCAGGCCGTCCGTCGCCTCGCCGGGACAGGAGCCTGCGTCGCCTTCCGAGGATCTCGCGCATGAGCGCTCGTTCCTTTCCGTTGCACGCCTGGCAACACCGTGGTCGTCTCACACCATGTGTCGATCACTTCGCTGTGCGTAGCTGGTGGCGCATCACACCCCTGCCGCGGGCAAGGGGTACCCCTGTGAGCCGAGCTCTGACTGCGTCCGCGGCGGTCGGCGTCCATACTGCGCCCATCAAAAGCATGGGCGTGGCGCGGGGGTGGCGAAGTCTGGCGTTTGCCGTCCCGCGTGGTTCTCTCCGCCTCCGCCACGGGAGGATGGGGCACGGTCGTCGGTGGATAGGACGCCCGGGTCCGCCGCCAGGTTCCGGGTGGCCCCCAGCCACCCCTGGCCTTCACCGAGTACGTACCCATCACGACCGCTGTGACGCTCCGTGGAGCACCCCCAGAAGACCGCAACAAGACGTCCTCTGGGGCAGTTTCAAGCCAACTTTGCTTTTCCGCAAGGGGTTCGGAAAGGAGGCAGCTCGCACCCCACGGACACCAGGAATCCCAGCAGGACAATGCTGGACATCTCCTTACGAGTGCGTGTACATGTGGAGACACTGCTAGCGGCGCAGAATGACATGGGGGTTTGCGATGCTTTTGAGCAGTAAGCACCGGTCGGAAAGCCGGACGCCATGAACGCCCCGCACCCTGCGAAAGTGGCTGGAATCGATTCAACTGTGCCGTCCCCCGCACACACTGTCGCGTCCGCCGCCGCGGGCACCCCGCCGACCGCCCCGCCGTCCGACCCCGCACCGGATGCGGGCGCCCTGCTCCAGGACCGGCTCGCCGGCTGGGTGTCGGACCTGACGACCCTGCACGAGCTGACCGAGCGCCTCGCCCGCACGGACTCCCTCTCCGAAGCCCTCCAGGAACTGCTGCGCGCCGGTGCCGCCCTCGTGGGTGCCCGGCGCGGTCTCGTCGTCCTGGAACCGGCCGACGGACTCGGCCCGGACAGCACCATCGGCCTCGGACTGGCCCGCGCCGACCTCGGCCACATCGAGACGGTGCCGCGCAGCTCGCTGTCGTACGGCCGGATCCTGGAGGGTCTGCCCGTCGCCGACGGCGGCATCGCCGAACCCGACCTGTTCGCAGAGGAGGGCCTCGACCCCCGCCACCGCGAGGTCGCCGCCCGCCTCGGCTACGCCGCCAGCTACGCCCTGCCCCTGTCCACCGACCGCGCCGGGCGCCTCGGCGCCGCCGTCTGGCTCTACGACGAGCCCGCCGAACCGCGCGAGCGGCAGCGCCACCTCGTCGGGCTGTACGCCCGGTACGCCGCCGAGCATCTGGCCCGGCTCCTGGAGACCGAGCGCACGCGCACCCGCATGGCGACCATGGCGGAGGAACTGCTGCCCTCGCGCCTGCCCCGGGTGCCCGGCGTGCAGCTCGCCGCCCGCCGCCGCACCGGCCCGCGCGGCGGCGGCGACTGGTACGACGCCCTGCCGCTGCCCGACGCCGCCCTCGGCCTGGCCGTCGGCTCCGTCACCGGCTCGGGACCCAGCGCCGTCGCCGCCACCGGACGGCTGCGCGCGTCGCTGCGGGCGTACGCCGTGATGGAGGGCGAGGACCCGGTCGCCGTCCTGTCCGACCTGGAGCTGCTGCTGCGGCTGACCGAGCCCGCCCGCTCGGCCACCGCCCTGTTCGGCTACTGCGAGCCCGCGCTGCGCCGGATCACCCTGGCCGGCGCCGGCCACAGCCCGCCGCTGCTGATCGGCGAGCGGCGCACCGAGTTCGTGGAGACCTCCGTCTCCGCGCCGCTGGGCATGCTCGCCTGCTGGGAGGCGCCGAGCGTCGAGCTCCAGGCCGCACCCGGAGAAACCGTCCTGCTGTACACCGACGGTCTGCTGCACCGCACCGGCGACCCGATCGACCGCGCCTTCGCCCGGCTGCACGCCGCGGCCGCCGGCGTACCGCGGGCCAAGCGCCACGACCCGGACGCCGTCGCCGACCACGTGCTGCGCACGGTGCTGCCGGACGGCGCGGACGAGGCGGACTCCGAGGAGGACGTGGTGCTGCTGGCGGTCCGCTTCGACCAGTGACGCGCCGCCGCCCGGTGTAACAGGTCCTTCGGCCCTGGGCCCCCTTCCGTACGACCGTACGATGGGGGTTGGTCCAGTGCCGTATCAAGGAGGATGACCGTGGCGGAGGAGCTCACCCCGGAGACCCCGGACGAGGCCGACGAGCCGATCAAGCAGCGGAAGAACGGCCTGTACCCGGGCGTGTCCGACGAGCTGGCCGAGAACATGAAGTCCGGCTGGGCCGACACGGAGCTGCACGATCTGCGGCCGATCGCCCAGGCCGCCGAGACCGCCGCGCGCCGCGCCGCGCTCTCCGCCCGCTTCCCCGGCGAGCGCCTGGTGATCCCCGCGGGCAACCTGAAGACCCGCTCGAACGACACGGAGTACGCCTTCCGCGCCTCGGTCGAGTACACCTACCTCACCGGCAACCAGACAGAGGACGGCGTCCTGGTCCTGGAGCCCACCGCCGACGGCCACGCCGCGACGATCTACCTGCTGCCGCGCTCCGACCGCGAGAACGGCGAGTTCTGGCTGGACGGCCAGGGCGAGCTGTGGGTGGGCCGCCGCCACTCCCTCACCGAGGCGGAGAAGCTGTACGGCATCCCCGCCTCCGACGTGCGCGAGCTGGCCGACAGCCTGCGCGAGGCCACCGGCCCGGTGCGCGTCGTGCGCGGCCACGACGCCGGTGTCGAGGCGGCCCTGACCGACAAGGTCACCGCCGAGCGCGACGAGGAGCTGCGCGTCTTCCTCTCCGAGGCCCGCCTCGTCAAGGACGAGTTCGAGATCGGTGAGCTCCAGAAGGCCGTCGACTCCACCGTGCGCGGCTTCGAGGACGTCGTGAAGGTCCTCGACCGGGCCGAGGCGACCAGCGAGCGCTACATCGAGGGCACCTTCTTCCTCCGCGCCCGCGTCGAGGGCAACGACGTCGGCTACGGCACCATCGCCGCCGCCGGCCCGCACGCCTGCACCCTGCACTGGGTCCGCAACGACGGCCCGGTCCGCTCCGGCGACCTGCTGCTGCTCGACGCGGGCGTGGAGACGCACACGTACTACACGGCCGACATCACGCGCACGCTGCCGGTCGACGGCACGTACAGCGAGCTACAGAAGAAGATCTACGACGCCGTGTACGACGCCCAGGAGGCCGGCATCGCGGCGGTGAAGCCGGGCGCCAAGTACCGCGACTTCCACGACGCGTCCCAGCGTGTGCTGGCCGAGCGGCTCGTCGAGTGGGGCCTGGTCGAGGGCCCGGTCGAGCGGGTGCTGGAGCTGGGCCTCCAGCGCCGCTGGACCCTGCACGGCACCGGTCACATGCTCGGCCTGGACGTCCACGACTGCGCCGCCGCGCGCGTCGAGTCCTACGTCGACGGCACCCTGGAGCCCGGCATGGTCCTCACCGTCGAGCCCGGCCTGTACTTCCAGGCCGACGACCTGACGGTGCCCGAGGAGTACCGCGGCATCGGAGTCCGCATCGAGGACGACATCCTCGTCACCGAGGACGGCAACCGGAACCTGTCCGCCGGCCTGCCGCGCCGGTCGGACGAGGTCGAGGCGTGGATGGCCGCGCTGAAGGGCTGAGGTCCGGGATGCTTCGAGGGCCGGGCGCCGTACGGTGCCCGGCCCTTTCGCGTGCGTGATCAGACCGCCACGAGGGGCGCGTCCTCGCGCCACTTGAGGATCTTGTCGAAGCTCACCACGGCTCCCGGCCGTCCCGGCGCGCCGCCGATGTGGACGTGGTCGGCCAGCTCCCGGATGAGGCACAGGCCCCGGCCGTGCTCGGCGTCGGCCGGCACCGGACGGGGCGCCCCCGGGGACCGGCCCGGGGCGGCCTCGAACCCGGGTCCCGTGTCGGCGACCTCGATCCGGCACCGTTCGCCGTCCAGGTACGCCGTGACGCGGTACGCCTGCGAGGGGTCGCCGCAGCCGTCGTCCCCGCCGTGCTCGACGGCGTTCGCACAGGCCTCGGTCAGCGCGACGGAGAGGTCGAAGGAGATGTCGGGGTCGACGCCCGCGGTCTCCATCGTGCCGAGCAGCAGGCGCCGGGCCAGGGGCACGCTCGCAGCCTCGCGCCGCAGATGGAGTGACCACCAGATGCTCATGCTCCAGCCTCCCGGCCGCGGCTCGACATACCGTTACGTATTGCCCCTTGTGCCCGGGCGTAAGCGCGGTGTCCGTATCGGACCGCCCGGACGGCGGATGCGACCGCACCGCCGATCGGTGTATGTGGGGCGGCCCGCACCAAGGCCGACCATCCGGTCGTACCGCATCTTGCGGACCTGCCGTACGCCGCGGGGGTCGCCAGTGCGATGATGAGGCCGCCATGACTGCCCCCCACCCGCCTTCGGCGCGCTCCGGGAACGATCTCCGGATTCTGCGGGCCGCGGTGTTCGCCGCGGTCTGCGTCGTGCTGGCCGCGGCGGGGCACACCTTCGCCTCCTGCGCCGCCGTCCCCCTGTGGACGCTGGGCGCGGGATTCCTCGGGGCGGTCCTGGTCGCCGCGCCCCTCGCCGGGCGCGAACGTTCCCTGCCCGGGATCGCGGTGCTGCTCGCGGTCGGCCAGACCGCCCTGCACACGGTGTTCGGGCTCGGCCAGCACGGGGCCGCGGCGGTCACCGCGGGAGCGGCCCCCGGCGGGGCGGGCCCGCTGTCCGACGCCTTCCTGGTCCAGCAGGCCGCACGCCTGGTCTGCGGGACCACCGCCGCGGCGATCAGCCCGGCCCAGGCCGAGCGCATCCTCACCGACGCGCGGCTGACCCCGGGTTCCGGCGTCCACGCCGGCGCGGCACACCACCCGGCGGACGCCCTGTCGACCGCCGCCGGCTCCTCCGCCTCA
>NZ_WWHX01000837.1 GCF_009862125.1 Streptomyces sp. SID5910
CACCCGGCCGGGCCACCGCACCGCAGCGTCAGGCCACCGCACGTCGTGCCGACCACCGCACCACCCCGTCAGGCCACCGCACCACCGGGGCCCGGTCAGCGCACGCCGCGCCGGCCACCGCACCACCGGGCCCGGGCCACCGCACCACCGGACCCGGGGCGCCGCACCGCCGCGTCAGGCCGCCGGATCTCGCAGCACCTGCTCCCGGACCCGGTCGCAGCAGCGGTTGATCAGTCGGGAGACGTGCATCTGGGAGATGCCGAGCCGCTCGGCGATGCGGCTCTGGGTCATGTCGTCGAAGAAGCGCATGTAGAGGATGGCGCGCTCCCGTTCGGGCAGGGCGGCGAGCCGTTCCCTGACGGCCTCGCGGTCGACGACGGTGTCGAGGGCCGGGTCGGGGGCGCCGAGGCCGTCGGCGAGCGAGTAGCCGTCGTCGCTGCCGGGGACCTCGGCGTCCAGGGACAGCGCGCTGAAGCTCTCCAGGGCCTCCATGCCCTCCCGGACGTCCTCCTCGCTCAGGTCGGCGCGCTCGGCGATCTCGGCGACGGTGGGCCTGCGGCCGGGAGTGGTCTGGGCCAGCTCCTGGCCGGCGCGGCGGACGCGGTTGCGGAGTTCCTGGACCCGGCGCGGCACGTGCAGGGTCCACATGTGGTCACGGAAGTGCCGCTTGATCTCGCCGGTGACGGTGGGCACGGCGTAGCTCTCGAACGCGCTCCCCCGCTCGGGGTCGTACCGGTCGACGGCCTTGACGAGGCCGAGGGCCGCGACCTGCCGCAGGTCCTCGTAGCTCTCGCCGCGGCTGCGGAAGCGTCCCGCGAGCCGTTCGGCCATGGGCAGCCAGGCCTCGACGATCCGGTCCCGGACGGCGTCGCGCTCCGGGCCTTCGGGGAGGGTGGCGAGGTGGTGGAAGGCGGCCGCGGTGTCGGGGGCGTCGTCGTGCGGGTGCTTGGCTCCGGCTCGGATCGGCATGGTGCGTCGCAACTCCCTCGGAGTGCGGGGTCCTGTCGCCGCCGCCGGTCGAGGGCCCGGCCGGCACCGGGGCTCACGGAGCTCTCCGGGGCGCGGGACGGGCGCCGGCGGTACGACGACACGGCCCTGGGGGTTCGGGCGGTCACCGTGGGAGGGCGTCCGGCAGCCGGACGGACGCATCCGTGGCGGCGTCGCGCCGCTCCCACGGACGTGCCTCCTGTCCGAAGCACTGGAACTGCGCCTGCCCCCACGCGGCCGCGTCAAACACCCCGATCCGGCATGCGGTTCCGGCGCCCGCGAAGGGGGGTGGCCCGGCACCGTCGCGACCGCCGTCGGCTACGTTGGCACCGCGTCGTGACCTCGGGGGCGGGGCCGTCTCGCCGGCCCGTCAGGGCGTCGCGGGCAAGGGAGTTGAGTTGACCATGGAGGCGCAGGACGCGCAGGACACCGCCAGGAGGCTGCGGGCGATCGGCGACGAGCTGTCGGACCGTTTCTACGAGCGCGCCGACGCGGTGCGCACCCTGGTGGTGACGTTGCTGGCCGGGCAGCACTCGCTGGTGCTCGGTCCGCCCGGGACGGCGAAGTCCGAGCTGGCCCGTGAGCTCACGGGGCGGGTCGAGGGGGCGTCGTACTGGGAGATCCTGCTGTCGAAGTTCACCGCGCCGACGAGGATGTTCGGTCCCATCGACGTGGCCGCGCTGGCCCGGGGCGAGTACCGCCAGGTCTACGACGGCCGCGCCACGACCGCGCACATCGCGTTCATCGACGAGATCTTCAAGTGCTCCACGGCCGCGCTGAACGAGACGCTGGGCTTCCTCAACGAGCGGATCTACCACCCGGAGAACGGCGGCGAGCCGATCCGCTGCCCGCTGATCGGCGCCATCACGGCGAGCAACGAGCTGCCCGACGGGGAGGACTCGGCCGCGATCTACGACCGGCTGCTGGTGCGGATCGAGGTCGGGTACCTGGAGGATCCCTCGAACTTCGCCGCGCTGGTCCGCTCCGCCGTCGGCCGCCCGGCGGCACCGGCGCGGACCACGGTGGAGCTGGCCGCGCTGCGGCACGCCGTGTCCGAGGGGGTCCCGGCCGTGGAGGTGCCCGACCCGATCGTGGACGCGGTGTGCACGCTGCGGGCCGCCCTGCGCCGCAAGGAGCTGGTCGCCTCCGACCGCCGCTGGCGGCAGGCGGTGGGGCTGCTCCAGGCCTCCGCGTTCCTCGACGGCCGGCCGGCGGTCGGCGAGCGGGACCTGTCGGTGCTGACCCATGTGCTGTGGGACTCGCCCGCGCAGCGCCCGGTCGTGGAGCGCGAGGTGCTCCAGCTGGTCAACCCCGACGCCAAGGAGGCGCTGGACCTGGCCGACACCATCGAGGAGCTGGAGACCCAGCTGGACGCGATGGCCGGGCAGTCCCGGGAGGCGCTGAGCGAGTGGGTGATCAAGAAGGCCCACAACAGGCTCGCCATGGCGGGCAAGCGGCTGGAGACGCTGCGCGAGGAGGCGGTGGGCGCCGGCCGCTCCACCGCCACCATCGACCGGGTCACCGGCCGCCAGCGCGCCGTCCGCGCCCGCGTCCTCACCGAGGCCCTGGGCGTGGACGCGAGCACGGTACGGGACCGGCTCTGAGCACCGGCCCGGTGAACACCGCGACACCTGCCGAAGGCGACGGGCGGCTGCGCCGGAACGAACAGGCGAGCCGGGACCAGCCAGCGGGCGAGGCGAACCAGACAGGCCACGGCGGAACGGCGAGCCGCCACCAGCCAGAGGGCCGGGGCGGGGCGGCGGGGCGGGAGGAGCCAGTGGGCGGGGCTGAGCCGGCGGGCCACGACCGGACGGCAGGCCGGGCGGGGCAGGTCGGCCTCGAGTCGGCGGGGCCGGACGGGGCGTGGCCGGTCCAGCGGGCTGGCGCCGGTGCCGGGCGGCACACCTGTGCCGTTGTTGCGGATCGGTTCGATCGGCTCACCTGGCGCGATACCCATGAGCAGTCCGCGGCCCTGCGTGAGCTGGCCGAGGAGCTGGGCGGGCGCCATGAGCACGCCGGCGACCTCCTGACCGATGTGTTCCTGGCCGCCTACCAGGCCCGCCCGCGGGTGCGCGAGCGCACGGAGATGTCCCTGTCCCGGCTGGTCAACCACCAGGCCGTCACGGCGCTGCTGGAGTCACCGGACTTCACCGAGCTGCGCCGGGAGACGGTCGGGGACCCCTACGCCGCCGCCATGGCCGTACTCGCCCAGGCCTCCGCCCTGCGCAGGCTGCTGGAACACTCCCGGGACGCCCAGGACCGGGCCGAGCGGGCGAGGAGGGCGCAGCGGGGCGTTGAGGGCGAGGCGCCGGGCCGGGCCGCGGACGAGACCGACGCGCACGGCACCGGACCGGCGCCGGACGCCGACGCCGACGCCGTACGGCAGGCCGCCCGGGCCG
>NZ_WWHX01000838.1 GCF_009862125.1 Streptomyces sp. SID5910
CGAGGACGCCGGTCTTGGCGTAGGTGCCGTCGATACGCGGGACGAGGAGGACCCGGGGCTTCCCGGGCTCGGACCTGGCGGCGGCCTGAGCGGCCTCCACCGCGGCCCGTACCTCGGAGTCGCTCAGGTCCAGGGGGACGACCATCCCCGGCAGCACGACCTCGTCGTCGAGCGGCAGCACGGGCAGGGTGAGCGGTGTGAAGGCAGCGGACTCAGCAGCCATGATCTCCCCTTCGGCAGTCAAGTTGAGTTACGTGGACTCAATGCTTGACGACCGGTGATTGTTCCCCGGCGCGTGTTCGCTGTGAGCGATCAAGGAGCGGCGCCGGTCGTGAGCGGCGCTCACGCACCACCAGCGCCGCCCGGCCGCCGGTCATTCCCCCGGCCGGGAGTGCCAGGATGGGCCGATGTCCCTCACCTCTTACGACTCCCCGGACACCCCGGAAGTGCTGGACCGTCGCGAGGGCCCGTACGGCGAGGTCGTCCTGCGCCGGCACGGGACGCTGCTCCAGATCATCGCGAACGGCTGCTTCCTGATGGACACCTCCGACGGGCGCTCGGAGCGCCGGCTCGTGGACGCGGCGGCCGAGGCGCTCGACGGCCGGGCGGCGCCGCACGTCCTCATCGGCGGGCTAGGCGTCGGCTTCTCGCTGGTCCACGCGGCCGCCGACCCCCGCTGGGGCCGGATCGCGGTCGTCGAACGCGAGCGCGCCGTCATCGACTGGCACCGCGCCGGACCGCTGGCCGAGCTGTCCGCCGGGGCCCTGGCCGATCCGCGCGCGGAGATCGTGGAGGCGGATCTGGTGGGCTACGTCAATGAGACTTCCGACACGTACGACGCGCTCTGCCTCGACATCGACAACGGCCCCGACTGGACCGTCACGGAGGGCAACGACGGGCTGTACTCACCGGCCGGACTGGCGGGCTGCGCACGGGTGTTGAGACCCGGCGGGGTGCTCGCCGTGTGGTCCGCGCAGCCCTCTCCGGATTTCGAAGAAACCTTGCGTAATGCCGGGTTCCGGCAGGTGCGTACCGAAGAGATCCCCGTTGCCCGGGGCGTTCCGGACGTCGTCCACCTCGGCGTCGGGCCTGGATAGCAAAGGCGCGGCACATCCCCGTACGCTGCTGCCCTGACGCAGATCATTCAAGCGTCAAGCGCAGTCATGGGATCACCCCACGGATTCCGGAAAGCACACCTCAGGGGCGGGCGATGGAGCAGACACAGACCTCCCACAACGGCACGGCGGCGGCCACCCAGGGCGCACAGCGCCGGGTGCTGGTGGTCGAGGACGACCAGACGATCGTGGACGCCATCGCGACCCGCCTGCGCGCCGAGGGATTCCTGGTGCAAACGGCGGGCGACGGCCCGTCCGCCGTGGACACGGCCGAGGCCTGGCAGCCCGACCTGCTGATCCTCGACATCATGCTGCCCGGCTTCGACGGCCTGGAGGTCTGCCGGCGCGTGCAGGCCCAGCGGCCCGTGCCGGTGCTGATGCTCACGGCGCGCGACGACGAGACGGACATGCTCGTCGGCCTCGGCGTCGGCGCCGACGACTACATGACCAAGCCGTTCTCGATGCGCGAGCTGGCCGCGCGCGTGCACGTGCTGCTGCGCCGGGTGGAGCGGGCCGTCGTGGCCGCCTCGACGCCGCGCAGCGGCATCCTGCGCCTCGGCGAGCTGGAGATCGACCACGCGCAGCGCCGGGTGCGGGTGCGCAGCGAGGACGTCCACCTGACGCCCACCGAGTTCGACCTGCTGGTCTGCCTGGCGAACACCCCGCGCGCGGTGCTCTCCCGCGAGCAGCTGCTGGCCGAGGTGTGGGACTGGGCGGACGCCTCCGGCACCCGGACCGTCGACAGCCACATCAAGGCGCTGCGCCGCAAGATCGGCGCCGAGCGCATCCGCACCGTGCACGGTGTGGGCTACGCGCTGGAGACGCCGACGCCATGAGCGAAGGACGGGAAGCCGCACGGAGGAGCCCCGGGGAGCCCTGGGGCGGCGTACGCCCGTTCTCGATCAAGACCAAGCTGGGCGCGCTGGTCGTCACGTCGGTGCTGATCACCACCGGTCTGTCGGTGATCGCGGTGCACACCAAGACGGAGCTGCGCTTCATCACGGTCTTCTCGATGATCGCCACACTGCTGATCACGCAGTTCGTGGCGCACTCGCTGACCGCGCCGCTGGACGAGATGAACGCCGTGGCCCGGTCCATCTCGCACGGCGACTACACGCGCCGGGTGCGCGAGAACCGCCGCGACGAGCTCGGCGACCTGGCCGTCACGATCAACCGCATGGCGGACGACCTGGAGGCGCAGGACCTCCAGCGCAAGGAGCTGGTGGCGAACGTCTCGCACGAGCTGCGCACCCCCATCGCGGGCCTGCGCGCGGTGCTGGAGAACATCGTCGACGGCGTCACCGAGGCCGACCCGGAGACCATGCGGACCGCGCTGCGGCAGACGGAGCGGCTCGGCCGGCTGGTGGAGACGCTGCTGGACCTCTCCCGCCTCGACAACGGCGTCGTACCGCTGCGCAAGCGGCGCTTCGAGGTGTGGCCATACCTGTCGGGCGTGCTGAAGGAGGCCAACATGGTCGCCTCGGCGCGCGCCGGCATCGCCTCCGGGTCCGGCAGCCACACGCGCACCGACGTGCACCTCGCCCTCGACGTGTTCCCGTCCGACCTGACCGCGCACGCCGATCCCGAGCGGATCCACCAGGTGGTGGCGAATCTCATCGACAACGCGGTCAAGCACAGTCCGCCGCACGGCCGGGTGACGGTCAGGGCGCGGCGCGGGGCGCAGCCGGAATCCCTTGAGCTGGAGGTCATGGACGAGGGGCCCGGCATTCCGCGCTCGGAGTGGCGACGGGTGTTCGAGCGGTTCAACCGGGGTTCGGTGTCCCGGCCGCACGGTCCCGGCAGCGACGGCGGCACCGGGCTCGGTCTGGCGATCGCCCGCTGGGCGGTGGATCTGCACGGCGGCCGGATCGGCGTGGCCGAATCCGAGCGGGGCTGCCGGATTCTCATCACTCTTCCGGGCCTGTCCTCGACATCGAGTTGACGTAGGGTTCGAAACGGAGCACCAAGATCCACGGGCGTTCGCGCTGACGGACACGTGTGATCAGGCACAGGCCCGCGACTTGTTCGCGCGAGGCCGCGGTCTCCCCTTCCCACGCGCAACAGAACCTCGCTTGTTTCCCGCCATTTCCAGCGCCGAAACGCGGTCTGCAATGTGACTTACGCGACGTTGAACGGGCCCGGTCTGACCTTCCGGTCCGGGGAGGCGTAGCCTTGATTCCCGCTGTCCACCACCTTGTGAAGCGGAAGAGGGCGGTTCTCGCCGTGTCGCCACAGTCCCCCAGTAACTCGAGCATCTCGACCGACACCGACCAAGCGGGCAAGAACCCCGCTGCCGCGTTCGGTGCCAACGAATGGCTCGTCGACGAGATCTATCAGCAGTACCTCCAGGACCCGAATTCCGTGGACCGAGCCTGGTGGGACTTCTTCGCCGACTACAAGCCCGGGGCGCCCGCCGCCCCGGCCGCGACCGCCACGGGCACGCCACAGGCCGCCCCGGCGCCCCAGGCGCAGGC
>NZ_WWHX01000839.1 GCF_009862125.1 Streptomyces sp. SID5910
GAGGAGCGGGTGGCCGCGGATCGTGAGCGGATTCTCGGTGCGGATCACCCCGACACTCTGACCGCGCGCGTCAACCTGGCGGTCTCCTACCAGCAGGCGGGGCGGACGAGTGAGGCGATTGACATCGAGGAGCGGGTGGCTGCGGATCGTGAGCGGATTCTCGGTGCGGAACATCCCGACACCTTGACCGCGCGCGCCAACCTGGCCCTTAGCTACCAGCAGGCGGGACGCAGGAATGACGCCATCGAGTTGATGAAGGAGGTGGCCGCGGACCGTGAGCGGATTCTCGGTGCGGACCACTCCAGCACCTCAACCGCGCGGATCAACCTTGCCTCCGCCTACCGGGAAGCGGGGCAGGACGACGAGGCCATCGCCTTGCTGGAGCGGGTGGCTGCGGATCGTGAGCGGCTTCTCGGCGTCGACCATCTCGACACCTTGTCCGCGCGTGCCCATCTAGCCATTTCCTACTGGGAGGTGGGGCGGACGAGTGAGGCGATTGACATCGAGGAGGGGGTGGCTGCGGATCGTGAGCGGATTCTGGGTGAGGACCATGCCGACACTCTGACCGCGCGTGCCAACCTGGCCGCCTCTTACCAGCAGGCGGGGCGGATGAGCGAGGCCATCGCCTTGCTGGAGCGGGTGGTTGCCGATCGTGAGCGGATTCTGGGCGCGGAACATCCCGACACCTTGGCCGCTCGCACCGCCCTCGCCGCCGCCTCCCAGGAGGTGACCAGGCCACAAGATGGTCAGGCCGGCTGACGGGCTCGAAATTCGGTTCGGGCGTTGAGCCGCTCACCGGTCAGGCGCCAGGCGCGAGGCATTCCCCGGGATGTCGGACGTGTGGCGGCTGTCGGAATGGCCCTCGCGGGCCATCATCGATGTGCTCGGAACTGCTGCTCGACCAGGGCGAGGGTCTCCGGCTGTGTGAGCCCGTGCGCTCGCGACAGTTGTACGACGCGTCGGCATGCCTCGATCAGCACGGCCCGGGAGGTGGGGGTACTCGTGGTGACGACGGCGCCGCGTCGCGGACGTAGTTCGATGAGGCGCTCGTCGTTGAGTTGCTGATAGGCCCGCAGCACGGTGTGCATGTTGACGCCGAGAGTAGCCGCGAGGGCTCGGGCTCCGGGGAGCCGTTCGCCTCTGCGGAGGGTGCCATCGGCCAGTCCGCGGCGTACGCAAGCGGCGATCTGCTCCGCCAGCGATGTGCGTGCGGCGGGATCGATGGTGATGAGCATGTCAGCGACCCTCGCTGCGCGGTGGCAGGTGGCGGTTGAGCAGGTCCGCTGCCGTCTCGGCGTCGTCGACGGTGACGACGAAGCGTGTCCCGCGGGTCAGTTCGAGCCAGAGAGCGTCACCTTCGCGCAGGGAGACCGCTCTCATGCCGGGCTTCCACCGGTATCCCCAGCCGCCGACCTCCATGGGCCGGGTCCAGCGAGCCTCGGCGTGTGCGATCCGGTCCACCGCGATGGTGCGCCGGAAGAAGGGCACAAGGGCTGAGGCCACCGTGACGCCCCGCACGGACACGGTCACCTTGATGCCGCCTGTGACGAGGAAGGCCGCTGCGGCGGTCAGCAGGACGAGGCTGACGGTCCGGTATTCCTCGACCAAGGCGGCGACCGTGACGAGGGCGATGGCGAGAACTGTGCCGACAGCGAGCATCCAGCCGCTGTACTGCGACCGGTACCAGACCGTTCGCTTGCCGCTGTTGTCGTGCGGAGAGTGCATCAGTGCCTCCGTGGCAGAAAGCGGCCTATGAGTGCGATCGCGGCGCCGATGGCGAGCGCGATGAGGAACTGGGGGAGCGGGACAGTGACGTCCCTGCCGTCCGGGGACTTGGTGCTGGCCTGGAGCAGGGCGCACAGCAGGTATGCCGTTGCCGTGGCGACCGCCCAGGCCAGGGTGACGATCGTGCGGAACGAGGCCGGCGTGTCGTCCTCGTCGCCTGCCAACGCCCAGACCAGGAAGAGAACGGCCTCGATGACGAAGACCACCAAGTACGAGGCCAGGGCCGAGCCTGACGGGTCGTACCGATCGGCTCCGTCGAATCCGAAGTGGGTTGCCATCCGGTCGGGCAGCACGTGCCGTAGCAGCAGGTACGCAGCGAGCGTGGCCATCAGTGCCGCGACGAAGGGCGTGACGATCGCGGCGGCTCTGCGTCCGGGGCTCGTGTGGTGCTGTTCGTCTGCTGGTGGCACACAGGCTCCGTCCTACGAGGGGTGTCCGGGCATCCGAACCCTTTGTTCGCATCACGCTAGAACAATGAGCGCGGGGCCCGCGAGAACATATCCGGACGTTCTCATTCCTCGCAGCGCGGCAAGCCGTCGGCGACATCAGGGTGCGGCGGAATGAATTGCTCCGGAAATGCACCCAATGTGACTCCTGTCACTGCAAGTGAATTATTTCATGCCCTGAGTAATCGACTGTGTGTACGATACCGCCGTCTATCGCGATGGGCATGCGCACGACCAATCCGACCAATCACCACAAGTTCGGGGAGTCGCACGTGAAGACCAGAAACACCGCGGTTGCAGCCGTCGCCGCGTTAGCGGTCGCCTTCACCGGGGTCGCCGCGCACGGGGCGGTGGCAACCAGCGGCAGCACCGCCACCGCAGCGGCCCACTCGGCAGCGCCCAAGGTGGGCTCAGCCGAAGACGGGCGGGCCCTGTTCGCCGGTGTCTACTTCTCTCAGGGCTCCGTAGCCGAGGAGCTGAGCAAGTCGCCGGACTTCCGGCAGGTGACGAAACTGAGCCGGGAGAACAGCACGGCGGAGAAGCACAAGGCCACCGCCGCTGTGATGAGCGCGATCGAGGAAAAGCAGCCGGACTTCTTCCGGGCCTTCTCCGAGAAGCTCCGCTCCGGTGATCCCCGCAAGGTCCAGAGCGGCATCGCCGACGGCAACACCGCCCTTCGGGCGCTGGCGAAGGACAGCGCGGACGCACCCGACCCCGGCACGGCGAGCGGCACCTGTGTGATCCTCGCCATCGACGTGCTGGTCGTCGTCAACGCCGGTGCCGCGGTGAACCTGTCCGTGGCCGTGGCCATCCAGGCCTGGAAGTACGTCACCAACGCGTCCGTGGCGCCGAAGGGCGAGGACAACTCGCTCGCCAGTGAGCAGCGCATCGCCAAGCTCACCCAGATCCTGGCCGCCTGAGACAGGACCTGTCCCGGCATGGCGGTGGGGCGCACCCGGGAGCGCCCCACCGCCGTTGGCCGGCAACGCGTGACGCCCTCGCCCGAGGGCCGGAGCACCCGAGAACCCGTGCACATCGCACCAGGGAGAACCGTGCGCTTATTCCATTTCGACGTCAGACGTCAACACGCCTCCGGCACCGCCGACATTCCGCGCTCCTGGGTGACAGCGGCCGTCGCGGGATGGACGGTGGCCATTCTCTACGTGGCTCAGAGTTTCCTCCCCCACAATGTCGTGTCGCTTCCCGCGCAGGAATCGGCACGCAAACTCGCCACTGTCACGGCGCCGCAAGGCTGGGCCTTCTTCACCAAATCGGCCAAGGACCCCAGCTATGCCCCGTATCGCATGGTCGACGGGCATTGGAAGAACGTCTCCCTGACACCGCACTCACGGCCCTCCAACCTCTTCGGTTTCGACCGCGCCTCCCGCACACAAGGCATCGAAGCCGCCCTCATGCTGCGGCAGGCGGGGACGCGCTGGACCACCTGCGACAGTGCCGACACCGTCAGCCAGTGCCTGGTCCGCGCCGAGAGCCGACCGCACGTGACCAACCCGTCCCCCGCCCCCACCCTCTGCGGCCGGGCCGCGGTCGTCGAGATGACACCCGTGCCATGGGCATGGCGTGATCTGTCACCGGAACACGCGGCCCCCACCAGGGTGGCGAGCTGGCAGGTGACCTGCCGATGACGCACCGTTCCATCCCTCTGCCATGGACCAACGTCTACGGACTGGCCCGCTCCCTCGTCGCCCTCGGCACGGCCGGCACACTCGCGGCATCCAGCGCGCAGACCCTGTTCCGTCCGGTGGCGACACTGGGTGACTACCCGTCATGCCAGTCCGCCGCCGCAGGCAGCGTCTTCTGTCTCACGCCGCACGACTACACCGGTCTCACCTGGATCAAATGGGCATGTGTCGTCCTGCTCCTGGTCGTCGCGTCCGGATGGCGCCCACGCCTGACGGCCCTGCCTCACGCCTACATCAACTACAGCGTGTTCTCGGGCATCGCCATCATCGACGGAGGAGACCAGATCGCGCTCGTCCTCTCGGTGCTCTTCGTCCTCCCCGCGCTGGGCGACCCTCGTCGCTGGCACTGGCAACAGCCGCCCACGCACTCGCTCACCAGCCCACCCCAGCGGGCCTTCCTCCTGTTGGGGCACACCAGCCTCGTCGTCCTGCGGCTGCAGATGTCGGTCCTGTACTTCCAGGCCGCCGTCGCCAAACTGCCCCACTCGGAATGGGCCGACGGCACAGCCATGTGGTACTGGGGAACCAACCCTGATTTCGGCCCCGCTCCATGGCTGGCCACCCTGGTGACGCCCGTGGTCTCCACAGCGCTGGGCGTTGCGCTGATGACCTGGGTACCGCTGGTCATCGAGCTGTCCATGGCTGTCTGCCTGCTGATTCCCTTTCACATACGGCGGTACGTCATGGCCGCCGGGCTGCTCTTCCACCTCTCCATCGCGGGCATGATGGGCCTGTGGAGCTTCGCCCTCGCCATGGCAGGCGGAATCATCGTGCTCTGCCTCCCCGCCGGTTCCTCTCTCGACGTCACTCGCGGCGAACGGCCGGAGCAGGGGGCCGAAGGGCCGCCGCCGCAGCAGGAAACGCGTGCGCCCGAACCGACCGTCGCCGGCCCGCCACGGTCCGACGGCTGACCCGGCCGGCCCTTCCGCAACCGGACGCCGGGGTGGTGTTGGATACACCCCACTTCCACGGGCTGGCGCCATCGTGGCGTCGGGCCTGGTCGGGACATGCTCAAGGGGTCGCGAGAACAGCCCTGTTGGAAGGAAACCCCGTGTCCGTTCGTCTTCACAACTCCGCCCAGGACAAGCCCAGGAAGCAGCGCGGTCAGGTGCTGTCGGTGGTCGCCGCGCTGGCGGTTCTGGGCGGTGGCCTGGCCGTGGCCGGCCCTCTGGCTCATGGTGCACCGGGTCATGGTGCTCCGGGGCACGGTGCTCCGGGTCACGGTGCTCCGGGTCATGGCGCTGCCGGTCATGCCGGTGACCGCGACGCCGTGGGCGAGGGTGCGCGGACGCTGGTGAGTGAGGACGGTTTCCCCGCCGCGCTGGCCGCCGTCCAGGGCCGCGACGGACGGGTCCGCGACTACACCGCCGGCACCGGTGACCTGGCGACGGGCGCGGCCGTGCCGGTGAACGGACAGGTTAGGGCCGGCAGCAACACCAAGTCCTTCACCGCGGCGGTCGTGCTCCAGCTGGTCGGCGAGGGCAAGGTGAAGCTGGACGAACCGATCGAGACGTACCTGCCGGGCCTGGTGCGCGGCGACGGCATCGACGGGCACCGGATCACCGTACGGAACCTGCTCCAGCACACCAGCGGCCTGCCCGACTACGTCCAGGCGCTCGGCCTGGACCCGTTCGCGATCCGCGACACGTACTACAACCCGCGTGACATGCTCGACCTCGCCCTGAGCCAGAAGGCGGCGTTCGCGCCCGGCGCGAAGTGGCAGTACAGCAACACCAACTACGTCCTGGCGGGCCTGCTCGTGGAGAAGGTCACGGGGCGGCCCTTCGGCGAGGAGATCACCCGCCGGATCATCCAGCCGCTCGGCCTGAAGGACACCTACTGGCCGGGCGCCGGCGAGCGCGGCATCCGGGGCGCCCACCCCAAGGGCTACGCCTCCGCCGCCCCCGGCGGTCCGCTGGAGGACATCACCCGCCTCGACCCGTCCCAGGCCTGGGCCGCGGGACAGCTCGTCACCACC
Source organism: Streptomyces sp. SID5910 (assembly GCF_009862125.1). Lineage (GTDB taxonomy): Bacteria > Actinomycetota > Actinomycetes > Streptomycetales > Streptomycetaceae > Streptomyces. The sequence continues at coordinate 5,913 of NZ_WWHX01000839.1, forward strand.
CCGCGCGACCTGGACCGCTTCTTCTCCGCGCTGCTCGGCGGGGAGGTGCTGGACGCCGCCGAACTGACGGAGATGACGACGACCGTCCCGGCCGAGGGCGCCCCCACGCCCGACAGCGACTACGGCCTGGGTCTCTTCCGCAACACCCTGTCCTGCGGCGTCGAGCTGTGGGGCCACGGCGGCTCCATCCACGGCTACAACACCTACAGCGGCGCCACGAAGGACGGCCGCGCGGCCGCGGTGGCGGTCACGGCCCTGCCGAGCGCGGTGGCCGCGGAGCCCGCCGGGATGATGGCGGCGAACCAGCACGTCTTCGATCTGGTGGACACGGCCGTCTGCGAGTAGCGCCCGCCCCCGCACCCGCCCCTGTCTCCGTCCCCGTCGCGTCGCCGTCCGGCCACCCCGGACGGCGACGCGGCCGTCGTCACCCGGTTCGCCCACCTCCCCATGCCCCGCCGCACCACCCGATTGCCTCGCTCTTGTGTTGTCCCGCCCCGGACGGTGATGACGTGGACCGGACGGACTCGTCGAGACGTGCGCGAGACATGAGGATGCGACATGGTTCAGGGCTTTTCCAAGGAACCGGGCACCCACGGACCACTCACCGAGGTCTCCCCGCAGGGGCAGCGGAAGATCACCCGCTGGGCGGCCGCCATCGCTCTGGGCGGCTTCCTGTTCGGCTTCGACACGGGGGTCGTGTCGGGAGCCCTGCTCTACATCAAGCAGGACTTCGACCTGAACTCCTTCGAGCAGGGCAGCGTGGTCAGCGTGCTGCTCATCGGCGCGGTGATCGGCGCCACCTCGGCCGGCCGGCTGTC
>NZ_WWHX01000840.1 GCF_009862125.1 Streptomyces sp. SID5910
TGCGGCTCCGCCGCGTGGGCGCGATCAACCAAGAACAGACCCGCAGCCGCCGAATCACAGAAACCCGGCAGACGAAGAGGCGCGCCTACCGGTCCCTACCGCACGCATACGCCAGCGGCGAGACCAACTCCTCCACATCCGGCAACCACCGATTCGCCACCGTGGGCCGGCACACCCACTGCACAGCCCCCCGCGTCCCCACCCGCGTCGGCGGAGCCGCCACATACCCGCCCTCGCCGAGCACGGCCAGATCGAGCGACCGGGGCGACCACCCCAGCCCCCGCACCAGCCCGGGCACCTTCCCCGCGGCCCCCGGCAGGACGAAGAACCGCATCCGCCGGTCCGGCGCCAGCGTCACCGGTCCGAGCGTCAGCTCCATCCGCTCCATCCGGGCGAGCGCGAGGAACCCCGCGGTCTCGGGCACCTCGATCGCGTCGAACGTCCGCCCCGTCGGCAGCAGCACCGACGCCGTCGGCTGCTGCTGCCACAGCCGGCGGACGACGGTCGCGCTGCCCGTCGCCCGCGCCGCCCAGTCCTGGTGCGCCGGGTGCGCCCCCGGGGCGGCGCACGCCGGCTCCCCGCAGGAGCAGCGCTGCACCCCGTCGGCGGCTTCCAGCCAGGCCCCGGGGACCACGTCCCAGTGGCGCTCCTCGGCATAGCGGACGGCGGTCTCCAGCAGCGACGTTCCGCGCTGCTGCGGGATCTGAGCGGTTTCGGTGCCCGGGATGGTCTCTTCCACGTGGAACTCAACTCCCGCACCCACCACGGGTTACGGCCCGCCCGCGCGCGGGGGAGGAGCATCGATCCCGCACCCGGGGCGCATGGGTGCACGTGCGGGGGCGCGCGGGAGGATCCGTGGCCGGAGCTGGGTAGCCACGTCTGGGGCCGGCACCGGCCGTAACCCCGGCAAACCTGACAAGCCTCGCATTGTCGGTACTTCGGCGGGGCATTGATCTCCACGGCCGGACATCTCGCGTTCCGCCGAGACAGCATCGAGACCGCATGGGGGTACGCCATGGCCGCAAGGCCTCTCGTCGCGCGGCAGCCGAACGAACGGCTGCAAGCGCTCATTCAGGAAGCGGGCTGCTCGAACGCGGGCCTCGCCCGCCGGGTGAACATGTGCGGCGTCGAGCACGGTCTCGACCTGAGGTACGACAAGACGTCGGTGGCCCGCTGGCTGCGCGGACAGCAGCCGCGCGGCCGGGCGCCGGCGATCATCGCGGAGGCGCTGGGACGCAAGCTCGGCCGTACGGTCACGATCGACGAGATCGGCATGGCCAACGGCAAGAACCTCGCGTCGGGCGTCGGCCTCCAGTTCTCGCCGACGGTACTGGGGGCCATCGAGCAGGTCTGCGAGCTGTGGCGCAGCGACGTGGGGCGGCGGGACTTCCTGTCCGGTTCCTCCGTCGCCGCGTCCGCCCTGGTCGAGCCGAGCCGGGACTGGCTGATCTCCGCGCCCGACCCGCAGGTGTCGCGCTCGGCCGGGCCGCGCGTGGGCCAGTCCGACGTGGCGGCGGTGCGGGCGATGACGCAGGCCCTGGTGGACCTGGACCACCAGTACGGCAGCGGGCACGTGCGCCCGGTCGTCGTGCACTATCTGAACAGCGTCGTCTCCGGGCTGCTCGCGGGCTCCTACCGGGAGGCGGTCGGACGGGAGTTGTTCGCCACGGTCGCCCGGCTGACCGAGCTCGCCGGGTACATGGCCGTCGACACTGGGCAACCGGGCCTGGCCCAGCGGTACTACATCCAGTCGCTGCGGCTCGCGCAGGCGGCCGGCGACCGCGGATACGGCGGCTACGTCCTCGCCGCGTCCATGAGCCACCTCGCCGCGCAGCTCGGAAACCCGCGGGAGATCGCGCAGTTGGCGCGCGCGGCCCAGGAGGGCGCGCGCGGGCGCGTCACACCGCGGGCGGAGTCGATGTTCCACGCGGCCGAGGCACGCGGGCATGCCCTGCTCGGCGACGCGCGGTCGACCCAGGCCGCCGCCGGGCGCGCGGTCGAGGCGATGGAGGCGGCCGACCCGGCCTCCGGCGACGACCCGGTGTGGATCGCGCACTTCGACCAGGCCTACCTGGCCGACGAGTTGGCGCACTGCCACCGGGACCTCGGGCAGGCCGACGCGGCGGCGCGGTGCGCCGAGGAGTCCCTGGCCGGGCATCCCGAGTCGCGGGCCCGCAGGCGGGCCATCGGCCATGTGCTGCTCGCCACCGCGCAGGTGCAGAAACGGGAGATCGAACAGGCCTGCCACACGGCGCTGAAGGCCGTCGACCTGCTGGAGACGCTGCGCTCCAACCGGGGCGCCGAGTACCTGGAGGACTTCCAGCAGCGCCTGGAGCCCTACCGGGAGGAGGCGGTGGTAAGGGAGTTCGGGGCGCGGCTCGATCTGCCCGCCGCCGCGTGAACATGCGGTGAAAGGCTGTGCGGAGAGCGGAAAGGAACGTAAACAGCGTGCAGGGGCCCGGTTTTGTTACTGCGGTCACAGGGAAGGAGGTCACGCCCTGGGCGGCGTGGCAGGGGGCTCGGGGAACCCGGTAGCGTGAGCCGACGATTCCGAAGGTCCCCCATTCGTAGGAGTCCCGGTGACGCAGAGTGGACAGGGCGAGGAGCCCTCGCCGCGGCAAGCGCGCGAAGGCATCGTGCTGCCCTCGGACGGCGGTGCGCCCTTGCTGCCGGGCCCGGCGGGCGGACCCGCCGGGCCGCAGGCCGCAGGGTCCGCGCCCGCCTCGGCGCCGGCCGGCGCCGAGGCCTGGGACCAGCCGTGGGGGCCCGGACAGCAGTACGGCCGGCCGCAGGGCGAGAGCTGGCCGACCCCGCCCGGCGCCCAGCCCTGGGGCTCCCCGGAGACCGGCGGCCACCCCACCGACCCGCAGGGATGGCCCGCGCAGGGCGGCCCCGGCGGCCTGCCGCCCGAGGCGGGCCCCGGCCCACTGCCCCCGGAGAACGCGCAGCCCCCGGCGTACGGCGCCCCGGCCCCGACCGGCCACCCACAGGGCGCGCAGCAGCCGTACGGACAACCGGAGTACGGACAGAACGCCTACGGCCAGCAGCAGCAGCCGCAGCAGTACGGCCAGCAGGCCCACGGCCAGCATGGGCAGCAGCTGCACGGACAGCACGGGCAGCAGGCTCCGGGTCAGCACGGCCAGCAGCCGCAGCACGACCAGCAGGCGCACAGTCAGCAGACCCACGGACAGCAGGGCCAGCCGCAGCACGGCCAGCACGGCCAGCAGCCGCACGGGCCGCAGGCTCCGGGGCAGCACGGCCAGCAGGCTCACGGCCAGCACGCGCAGTCGCCGCACGGTCAGCACGCGCAGCCGCCGCACGCGCAGCCGCCCTCCGTGCCGCTTCCGCCTGCCGACGAGGGCGCCACCCAGTACCTGCCGCCCGTCGGCATGCCCGCCGACGAGGGGGCGACGCAGTACATACCCCCCGTCTCTCCGGGGGCGCTGCCGCCCGAGAGACCCCCCGCCGGCCCGCCCTCCGACGCCACGCAGTTCCTCGGCCACGCCCCGCACCCCGCGGCCGGCCAC
>NZ_WWHX01000841.1 GCF_009862125.1 Streptomyces sp. SID5910
GGGCGGCACGGGTGGGCGCAGCGGCACCCCGCAACGCCGGGCCGCGACACCCACCCCGACGCTCACCCCGTCGCCGGGCGGCGTCAGGCCCCCGCCCGGCGGGAGCGCCAGAGGAGGTACAGCGCCGTGGCGACCGCCGCCGCCCGCAGCACCCACGGCCACGTCTCGGCCACGGCGTCGTTCATGTGCCCCTCGGCCACCGGGTCACCCCAGCGCCCCTCCGTACGCCCCCAGAGCCAGACGACACCACCCGCCAGGACCGTGCCGGGCAGACCCAGCACCGCCCACTTCGCCTGTGCCGGCGTCAGCCGGCGGGAGAGGTAGGCGATCAGCCACCCCAGCCCCAGCGGGACAAGGCTGCCGAGCACCGCACCGGCGATCAGCAAGGCGGCAGCGATCAGCAGAAGCGGGTTGTTCCAGCCACCCTCGGGCCACAGCCGCCGCCGGCGCGTGGCGCGAACGGCGCGAACAGCGCGCGCCTTGCCGGGCCTCCCCGACTTCCCGGCCTTCCCGGCGGGCGGGTCCCCCGCATCCTCCGGCTCCGCCTCCACCGGCGCTGTCCGACCGACCCCACCCGTACCGTCCTTCTCCCCCGCCGGAGGCCTGAGCAGGTCCGGAATCTCAACCCCACCCACGAACCCCGGCACACTGTCGCCCGCGCCCCCGAACGGCCCGTCGTCCACCCGCCACCAGTCCGGCTGCACGGCGCTGTCCCCCAGCTCCTGCGCGCTCGCCAGATGCGGCGGAGACGCGGCGGGCTCGGCCGCCGGCGCGGGCGCGGCGGTGCGGGGACGCGGCACCGCACGCCGCAGGCCCTTGCGCTTCTCCCGCCCCTCCGGCTCACCGTCCCGCTGCACGGGCACGGCGGCGGCCGACGCCCGGGACGCCCCGTCGCCTTCCCCGGACCCCCCGGACCCGCCCGCCGCGTCGACGACGTCGTCAGGGCTGCCGAGCCGGTCCAGGATGCGCCGCACGGCGGCCGGACTGTCGACCGTCGTCCTAGCCCGCCGCCGGTCGATCTCGTTGCGCAGCTCGGACACCAGCCGCATGCGGGTGGCCGACGGCAGCTGCCGTTGCTGGGCCACGTCGCCGACGCGGCTCAGATACTCGTAGACGACCTGGTCGCTCTCGATCCCCACGAACCCCTCCGGGGCGGGTGAGTTGTGATACCCCGTCGGACGAAGGTACCGAATGTTCCCGGGTGAGGCGGACGCCCCCGCGGAGGGAACCGCACCGCGCACGCGCCGCTCCACCGCCGTACCCACCCGCTAACGTTGGCCGGATGAGCACCGAGGAGAAGTCCGCGGCCCCCCGGTCCCTCGCGGAAGCGCTCCGCGCGAGGGACGACGTCTCCCTGGCCGCCCTCCTGCGCAGCCGCCCCGACCTCATCACTCCCGTCCCCACGGACCTCACCCAGCTCGCCACCCGGGCCGGCACCCGTGCCTCGGTGGTGCGGGCGCTGGAGCGGCTGGACCGGTTCACGCTCCAGACCGCGGAGGCGCTGGCCGTGGCGGCGGACCCGGCGACGTACGGCGAACTGCTCGGTCTGATGGCCGGTGACGACGGCGACCCGGCCGTCGCGGGTGTCCTCCCCCGGGCACTCGCCCTGCTGCGCGAACAGGCCCTGGTGTGGGGCGGCGACGACCGGCTGCGGCTGGTGCGCACGGCCCGCGAGCTGCTCGCGCCGTCCCCGCAGCACCCGTCCCCGACCGGTCTGGGGCCCACCGTGCGGGAGGCCGCCGCGGGGATGTCGCCCGGCCGGGTCCAGGACATCCTGACCACCCTCGGCCTGCCCTCGACGCACGACTCGGTCACCGCCCTGGCCGGGCTCGGCGCCCTGTTCAGCGACCGGGAGCGGATGGCGGCCCTGCTGGCCGAGCTGCCGGCGGGCTCCGTCGAGGTGCTGGACCGGCTGGTCTGGGGCCCGCCCTACGGCCAGGTCACCCACGACCCGGCGCCCCACCTGCGCCAACTGCTGGACCGCGGCCTGCTCCTGCCGACCGCGCCCGGCACGGTCGTGCTGCCCCGCGAGGTCGCCCTGCATCTGCGCGCCGGCCGGGCGCACCGGGCGACCGAGCCGGTGCCGCCGCCGGTGGAGGCCACCGCCGTACACCGTCCACAGGTGGTGGACGCCACCGCGGCCGGCCAGGCCCTCGCGGCGCTGGCGACCGTCGAGGAGCTGCTGAAGGACTGGCACGAGGGCGGCCCGGCGGTGCTGCGGGCCGGCGGGCTGAGCGTGCGCGACCTGAAGCGGACGGCGGTCGCCCTGGACGTGCCCGAACCGGTCGCCGCGTTCTGGGCCGAGCTGGCCTACGCGGCCGGGCTGCTGGCGTCCGACGGCGAGGCCGACGAGCGGTACGCGGCGACCCCGGCGTACGACGAGTGGCGGGAGCTGCCCCCCGCCGAGCGCTGGGCGCGGCTCGCCGAGGCGTGGCTGACGGCCACCCGGACGCCGGGGCTGGTCGGCGGGCGGGACGCCAAGGACCGCACGCTGTCCGCGCTCGGCCCGAACCTGGACCGGTCGGCGGCGCCCGAGGTGCGGCACCGGGTGCTGGCCCTGCTGGCCGGGCTGCCGGAGGGGTCCGCGCCGGCCGAGGAGTCGGTGCTGGCCAGGCTCCGCTGGGAGCGTCCGCTGCGCGGGCCACGGCGCGACGGGCGGGACGGCCAGGAGGACGACCTGCGCACCCGGCTCGCCCGCTGGACGCTGTCCGAGGCGGAGCTGCTGGGTGTCACCGGGCGCGGTGCGCTGGCGGCGCCGGGG
>NZ_WWHX01000842.1 GCF_009862125.1 Streptomyces sp. SID5910
GGGCGCGCCCCGGCCGCCCTCGCCCTGGCCGCGCTGCTGGTGGGCTGCGGCGGCGGGCACGGGTCCGAGGAGGCCGCGAGCGCGCCGCCCGCCCGCACGGCACCGTCCGCGCAGCCCTCCGACGGACCGGCGCGGCCCCTCGGCCGCTCGGTCCCGGTCGGCCTGCGCATCCCGGCCATCGGGGTCGACACCCCGGTGATGCGGCTCGGGCTGCAACCGGACGGCACGGTGCAGGTGCCGCCCGTCACGGACCACGACCGTGCGGGCTGGTACCGGCATTCGCCCACGCCGGGCCAGGTGGGGCCGTCGGTCGTCCTCGGCCATGTCACGGTCGGCAGCCACGGGGACGGCGTCTTCCGCCGGCTCGCGCGGCTGCACCGCGGCGACCGGATCGAGGCGCGCCTGGAGAACGGCACGGTCGCGGTGTTCACCGCCACGTCCGTACGCACGGTGGCGAAGGCCGAGTTCCCGACGCGGGACGTCTACGGAGACGTGGACCGCCCGGAGCTGCGGCTCATCACGTGCGGCGGCCCCCACGACGGCGACGGCTACCGGGACAACGTCATCGTCTTCGCCGAGCTGACCGCCACGAACACCACGAGCGGCGCGCCCACGGCCTCCGGACCGTCGTGACCACGGGAACGCCGGCCCCCGCACCGGCGTCTTCCCTCTGCCCCCCACCCGACGATGGAGAGCGTTGAAACGGTCCCGTGACAGGGCGGCGTCCGAGCTGTTCGCCGCCCTCTACCCCCGCCTGGCCGGCTGGTGCCGCCGGCTCGTCGACGACGACGAGACCGCCCACGAGATCGCCTCGGAGGCGTTCACCCGCCTCTGGGCCCGCTGGACGTCCGTCGACGAGCCCCGCGGCTTCCTCTACGTCACCGCCGCCAACCTCGTCCGGGACCACTGGCGCAAGCTGGAGCGCGAGCGCCGGGCCGTGCGCCGGGTCACCGCGGAGGTCGCGGTCCGCCCGCATCCCGAGCAGGCCGACCCCTCGGTACGCCTGCTCGTGCAGTCCCTGCCGGAGCGACTGCGCGTCCCGATCCTCCTCCACTACTACGCTGACATGCCGATCCGGGAGGTGTCCGTGCTGACCGGGCGCAAGGAAGGAACCGTCAAGGCCGACCTCCACGCGGCCCGCGAACTGCTCCGCGTCCATCTGAGGAGAAGCCTTGACCACACGCTTTGAGGGCGATCCGGACGGCCCGGAGTCCGCGCACGACGATCCGCACGACCCGCTGCTGGTCGTCCTGCGTCCGGGGCCGGACTACCTGGGCCCGCCGCCGGGCCGCTACGAGGCGATCCGCCGGTCGGCGTCCCGGCGCCGCCTGCTGCGTGCCGCCGCGGGGGCCGCCGCGACCTGCGCCGCCG
>NZ_WWHX01000843.1 GCF_009862125.1 Streptomyces sp. SID5910
GGCCGAGCCGGGGCGTGGCGCGCCGGACGCGCGCGGGGCCCGGGCGGTGCCGCGGGCGCCGCCGGCCAGCTCGTCGGGGGCCGGTACGCGCATGGAGGTGTGCGTGTCGCGGTTGGAGTCGGCCGGCTTCGGGCCCATCACCAGCGGCACCGCTCCCCGGCGCCGGACCGTCCGGCCGTCGGGCGCGGGCGACGCGGCGGACTCCTCGGGCTCGTCCTCGTCCTGGTCCGCGTCGGGCTCGTCCACGTCCAGCGGCGCCATCCCGGTCAGCATCGGCAGCAGCTCGCGCAGCCGGGCGCCCAGCTCGGAGGCGCGCAGCCGGGAGGCCGGCGCCTTGGCCAGGCACTGCACGAGCAGCTGCCACAGCTCGTCCGGGATGCCGGGGAGGGGGACGACGGTCTCGGTGACGTGGCGGCGCAGGACCGCTCCGGGATGGCCGCCGCCGAAGGGCGTGAAGCCGGCGAGCAGCTCGTACAGGACCGTGGCCAGGGCGTAGATGTCGACGGAGGCCCGCGGCGGCAGGCCCTCGACGATCTCCGGGGCCAGGTAGTCCGGGGTGCCGATGATCTTCGTGGCGCGGGTGCGGCGCGGGGTGTCGATGAGCTTGGCCACACCGAAGTCGGTCAGCAGCGCGGGGTGGGCGCCGCCGGGGCCGAGCGGGCCCTGCATGTCCAGCAGCACGTTCTCGGGCTTGACGTCGCGGTGCACGACCCCGGCGGCGTGCGCGGCGGCCAGGCCGTCGGCGACGTCGGCGACGATAGCCACGGCGGCCTCGGGCGCCAGGCGCCGCTCCCGGTCGAGGCGGGTGCGCAGATCCGTGCCGCGGACCAGGTCCATGACCAGCGCGAGGTCGTTGCCGTCGACGACCAGGTCGCGCACGGAGACGACGTTCGGGTGCTCCAGGCCGAGCAGGGCGGTGCGCTCCTGGACGAAGCGCGAGACGAGTTCCTGGTCGGACGCCAGGTCCTCGCGCAGCAGCTTGATCGCGACGGGGCCCTCGGGCCCCTCGCCCAGCCACACCGTGCCGGCGCTGCCCCGCCCGAGGATCTGATGGGCGGTGTACCGGCTGCCGATCTTCCGTGCCAAGACTGCTCCTACCGACGCGTGTTGCGCTAAAACTACGCGTCCGGAGAGCCGGCCTTCACGGCGGAGGCGGAAATCACCCATCCGTTGTCGACAAATCCCCAGAGTCGGGGTCGGAGCCGGGGTCGCGGGGCCCGGCGGAACGTCAGTTGCCGCCCGAGCCGCCGAGGTCCCCGATCCAGCCGGTCACGGTGCTGAACCAGTCGCTCAGCTGGTCCCAGTAGCCCTTGCCGGTGCCGATCCAGTCCTGGAGCGGGCTCAGCTCCCAGATCAGCCAGCCGGCCACGAACAGGAT
>NZ_WWHX01000844.1 GCF_009862125.1 Streptomyces sp. SID5910
ATCAAGTCGAACATCGGACACACCCAGGCCGCGGCCGGTGTCGCCGGTGTGATCAAGATGGTCCTCGCCATGCAGCACGGGGTACTGCCGCGCACGCTCCACCTGGACGAGCCCACCCCGCACGTCGACTGGTCCTCCGGGGCCGTACGGCTGCTTGCCCAGGACGAGCCGTGGCCGGAGACGGGCCGTCCGCGCCGCGCCGGTGTCTCCTCCTTCGGCATGAGCGGAACGAACGCCCACACCGTGCTGGAACAGGCGCCGACGGCATCGCCCGCGACGGCGGAACCGGCTGTCGGCGCAGAGCCTCCCGCGGTGGTGCCGTGGGTGGTGTCCGGCCGTTCGGAGAGCGCGCTTCATTCGCAGGCGGAACGACTCGCCGCGTATGTACGCGACCGGGTGGACCTGTCTCCGGTGGATGTCGGGCTGTCGTTGGCGACGACACGGTCGGTGTTCGAGCACCGCGCCGTGGTCCTGGCTGGCGACCGGAACGAACTCCTCGACGGGCTCGACGCGTTGACGGACGGACGCATGCTGCCCGGCGTGGTGGGCGGTGTCGCGGGCTCTCGTTCGCAGGCAGCGTTCGTGTTCCCGGGGCAGGGGTCGCAGTGGGC
>NZ_WWHX01000845.1 GCF_009862125.1 Streptomyces sp. SID5910
GTCGCGCAGTTCCCCGCGCCCCTGGCGGCGTTGCCGTCACGTCTCTGAGGGCGTCACCCCAGCCACCCCGCCAACCCCCCGGTGCACCGCACCTCGTCGCCCGCTGTCATCAGCAGACCCTCCACCCCCTCCAGCGACTCCAGCCACCGCAGCCCCTCCCGCGAGCCCATCGCGAAGGCCGCCGTCGCCCAGCAGTCCGCCCACGTCAGCCGCGGCCCCACCACCGTCACCGCCACCAGGTCCGTCACCGCCGGCCTCCCCGTGCGCGGATCGACGATGTGCGCCCCCCGCTCCGCCGTACCGGACGTCGCGACCGCCAGCTCCCCCGCCCCGGCCGCGGAGACCACCGCCGCGAGCCCGCCCGGCCGCAGCGGATCCGCCACCCCCACCCGCCACGGCCTCCCCGCCC
>NZ_WWHX01000846.1 GCF_009862125.1 Streptomyces sp. SID5910
TCTTCAGCTCCCGGTTCCGGCCCTGGCGGGGGTAGCCGTACACGGTGGCCCGTGCTGCCGCGGCCGCGGTCTTCGGTGTCACGGAGATCTCCTTCGCGAGATGAATCCCTGAGATCCCGGCGACGGGACGAGAAGCGCGAAGGGGTGACGGACCGGGCGGGCACGGCCTCGCGCGGCGAGGCGCGGTCGTCCGCCTGGTATGTACGCAGACCCGCCCTCGAGGTCACCGGGATGTCCGCGCACGAGTCGTCGTACGCGGGCGACTGGCAGGTCTTCGGACTCGCGGGCAGGTCCTCGTCGTTCACCTCGGTCACCGAGGAGGACACCTACTGGCCGTCGCTTCCCAGGCCCTTGCACGGACCCAGTGCGTATGACGGCGGTCGTTCCCGCTCACCGCTGCGGGGCAGTCCCGGATTCCCACCGGGTTCCCTCTTGCGACGCGCCCCGCCTGGCGGACGGGTGCGAACCAGCTGCGCCCGCCACCCTAGTCGGTGGGACGAGCAGGCGTGACGGGTGTCCGGCATCCGGCCGGTGATCCGGGACACCCGCCGCGCCGCACACGCGAGGGGACGCCGGTCAGCAGATGCGCGGAAGCTGCTCACCCAGCGGCATGTCGACCACCCGCGTCCCGCCGAGCCCCGTCCGTGCGACGACCATGCCGGGATGCTCCGCGACCGTCTCGCCGATGACCACGGCCTCGGCGCCGAGCGGGTGCGCCCGCATCGCCGCGAGGACGGCGTCGGCGTGCTCCCGGGGCACGAAGGCGACGAGCTTGCCCTCGTTGGCGACGTACATCGGGTCCAGGCCCAGCATGGCGCAGGCCCCCGCCACGGCCGGCGGCACCGGCACGGCCCGCTCCTGGACGACGACCCCGCAGCCCGAGGCCGCCGCGATCTCGTTCAGGGACGCGGCCAGGCCCCCGCGCGTCGGGTCCCGCAGGACGTGCAGGTCCGGGGTGACGTTCAGCATCGCCTCGACGAGCCCGCCGAGCGGCGCGCAGTCGCTGACGACGTCCGCCTCGAAGCCCAGGTTCTCCCGCTCGCTCATGATGGCCATGCCGTGGGCGCCGATGGCGCCGCTGACCAGCACGACGTCGCCGGGCACCACGCGCCGCGGGTCCAGCTCGACCCCGGCGGGGACCAGCCCGATCCCGGAGGTGTTGATGTAGACGCCGTCGCCGTGCCCAGCCTCCACGACCTTGGTGTCCCCGGTCACCACCCGCACCCCGGCCGCGCGGGCGGCGGCCCCGAGCGCCTCGGCCACCCGGGACACGGTGTCGATCTCGACGCCCTCCTCCAGGATGAGCCCGCACGAGAGGAACGCCGGGCGCGCACCGCTCATCGCGAGGTCGTTGACCGTGCCGTTGACGGCCAGGTCGCCGATGCTGCCGCCGGGGAAGAACAGCGGCCGCACCACGAACGAGTCGGTGGAGAAGGCCAGTCGGGCGCCCCCGAGCTCCAGCACGGCGGAGTCGGTCAGCGCGGCGGGCACCGCCGAACCGAGTCCCGGCAGGACGACCTGCTCGACCAGCTCGGCGGACATCGCGCCGCCCCCGCCGTGGCCCATCACCACCCGCGCCCGCTCGCGCAGCGGCGCGGGGCAGGTCAGGGCGAACATGTCCGGTGCCGCGGTGGTGTCAGACAACGCTGCTGTCCTCCAGGATCGGGGCGGACGGTGCCGTGCGGGCCGGCAGGTCGAGGCGCCGGTACAGGTAGTACGCGGCGCACGCGCCCTCGCTGGAGACCATGGTGGCGCCGAGCGGGGTGCGCGGCGTGCAGGTCGTGCCGAAGGCCTCGCACTCGTGGGGCTTGAGCAGCCCTTGCAGCACCTCACCGCTGCGGCACTCGGCCGGCTCGCGGGTGGTGATGTCCCCGACCTGGAAGCGGTGTTCGGCGTCGTGGTCCCGGTAGCGGGAGGACAGCCGCCAGCCGCTCGCCGGGATGACGCCGATGCCGCGCCACGACCGGTCGGTGACCTCGAAGACGTCGTCCAGCATCGCCCGCGCGGCTGGGTTGCCCTCCGCGCGCACCGCCCGCGGATACGCGTTGTCGACGGTGTGCTCGCCGCGTTCCAGCTGCCGCACGGTGCGCCGTACGCCCTCCAGGATGTCCAGCGGCTCGAACCCGGTCACCACGATGGGCACCCCGAACCGCTCCGCCAGGCCCGGATACTCGTCCGTCCCCATCACGCTGCACACG
>NZ_WWHX01000085.1 GCF_009862125.1 Streptomyces sp. SID5910
TGAAGCCACGAGGTGACCTTCGCCGACGGCTCGGCCGTCACCACCGGCCTCCTGATCGGCGCCGACGGGGCCTGGTCCCGGGTCCGGACGCTGGTCTCGGACGCCAGGCCCGCCTACACCGGCATCTCCTTCGTGGAGACCGATCTGCACGACGCCGACGCACGCCACCCGCGCGGCGCGGCCCTCGTCGGCGGCGGATTCTTCCTGTCCCTCGGCACCGGGCGCGGCTTCCTCGCCCACCGGGAGACCGACGGAAGCCTCCACGTCTACACCGCGCTGGAGACCGGCGAAGGCTGGCTCGACACCGTCGACTTCACGGACACCCCTGCCGCCAAGGCCGCGGTCCTCGCCCACTTCGAGGGCTGGCACGAGGACCTGCGGGCCCTGGTCGCCGACGCGGACACGCTCGTCGGGCGCCGCATCCACGCCCTGCCCGTCGGGCACCGGTGGGAGCGGACCCCGGGTGTGACGCTGCTCGGTGACGCCGCCCACCTGATGTCCCCGTTCGCCGGGGAAGGCGCCAACCTGGCCATGCTCGACGGCGCCGAACTCGCCCTGGCGATCGCCGCCCATCCCGACGACACCGAGGCCGCCCTGACCGCGTACGAGACCGCGCTCTTCCCGCGCAGCGAGGCCTCCGCCGAGGAGTCCGCCACCAGCCTGCGGACCATGTTCGGCGAGCACGGTCTGGAACGGATGGCCGAGTTCTTCACCGCCGGCCCGGCAGCCGGCTGACACCCGGCCTCGTCCGTACGGCGATTACGATGCCCGGCATGGCTGGTCGCGCGCTGAGCTTCGGAGCGGTCGCGGAAGTGTACGAACGGTTCCGGCCGGGGTATCCCGCGGAGCTGTTCGACACCGTGACCGCGTACGCGGGCCGTCCGGTGCGGACCGCCCTGGAGATAGGTGCGGGGACCGGCAAGGCGACCCGCCTGTTCGCCCGGCGGGGAGTCGCCGTCACCGCGACCGAGCCGGACGAGGCGATGCTCGCCGAGCTGCGCAGACACGTACCGGCGAGCGTCAGGACGGTGCGGGCCGCGTTCGAGGAGCTGCGGCCGGCCGTGCGGTACGGGCTGGTCTACGCGGCGGCGGCGCTGCACTGGACCGAACCTGAGGGCCGGTGGCCGCGGGTGGCCGCGCTGCTAGAGGCGGGCGGGGTCTTCGCCTCGTTCGGCGGGCCGTTCCGCCTGGCCGACCCGGCCGTGGCGCAGGCGGTCCGCGCGGCGCGGGCGCCGTTCCTGGGGAGCGACGAGATCCCCTCACCGGACGGCACACCGCCCGAGCACGACATGCAGTGGCCGGGCACGGAGCTCCAGCGGTCGGAGTGGTTCACCGACGTCCGCCAGTCGGTGCTCGCGCGGCGCTCGACGATGAGCGCCGCCGACTACGTCAGCCATCTCTCGACCGTCTCGGCCTACCTCGTCCTGCCGGCGCCGGAGCGGGAGCAGGTCTTCCACCGGATCCTGCGGGTGCTGCCGGACCGGGTCGACATGACCGCCGACCTCACCGTGCACCTCGCGCGTCGACGCGCCGCGGACTGATCCCGGCCCCCGAAGCAGGGGCCGGGACACGCACGCCCGGGGCCGTCAGCCGCGCGGGAGCAGGAACCGGGCGAGACCGGCGGTGGCCAGGAGGGCAGCGGCGACGGCCAGGAGGCCCAGACGCATGCCCGGCAGGGAGAAACCTCCGTGGGCATCGGCGAGCAGGCTGCCGAACAGGGCGACGGCGAGCGCGCCGCCGGCCTGGCGGGAGGCGTTGAGCAGCCCCGACGCGATCCCCGCGCGCCGGGCCGGCACGGCCTCCATCAGCAGCGCGGTCAGCGCCGGCACCGCGAGGGCCCCGCCCACGCTCAGCGGCACCAGCAGGATCACCACCAGCCACAGCGGGGTGTGCGCGGCCAGCGGCAGCATGGTGACCATGGCGGCGCCGAACACCACCTGACCCGTGACGATGACCGCGCGCCGGCCGATCCGCTCCGCCAGCCGCGGTGACACCAGGTTGGTGGCCGTCACCAGCGCCGACATCGGGACGAACATCAGCCCGGCCGCGATCCCCGACATGCCGCGCAGCTGCTGGTAGTACAGCCCCAGGACGAAGATGCCGCCGTAGAAGGCGGCGTTGAGGGCGAAGCCGACCGCCAGGGCGGGCGCCACCCGGCGGTCGCGCAGCATGCTCAGCGGGACCATGGGACGGTCGTGCCGGGCCTCCACCCGGTAGAAGGCGTACGCGGAGACGACGGCGAGCCCGGCGGCGGCCAGTACCGGCCCGCTGGTCCAGCCCAGGTGGCCGCCCTCGATCGCGGCGAAGACCAGGGCGGCCAGCGCCACCACGGCGGTGAGCTGGCCGGCGCCGTCCAGCGCGGTGGGCCGCCGCGGGGAGCGCTCCACCCGCACCAGCAGGCCGAGGATGACCGCACCGACCGGCAGGTTGAGCAGGAACACCGACCGCCAGCCGGCGCCGTCGGTGAGCAGCCCGCCCAGCACCGGGCCCGCGGCCATCGCCACCGACCCGCCGACCGTCCACAGCGCGATGGCGCGGGCCCGCGCCCGGGCGTCCTCGTAGGCGTGGCGGATCAGCGCGAGCGAGGCCGGCATCACCACCGCGGCCGCGATGCCCTGGAGCACGCGGGCGCCGATCAGCACCCCGATGCCGGGCGCGAGGGCGCAGCCGAGGGAGGCGAGGGTGAAGAGGGCGACGCCCCAGCCATAGGCGCGGCGGGCGCCGACCCGGTCGGCGAAGGCACCGGCGGAGAGCATCAGGGCCGCGAACATCAGGGTGTAGGCGTCGACCACCCACTGGAGTCCGGCCATTCCTCCGCTGAGGGAGTGCTGGATCGCGGGCAGCGCGATGTTGACGGCCGAGACGTCGACGGTGATCACCGTGAAGCCGAGCAGCCCCGCGACGAGCGCCGTCGGGTTCCGCCTCGGCGCGACGGCGTCGTCCACGGGCGCCTGGGCCGGCCCGCTCCTGCCTTGTCGCCGTCTCCGGAGTGCGCTCAGCGGGGGCCGGCGAGCGGCGCCGGGTGCGGTGTCCGCGGCGGAGACGGCGGAGACGGCGGAGGCGGCGGAGGCGGCGGACGGCGACGAGGTGGTGGGCACGGCGGACTCCTGTGGCTGGCGACGGATCAGCTCCCCGGGAACGGGGAGCGGGTGGGCGGGCGGCCTTGGGGCGCCGGGCCGCGGACCGGTGTCACGCACCCCCTGGGCCCCGGCGGCCGGGCCGCCCGCTCCGGTACCGACTCTGCCCGGCGACGGTCCGGTGCGGCAGACCGCGCCGTACCCGGGGTGCCGCGTTCCAGGTCCTGACACGGCCCCTCACGCGCCCCGCCCACCTGCCACAATGACCGGATGGCTGCAACAGGGGATGCGCGCGGCACCGAACTCGGCCGGTACCTGAAGGCGCGCAGGGCGCAGGTACGTCCGCAGGACGTCGGGCTGCCGGCGGGCGCGGGACTTCGCCGTACGCCCGGGCTGCGCCGCGAGGAACTCGCCGCGCTCGCGGGGGTGAGCGTCGACTACTACATCCGTCTGGAGCGCGGCCGGGAGACCAACCCCTCCCCCGCGGTCGTGGACGCCCTCGGCCGGGCGCTGAGGCTGCGCGGTGACGGCTACGAGCGTCTGCACGAGCTGGCGGAGCTGGCCTCCGGCCGGCCCTCCGAACTGCCCGCGTCCTCCGACCACGTCGTCCGTGACTCTGTCCTGCGCATGCTGGAGTCGGTGCGTCCGCTGCCCGCCTATGTGGTGAGCCGCTACAACCGTGTGCTCGCGGCGAACCCGCCCGGGCGGCGACTGCTGCCGGGGCTCTGGGACTGGCCGGAGGACCAGCGCAATCTGACGCGGTATCTCTTCCTCCACCCGGTCGGCCGGACCCTCTACGACCCCTGGGAGGAGACCGTCGCCCGCTCGGTCGCCCATCTGCGGGCCGTGGCCGGAGCCGCCCCGGACGATCCCGAACTCACCACGCTGGTCGGCGAACTGGTGCTGAAGTCACCCGAGTTCGCGACGCTCTGGGAGCGGTACGACGTCTGCGAACGGGGCGGCGGGCAGAAGACCTTCCGGCATCCGAAGGCAGGAGCGATGACCCTGACCTACGAGGTGATGCAGCTGGCCCGGACGGGCGGCCAGCGGATGGTGGTCTACCAGGCCGCTCCCGGGACGCCGGACGAGACGAACATGCTCGCCCTGGATCCGGCACGGCAGCGGCCGGCTCGCCCGGCCGGAGTGGAGGTCGCCGTGGGATCCCCCGGGTGACAGGGGCGGCGACCGGCCGGAAATGACTTCGCCCGGCGGCGCTCGTCAGGTACGGTCACGGAAGTTTTCCCTGCTGGGAGGCGTGGGCTTCGTGTGCCGCCGTCCCGGCAGTCACCCGGCTGAAAGCAGGTTGCGTGATGGCGTGTCGTATCAGTGAACTCGTACTCGGTTGCCGCGACCCGGAGTCGCTGGCGCGGTTCTGGTGCGAGGTCCTGGACTTCGTGGTGCTGGACCGCGAGGGCGACGAGATGCTGGAGATCGGGCCGCGCGAGGGCTTCGGCGGTCCGCAGCCGACGATCATCCTGAGCCGCCGGGACGAGCCGGAGAAGGGGAAGTCGCGGCTGCACATCGACGTCAACGCGACCGACCGCGACCAGGACGCCGAGCTCGAACGCCTCCTGAAGCTGGGCGCGCGTCCGGCCGACATCGGTCAAACGGGCGAGGAGCAGTGGCACGTGCTGGCCGACCCCGAGGGCAATGAGTTCTGCCTGCTCAGGGCCCGCCTCGCGCCCCTCTAGCCAGCCCGGCCTCAGTCCGAGGCACGGGCCCCGATCACCAGCTCGACCTCGTCTCCCGTACGGACGAACTCCCGGACCAGCCAGCGGCGGCCGTCGAGGGGAGTGCCGGCGCCGGTGGTGTACGCCGGGACGGTGAGCACGGGGCCCGCCGGTCCGTCGGCGCGCAGCTCCGCGTCGGTGACCACGTCGTCCGAGAAGCGCAGGACCAGGTCGACCGGGCTCGGGTCCGCGGCGAAGCCGTGCGGGTCGGGGAGTCCCCGGACGCGGCAACGGGCGCCCGGGAACAGGTGCGTGTGACCGCACAGGGCCAGAAAGGTGTCCGGCTCGTCCCCCGGCGTCGGTGAGCTCGTCATCGCCCCGTTCTACCGCGAACGGCCGCCTGGCGCCTCACGGGGGCGACGTGCGCGGCACGTCGCCCCCGCCCGAGCGGCGCCGGCTGTGTCCGGTGAGGCCGGGTCAGGCGACGGCGGTCCCCTCCAGCTCGACCAGCTGGCCGGGGAGCGCCAGCCGCGTCACCCCGAGCATCGTGGTGGCCGGTGCCACCCCGGCGGCGCCCAGTCTCGACGCCAGCACACCGTAGTGCGGGAACAGCAGGTCGACGTCGGTCGTGTAGACGTTGAGCCGGACGAGGTTCGCTAGGGACATGTCGGCCTCCTTGAGCACGGCTTCCAGGTTGTCGAGGCTCAGTGCCAGCTGGGCGGCCATGTCACCGTCGTGCAGCGGCTCGCCCTCGCCGCTCGTCGCGGTCTGGCCGGAGCAGTACAGGGTCCGGGTGTGTCCGGAGACGACCTCCCCCTGGTGGAAGCCCATGGCCACGGACCAGGTCACCGGATTGACCGCCGTACGTTCCACTGTCATGTCAACTCCATGCGATGCGTTGGGATATGGGCGTCCGTCGAGGCGTCGGTCGCCGTCGATGTCGCCGTGCCCACGAGGCTTCCAGGAAAAGATGACACCCTTGGTCATGTATTCGGTACGGTCCTCGCATGCGCGCCGATCGGCTGGTCTCGCTGGTACTGCTGCTGCGCCGGCGCGGCCGGCTCACCGCGGACGCACTGGCCCGCGAGCTCGAGGTGTCCACCCGCACCGTGCTGCGCGACATCGAGGCACTGTCGGCGGCCGGCGTCCCGGTCTACGCCGAACGCGGCCGGCACGGCGGGTTCGCGTTGCTGCCCTCGTTCCGCACCGAGCTCACCGGGCTGAACCAGGACGAGGCCCTTGCCCTGCTGACTGCCGGGCCCGGGCGGGGTGAGCCGGGGTTCGGCCTCGGCTCGGCGCTCGTCTCGGCCAGACGCAAGGTGGTCGACGCGTTGCCCGAGAACCACCAGGTCACGGTGAGCGACGCGGCTCAACGGTTTCTCGTCGAGCCGGAGACGGACCTGCTCTCACGCCGGCGGGCCTCCGAAGAGGTGCCCGGCGCGACGATGACCGAGATCCGGCGCTCGGTGCTCGCCGGACACAGGCTCCGCATCCACTACGCGGCCACGGACCAGGCGCCCCGGTGGCGGACGGTGGACCCGATCGGCCTGGTCACGGTGCGCGACCGGGGCTATCTGCTGGCCCTGAGATCCGGCGCGGAGCGCACCTACCGGCTGTCGCGGGTGCTGGCCGCCGAAGAACTGGCCGAACCGGCACAGCGACCGGACGCGGTCGACCTGGACCGCGCCTGGCGGGAGCGCTGCGCGCGGTTCCTGTCCGAGGACCACATCGCCGTGCTCCTCCGAGTGGCCCCGGAGAGGCGGGAGGAACTGCTGAGCACCGTGACGTCCGTCCGCGCCGCGCAACCCGACGCGGACGGACGGCTGCGGCTGGAGGTGACGTTCCAGGACCTGCGGCACGCCGTGTGGGCGCTGTGGCAGCTCGGCACGGACGCCGAGGCCTTGGCCCCGGCGTCCCTGCGCACCGCCCTTCGCGACCGAGCCGCCGCGATGGCCACCCGCTACGAGGCCACCGCGCCCGGCGCTGAGCGTGGTGCCCCCTAGGCGAAGGCCTGGTTCGCCGAACCGTCGCACTTCTGGATGCGCAGCGGCTCGCGCGGGCCGGCGAGGGTGAGGCAGAGTCCCCGCGCGGCCGTGGGCCGAATCGTGCTCCCGTCACGGACGAACTTCTGGTGGGTGCCGCCGTGGCAGTTCCACAGGACCAGGCCCGTGCCGGCCGGATACGTGGTGTCGGGGACGTCCAGACAGCGGTCCTGTGTCAGCTCGGTGTGGACGGTGCCGCGTGCCGGGTCGTACCACCAGCCCTGGTTGCGGCCGCCGTGGCACTCCCAGCCGAGGACACGGGTGCCGTTGGCACTCTGGGCGGCGTCGGCGTCCAGGCAGGTGCCGGTCGCCCGGTTCGTCAGCGGCCGGTACACCGTGTCCCAGGCGTACGGGACGAGGGCCGGCTTCCCGGACGAGTCGACGTCCGCGCAACTCGCCTCCCTGGCACCGGAGTCGTACAGCTGCGTGAGGCAGGAGGCGAAGGCGGCGTGGCCGCGCTGGTTGGGGTGGAAGGACTGGCGCAGGGAGTTCTCGTCCGGCGTGCCGGGCTTGGTGAGGTCGATGTAGGCGCCCCTGGCCCAGGTGTCCTCCATGCAGACCTCATGGCCGTGGAAGAGCCGGGAGTTGTCGAGGTAGACCGCGCCGGTGTCGGCGGCGGCCTTGCGCATGCCGCGTTCGAAGGCGGGGACGGCGCTGTCGCGGCCCCAGGCGGTGTCGGAGTCGTAGCCCAGGCCGCCGCAGGCGAGCTTGCCGGCGAAGTCCGGGTTGTCGCGGAAGTCGGGGCCGATGGGGCTGGGGTAGCCCATGACGACGAGCTTGTAGTCGCCGTCGGCGTAACCCGCGTCCCTCATCACGGTCTTCAGGTCGCGCACGGTCTGCTCGACCTTGGGCGCCAGGGCGTCGACGCGGGCCTGCCAGCCGGGGGTGTACTTGGAGGCACAGGGCCCCTGGAGGAGCAGGTAGCGCGTGACGCAGTCGGTCATCACGGGGGCGAACTGGAGGTCGTCGTTGGCTCCGGCGACCAGCACCACCATCTTGACGCGGGTGTTGCGCGCCTTGATCGCGAGGCTGTCGCTCTGCACCAGTTCGTCGGCGTACTGCTTCGAGCCGCCGATGCGGATGTTCCCGGTGTACGCGCCGGAGCACGACACGTTGAACGTGAGGTCGGCGGGGATGCCGGTGCGGTGGATGGCGGCGTCCGGCGAGCGGTGGCACCAGTTGTCGGGGCCGTTGGTGCCGGGTTCGTAGGTACCGGTGCCCTCGCCCGAGATCTCGCTGTCGCCGAGCGAGATCAGGCTGGACCTGCGGTCGTCGAGAGGCCGTTCCGCCGGGCTTCCGTAGAGCTTGGTCGCCTCGGCGGCGCGGACGGCCTCCAGTTCGGGGGAGAGCGGGACGGAGGAGACGGACTCGGCGGCCTGCGCGGGGGTGGCGGCGGTGATGCTTCCGCAGGCCACCGCCAGCGCCGCGGCGGCCGTCGTCAGCCAGTGGTGTCTGAGCCGTGTGCCCTTCACTGCACCTCCTGGTGGTGGGGTTACCAGGGGTTGTACCGGTCGGTAGCCATCGTGGGAACGCATGAAACAAGACAACTGTTCAACTTTTACGGAGAGTGACGCGGGGAGTGACGACGACGGTGACGTGCGCGCCGGGCCGCGCCGTCACGCGCGCGACGGCCGAACGGCCCCCGGGCAGCACGGAGGTGGCGGTCCGGGCGGCCCCGGTCAGCCGGATGCGCCAGCCGCCCGCACGGGGCGGCACGGAGATCTCGGTGACACCCTTCCCGGCCCGGTACGAGAGCCGGAAGGCGCCGCTGTCCGGGTCGTACGCCTCGGCGGTGATCCGGCCGGCGACCGCCGGGGCGTACGGCGCCGCGGTCCGCTCCTTGTTGGCCTGGAAGCGCCCCCGGGCGTCCACGGCGCAGTACCCGCCGCCGTAGCACCAGACGTAGCCGGCCCAGCCGGAGCTGTAGCGGTTCAGCGACGACAGAGCGTCACGGTAGAAACGCCCCATGTTCGGCAGGGAGTTGTTGAGCGGGCCCCACTCCCCCACCACGACGGGGACCCGGTACTGGCGCGGATAGACGGTGACCGCCGCCTCGTACGCCTCGATCCAGCCGGCCGAAGGGTCGTAGTCGGCGCCCGCCTCCATCGCCGTGTCGTAGAAGTGCGGCGCGTAGACGGCCCTGGGATCGTCGACGCGGCCCAGTCCGGTGGGGACGCCCTCCCCCACGATGGGAGTCGGTTCGAAGAAGATCCAGGAGTCGTGGTCGACGGAACGGACCGCGTCCGAGAGGCGGTTGTACAGGGGAGTGAGCTGATCGCGCTCGATGCGCCGGGCGGCCGTCGGCAGATCCTCGTCCTGGGCGATCTCGCCCATCGGCTCGTTGATCAGGTCGTAGCCGAGGACGGCCGGATGGTCCCCGAAGCGTGCGGCCAGCACCCGCCACATGTCCGCCTGGGCGCGCCGCAGGTCCGGGTCCTCGTAGAGGTGGGTGAAGGCGCGCTGCACGGCCGGTTCGAAGTACTCGGCGAACCAGTCGTCGGGGTGCGCGGTGAACGGCAGCCCGTCGGTCCTCGTCGCCCATTCGGGGATGCCGCGGTGCCCGAACGCGGGCCCGAAGACGTCCTGGTGCGCGTCGATCAGCACCTGGACGCGGTACTTGTGCGCCCAGTCCAGGATGCGTTCGATCTTCCGCAGGTACGCCTCGCTGTAACGGCCTCGCCGGGGTTCGAGGTCGTCCCAGAAGACCAGCAGGCGCGCGAAGTTGAACCCCTGGGCCCGCAGGTCCCGGAAGTGCCGCTCGCTGATCGCGGACAGGGCGGCCTCGCCGCGGTGGGCCTTGTCCTCGACGTTCCAGCCGCGCAGGGTCAGCACGCGGCCCCGGCCCCGGTCGTCCGTGAGCCGGGGGATGCCGGCGGCCGGATCGCGGTGGTCCCCGACGGCGGCCCTGGCGTGGGCGGTTCCGGTGGACAGCAGGACGGTGCAGACGAGCGCGGCGAGCAGACGGCGGTACATGGGACCTCCGGCACGGTCGGTCGGTCGGCAGTGCGGCAGATCACATCAGGAAAGCTGAGCATTGTTCAAGAGTGCGGACCGGTCTTGTGCGCGCACCTCTTGCCGAGGGGGCGCCAGGACCGTTACGTTCCCGGCGAGCCGGTTCATCTACGCGCGTCACTCCTCAGGGGGAGCTCCATGCACATACGTAAGGCCGTCCTGTCCGCCATCGCCCTGCTCGGTGCGGGAGCCGCCGTCGCCGCCTCGACGGGCGTGACCGCGGCCCGGCCCGGTGCCACCACGGCAGCTGCGGTACCGGCGTCGGTTTCGACTTCGGCTTCGACTTCGGCTTCCGGTTGGCAGCGGGTCGGGAACGACATCAAGAGCGGCATCAGTGGGCTCGCCGTCACCTCGCGCTCGGGCGGCACCTACCGCGCGCTGATCGCCCTCGACAACAAGCGCCCCGGAGAGAACCGCATCGCCCGGCTCACCTACGGGACCGGCGGGTCGGCACACGCGACGGGCGTGCGGCCGCTGGAGTGGAGGGGCGGTGCCGAGCCGATCGACCTGGAGGCGCTGGAGGCCGTGCCGGGCACCTCCGACGAGTACCTCGCCGTGGCCAGCCGGGGCCTCGTCTACCACCTGAAGAGCACCGAGGACGGGAAGGCGGTCGAGGTCCGCGACCTCTCGCCGCTCCCGGCGATCGGTCAGGGCGACAACTTCGAGAGTTTCACGCTCGTTTCGCAGCACGGCAGGACGGCGGCGGTCTGGGCGGACCGGGGCGACGGCGCCGGCCGGCCGGCGACGCTGTACGCGGCGCCGCTGTCGTTCAACGAGTACGGGGAGTCGACGTTCGGCGCCGTGACGAAGGCCGTCTACCGTGCGCCGTATCCCACGGGCGCGGTCCGGCACGCCTCCGACCTGACCGTCACCGACTCGGGCCGCCTGCTGGTCGCTTCGGCCTCGGACCAGGGGGACGACGGGCCGTTCGCCTCGGCGGTGAGCGACGCGGGCTCCGTCCAGCTCGACCGGTCGGGCCGGGTGCGGCTGAGGGTGGCCAAGCACCCCGAGGTGCTGCGGAAGTTCACGGACCACAAGGTCGAGGCCGTGGACTGCGTGCCCGGCTCCGGCGTCGCGGTCCTCGGCACGGACGACGAGAACGCCGGCGGCGCGGTGACGACCGCCCGCGTCTGCGACTGACCGTGCCGCCTATTGTTGCGGTCATGGCCTCCCACCCGACCACAGAACCCACCGCCTTCCACGCAGCGCTCCGGAACCAGTTCGAGACGTTCCTCGACGAGCACCGGGGCGCGCTGCACGACAGCCTGAACGGACTGACGGAGGAGCAGGCACGCCGGTCGCTGGTCACCTCCAGGACCACCCTGCTGGGCCTCGTCAAGCACACGACGTTCGTCGAGAAGGTCTGGTTCGACGAGGCGATCACGTGCCGGCCCCGCAGCGAGATCGGGATTCCGGACACGCCCGACGAGTCGTTCGTCCTCGGCGACGACGACACGATCGCGTCGGTCCAGGACGCCTACCA
>NZ_WWHX01000847.1 GCF_009862125.1 Streptomyces sp. SID5910
CGGGCCGGACGCCGGATGCGGGGGCCCTCGGGGAGGAGCGTGGCCCTGAGGGCGGGGAGGAGCGGGGCGCGGAGGGCGCGGGGGCGATGCCGCCGTCCGGGGGACGGGACGCGCCGGGAACGGCCGGCGGGGCGGGGCGCGGTGGCCGTACCCGGCGCGCGGGCCGGACGCCGGATGCGGGGGCCCTCGGGGAGGAGCGTGGC
>NZ_WWHX01000848.1 GCF_009862125.1 Streptomyces sp. SID5910
CGTGACCGCCGGCGGTGTGGTGGTGGCCGGAGCCGGGCGCCCCGCCCGGCCCGGAGGCGTGCGGCCGGGCGGCGCCGCGCAGCAGGTAGGCCGCGACGCCCAGGAGGGCGGCCGTGATCAGCGCGGCGGCCCAGTCGGGCAGGCCGATGGCGAGGGCCAGGCCCACGGTGAGCGCGAGGGCCGCGCCCGCGTACAGCGCGGCGGCACCGGAGGCGGCGTAGAGCGTGGCCTTGCGGCGCTGCTTCCGCGTCTGCTCGCGCAGCTCGTCGCGCACGGTCTCGCGTGCCACCTGCGCCAGTTCGTCGACCAGTTGCTTGTCCAGGTGTTCCAAGTGATCCATGCGGTCCATGTCTTGCGGGTACCCGCGGGCGGACGGTCCATGGGGCCCGCGCCGCGCCGGGGCCAACTAGGCTCGTCCGCATGGACATTCTGGGAGCCACACTGCGTATCTGTGTCGACGACCTGGACAAGGCGATCCCCTTCTACGAAGGGCTGGCCGGCGGACCGGCGCTGCGTTTCGAGCGCGGGGGCGTCCAGGTCGCCGCGGTCGGCTGCTTCCTGCTGATGAGCGGGCCCGAGTCCCAGCTCGACGTGTTGCGCAGGGTGGCCGCGACGATCGCCGTGACGGACGTCGAGGAGGCCCACCGGACCCTGACCGGGCTGGGCGCGGACGTCATCGCGGGCCCGGTGCACACGCCCGCCGGCCGCAACCTGATCGCCCGTCACCCGGACGGTGTGGTGTACGAGTACGTGGACCGGCAGGCCCAGTGACCACCGGCCGGGCGGGGTTCACCCTCCGTCCGGCCGCATCCGGAAGTCGTGGCGGGCGGGCAGCGGCTCGTCGGTGAGCCGGGCCCAGAGCCTGCCGATGCTCTCGTCGCCCTCCCGCAGGTCGGCGACCTCGAAGCCCTCGTCGTAGACGGCCCGTGCCTCGGTGAGCCGGCCCTCCGTGTGCAGGAGTTGTGCCTCGGTGAGGCGGAACCGGCCGCGGGTGCGGACCTCTTCGGGCAGCCGCTCCCACACGGCGCGGGCGTCCTCCGGTCGTCCGGCCGCGAGCAGTGCCTCGATCGCCTCGCGTCCGAGCGCGGCCGTCACGGCCCGCCACTGCTCCTCGCCCGCACCCCCCTCCGGCGCTTCCCGCCTCGCGCACAGGTCGTCGAAGGCGTCGGCGTACCGGTCGGCGGCCCGCTCGGGGTGCCCGCCCTCCCGGTCGGCCAGCGCGAGGCAGCGCAGCAGCGGCCAGCGGCCGGCGGCGCCGTTCAGGCCGCGCTCCCAGCTGCGTTCGGCCTGCGCCAGATCTCCGGCGTGCCACTGGGCGACGCCGAGGTGGTACTCGGTGTCCGGGGTGGCGGGCGCCGTCTCCAGCATGTCCCGCCAGGACCGGGCGACCAGCGTCTGGCCGGGCGGCAGACGCCGGTCCGGTTCCGGGAGGTACCCGGCGCGCAGCAGGTGCAGCCAGGGTTCCTGCTCCTCGCCGAGGGTGTGCTCCTCGAAGGGCGTGCCGGGCAGCTTCCAGCCCGTGCGCAGCACCTCCAGCGCGCCCCAGCCCGACCCGCCGGCCAGGCGCTCACCGGGCTCGGCGTCGGCGTACCGCAGCCAGGCCGCGTACGCGGCGTCCACGTCGGCGCGCGGCAGCGCGTGCTCCAGCCGCTCCTCCGCCCCGCGCAGCACCGCGTGCCACTCGCCGTCGGGCTCGGCGTCGAGCGGCCCGTACGCCTCCAGCCAGGACACCTCGCTCTCGGCCTCCAGCTTCACGTGCTCCAGCTGGGTGCGGGCGAGTCCGGCCTGGATCTCGCAGTAGCCGCCCGTGCCGGGTTCGGTGAGCCATTCCTGCCAGCGCCGGCCGCCGGGTCCCGCGCCCCACACGAAGAGCTTGCGGCCGCGCAGGGCGTCGGTCGAGGTCTGCGCCAGCCCGTGCCCGTCCTCGTCGAGCGCGGCGATCCAGCGGCGCCGGCCGTCGGCCACCTCGTAGAAGTAGTCGGCGGGGTACGTGCTGTTCAGCGGGTACGTCCGGTCCGCTCCGTCGTACGACGGCACGGGGATGCGGCGCAGGCGGCGCTCGTAGCCGAAGTGCCAAGCCTCGTCGGCGGGGGCGAGGACGCGGCGGTCCTCGGGGACGGCGATGTTGGACCACCAGTACGTCGGCACCGGTCGCTCGTGCGGGTTGCGGATCCGGACGCCGACGCGGAGGAAGTCCGAGCCGTCGGGCAGCCACAGGTCGACCTGGAAGGGCAGGTCGCGCAGCCGCTCCCACTCCCACAGGCGCAGCATCTCCCCGCCGTCCGGCGCGGGCACCCGGGCGGCGTGCACCGGTGAGCAGGACAGGGTGGTGTGGCCGGTGGCGCCGATGTTCCATTCGATGCCGCCGGAGAACCAGGCGCCGTTGAGGGCGAAGTCGGCGGGCTGGAACACCGGGTTGACGTAGAGGAGTTCACGCTCGGTCGGCTTGTGGAAGAGGGAGGCGATCCGGCCGCCGAGGCCGGGCAGGACGGTGGCCCGCAGCCGGTCGTTCTCGATCACCAGCGCGTCCAGGGCGCGGGGCGCGCGGTCGCGGCCGTAGCCGTCCCTGACCCGTACGGGCAGCAGGCTGCGCAGCGGCTCGTAGTCGACCTGGCGGGCCATGTCGCGCGGCAGAGCGGCCCGGTCCCGGTCGTCGATGCGGTGGGCCTCGTCCAGCGGGCGCAGCGGCGGCAGCGGGTTGTCCGGTCCCGGCGGCGCGGCGGGCAGCGTCAGTACCTCACGTCGGATCGTCGTCACGGTTCCCCATGGAAGCCGCTGACCGGCGCGGTGAACAGGGGCTTCGCCGGTCACGTTCGCGCGACGTGGCTCACGTTTAATTCGCTGGGTGCCGTGCCTGCGGCCGCCTAGAGTCGTGCGGTCGGCGTTGCGTACGAAGGAGCGGCACGTGAGTGAGCAGCACACCTACCGGGTGATCGTCCGGGGCACCTGGGAAGGGCTGACGGAGGAGTCGCGGGCCCGGCTCCTTGCCGAGGCCGGCGACCACGGCATGGCGAGCATGCGGTTCACCGAGGAGGGGTCGCTGTCGTACGAGCCGTCGCCGCTGAAGCACTTCTCGATGCGGTTCGTCGTGGTGTCGGACGCGGCGGACGGCGAGGAGATGGCGGGCGCGATCGCCGAGGACCGGGCGGAGACGGTGCTGCGCGGGCTCGGCCACGGCTTCGGCGAGCTGAGGTCGACGGTGACCGACCTGGACACCATGAAGATCAACCGGAAGTCACGCTCTCGGCGGTGATCGCCCAGCGCTGGTGGTCGCGCCAGGCCCCGTCGATGTAGAGCATCTTCGGCGAGAAACCCTCCAGGCGGAAGCCGCAGGCGCGGGCCAGCGCGATCGAGGCGGCGTTGCCGGGCTGCACGTTGATCTCCAGGCGGTGCAGCCGCAGCGGCCCGAACGCGTACCGCACGACGAGGCCCAGTCCCTCGCGCATCAGGCCGCGGCCCGCGGCGTGCGCGAAGGCGCCGTAGCCGAGGGCGCCGCTGAGGAAGCCGCCCCCGACGATGTTGTTGATGTTGACATATCCGGCGATGGCCCCGCCGTCCCTCTCGCACACCAGGAACCCCGCCTTGGTCGGGTCCTCGATCAGCCGGGCCGCGTAGGCGGCGTACGCCTGGGCGCTGTCCGGCGGGAAGAGCCACGGGTGGTGCAGGTCCTTGCTCTCGCGGACCCGGGCGGTGAACTCGGCACCGTCCTCGTAGGTGAAGTGGCGTACGCCCACGCGGGGGCCCTCGGCGAGGTGGCGGGACGCGGTGTGCGGCATCCCGCCACTCTACGTCGCTGCCGTGCGGGGTGCCCGGTCAGCGCAGCGCCGGTTCGTCCAGCGTCAAGGTGCCCGCGTCGGCGTCGAGTTCCGCGCTCACGCCGAAGGGGACGGTGAGCGCTCCCGCGCAGTGGCCGAAGCCGAAGTCCTCGACGACCGGCACGCCGAGACCGCCCAGCCGGTCGGCGAGCAGCGCACGCAGCAGCTCGGCGGGCTCGCACTGCTCCCAGGATCCGAGCAGCACTCCGGCGACGCCGTCGAGCCAGCCGGCGCGCAGCAGCTGGGTGAGGTAGCGGTCGATGCGGTACGGCTCCTCCCCCACGTCCTCCAGGCACAGCAGCCCGCCGCGCGCGGAGGGGCGGGCGTGCGGGGTGCCCAGGTCGGCGGCGAGCAGGGCGAGGCAGCCGCCGAGGGTGACGCCCCGGGCGCGGCCGGGCACCATCGGGGTGCCGCCGTCGGAGGCGATGACACGGACCGTGTCCGGGGCGAACAGGGTGGCCTTCAGGTGCTCCTGCGCCCGCGCGTTCTTGAGGAAGTCGATGCCCGCGGCCATCGGCCCGTGCAGGGTGACCAGGCCGAGGCGGCGGGCGAAGGCCTCGTGCAGGGCGGTGATGTCGCTGAAGCCGACGAACACCTTCGGCCCGGCCGCGCGCATCGCGTCCCAGTCGAGCAGGTCGGTCATGCGCTGGGCGCCGTAGCCGCCGCGGGCGCACAGTACGGCGTCCACGGCCGGGTCGCACCACGCGCTCTGGAGGTCGGCGGCACGGTCGGCGTCGGTGCCCGCCAGGTAGTCGAAGGCGGGGTGCCGGTCCAGGACGTGCGGGGCCACGACGGGGTCGAGGTCCCAGCCGCGCAGCACGTCGAGACCGGCCTGGAGCCGTTCCTCGGGCACCGGTCCGCTGGGCGCGACGACGGCGACGCGGGCGCCCGGCGCGAGCCGGGACGGACGCTGGAGGGGTTTCACTCGGTCAGCTCCAGGGTCGGGACGCCGGGCGCTTCGAACCCGAAGGCCTGTGCGTACAGGGAGAGTTCGGCCTCCAGGGCGCGCACCATGGTCTCCGCGCGGCGGAAGCCGTGGCCCTCGCCCTCGAAGGTGAGGTAGGCGTGCGGTACGCCGCGGCCGGCCATGCGGGCGAGGAACCGCTCGCACTGGACGGGCGGGCAGATCACGTCGTCCAGGCCCTGGAGCAGCAGGAACGGCGCCCGGACGCGGTCGGCGTGCTCGGTGGGCGACCGCTCGGCGTACCGGTCCGGCACCTCGGCGAGGGGCCCGATCAGGCTCTCCAGGTACTGCGACTCGAAGTCGTGGGTCTCCCCCGTGCCCCAGCCGGTCAGGTCGAGGATCGGGTAGATGACGGTGCCGCAGGCGTAGACGTCGGTGGCGGTGAGCGACGCGGCCGCCGTCCAGCCGCCCGCGCTGCCGCCGCGTACGGCGAGCCGGGCCGGGTCCGCGGTGCCCTCGTCGGCGAGGGCCCGGGCGACGGCCGCGCAGTCCTCGACGTCGACGACGCCCCACTGCTCGCGCAGCCGGTTGCGGTACTCCCGGCCGTGGCCCGTCGAGCCGCCGTAGTTGACCTCCGCGACGCCGATGCCGCGCGAGGTGAAGTAGGCGATCTCCAGGTCCAGGACCAGGGGCGACCGGCTGGTGGGGCCGCCGTGCGCCCAGATCACGTACGGCGGCAGCTCGCCGTCGGGGCCGGTGCGGGCGGGGTGGCGGGGCGGGTACACGTGGGCGTGGACGTCGCGTCCGCCGGGGCCGGTGAAGGTGCGGATGCGCGGCTCGGGATAGTGGGCGGGGTCCACGGCGTCCTCGTGCGGGGCGCCGATCACACGGGCCCGGCCGGTGCGGGTGTCCAGCTCGACCACCTCGTAGGCGCTGCGCGGGCCGGCGCCGACGGACACGACCCGCTCGCCGTCGGCGGCGAGGGTGGCCGCGAACTCGGTCCAGGGGCCGGCCGCGTCGACGACCTCGCCGGTCTCCGGGTCGAGTATGCCGAGCACGGCGGCGCCCCGGCCGTGCAGGACGGCGATCAGGCCGTTGTCCAGCGGCGCGAACCAGCGCTGGCCGAGCTTCCACAGCGGCCCGCCGAACTCCTCCTCGCGGGCGCACAGCGGGCGCCCGTCGCGGTACAGGTTCCACCAGCCGGTGCGGTCGGAGGCGTACAGCAGGGAGCCGTCGGGGGCCCAGTCGGCCTGGGCGACGGACTCCTCGGGTCCGCCGGCGACGGTCCGGGCGTCCCGGAACGTGCCGTCGGTGCCGATGTCGGCGACGAGCAGTTCGGTGCCGTCCCAGGGCATGCGCGGATGGTCCCAGGCGAGCCAGGCGGCGCGTTGCCCGTCGGGGGAGACGCGCGGCCCGGTGACGAACCGGTGCCGGTCGTCGGTGAGTTCGCGCACCGCGCCCCGGTCGCCGGCCGCCGAGCCGTCCAGCGGCACCGCCGCCAGGACCCGGCGCACGTCGCCCGGTCCGTCGCCGGTGAACTCCTCCAGCACGCACCACACCTCGCCCCGTTCGGGACGCGCCTGCGGCTCGGCCCAGCGCAGCCCGCCGCCCACCGGGGAGAGGGGGGTCAGCGGGCGCGGCTCGGCGCCGCCCGGCTCGTAGGCGTACAGCCGCTGGTCGGCGAAGTTCACGAAGACCACCAGCGGCCCGGTGGGGGTCGTGAGCGCGGTCCAGGGCCGGCCGCCGTACTCGATGACGCGGCTGCGCACGTTCCACGGCGGGGGCAGCACCGGTTCCTCGGTGCCGTCCGGGTGCCGGCGGACCAGGGTGCGCCGGCCGCCCTCGGCGGGCCTGGGCGCGGTCCACCACACCTCGTCGCCGACGAAGCCCACGTCGTCGGGCCGCCCGTCGTGCGCTGCGGCGAGCGCCGCGTCGATCGGCGAGGGCCACGATCCGTACGCCAGAGTCTGCACTGACTCCTCCAACCTAGGCGGTGCGCAGGAAGCGGTCGAGGACGCGGACGCCGAAGTGCAGGGCCTCGACGGGGACGCGTTCGTCGACGCCGTGGAAGAGGGCCTGGTAGTCGAAGCCCTCGGGCAGCTTCAGCGGCGCGAACCCGTAGCCGGTGATGCCGAGCCGGGAGAACTGCTTGGCGTCCGTGCCGCCGGACATGCAGTACGGCACGACGTGCCCCTCGGGGGCGAACTCCTCGACGGCCGCGCGCATCCCCGCGAACGCCGGCGAGTCCACCGGCGCCTGGAGGGCGACCTCGCGGTGGGCGAACTCCCAGTCCACGTCCGGCCCGGTGAGCCGGTCGAGGGTGTCGCGGAACTCGTCCTCGCAGCCGTACAGGAACCGCCCGTCGACGTGGGCGACGGCCTGGCCCGGGATGACGTTGACCTTGTAACCGGCGTCCAGCATGGTCGGGTTGCTGCTGTTGCGGACGGTCGCCTCGACCAGCTTGGCGGCCGGTCCGAGCTTGGCCAGCAGGGCGTCGACGTCGCTCAGGTCGGGGTCGACGCCGTACAGGGCGGCGAGTTCGGTGAGGGCGGCGCCGACGGTCGGGGTGAGCCGCAGCGGCCACTCGTGCTCGCCGATGCGGGTGATGGCCGCGGCGAGCCGGGTGACCGCGTTCTCCCGGTTCACCTTGGAGCCGTGTCCGGCCCGGCCGCGCGCGGTGAGCTTCAGCCAGCCGGTGCCGCGCTCGCCCGCGGCGATCGGGTAGATCTGCCGGCCGGAGCCGTCGTGGAAGGTGAACGCCCCGGACTCGCTGACGCCCTCGGTGCAGCCCTCGAACAGGGCGGCGTGCCGGTCGGCGAGGAAGCCGGAGCCGTCCTCGGCGCTGGCCTCCTCGTCCGCGGTGAACGCGATGACGATGTCGCGCCGGGGCCGCACGCCCTGCCGGGCCCAGGTGCGGGCGACGGCGAGGATCATCGCGTCCATGTTCTTCATGTCGACCGCGCCGCGCCCCCAGACGACGCCGTCGCGGACCTCCCCGGAGAAGGGGTGCACGCTCCAGTCGGCGGCCTCGGCGGGCACCACGTCCAGGTGACCGTGGACCAGCAGCGCGTCGGCGGACGGGTCGGTGCCCTCGATCCGGGCGACGACGTTGGTGCGGCCCTCGGTGCGCTCCAGCAGGGTGGGCTCAAGGCCGGCCTCGGCGAGCCGCTCGGCGGCGTACTCGGCGGCCGGGCGTTCCCGGCAGTCGCCGCCGCCGCGGTTGGTGGTGTCGATCCGGATGAGGTCGGAGGTGAACCGGACGACCTCGTCCAGTGCCTGCGCGTCCACGCCCTGCG
Source organism: Streptomyces sp. SID5910 (assembly GCF_009862125.1). Lineage (GTDB taxonomy): Bacteria > Actinomycetota > Actinomycetes > Streptomycetales > Streptomycetaceae > Streptomyces. Next base: position 8,016 of record NZ_WWHX01000848.1, read on the forward strand.
GGCCGGTCCCGGTCTGCTCAGCCATACTGCTCCTCCACCGCGGCCGAGACGATCGTGGTGACCGCCTTGAACGTACGGATCGTGTCGAACATCGTGTCGTGCGTGTACGCCACCTTGCGCTCCCCGACGCGGGCCACACCCGGCACCACGGTCGAGGCGTCCGCCAGGTGCTCGGCGTCGAACTCCACGGCGACCGTGAACGGCCCGCCGTCCACCGGTGCGTGCCGCACCGCGAGCGCCGCGGCCTCCTTGGCCGCGGCCCGGATGTCGGCGGCGGTCCTGGCCGGGGGGCGGCACACGGCCGCGTAGCGCGAGACATGGTCCTTGACGGCGACCTTGCGCGCCTCGGGCGCGTAGCCGAGCGCGTCCTCGCAGGCCACGTCGTCGCCGGTGACCAGCACGACGGGCACCCCGTACTCGGCGACGACGTGCGCGTTGAGCAGGCCCTCGCTGGCCCGTACGTCGTTCAGCCACACGCCGGTGATCTGGTTGGCGAGGTAGGTGTGGACGAGGACGCCCTCCATGCCGGCGCCGCCGTGGTACCCGATGAAGGCGATGCCGTCCACGTCCCCGTGCTGGACGCCCTCGACCATGGACAGGGTCTTGTGGCGGCCGGTGAGCATCTCGGTCCGCTCGTCGAGCCGCTCCAGGAGCAGGTTGCGCATGCTCCAGTGCGCCTCGTTGACGAGCACCTCGTCGGCGCCGCCGTCGAAGAAGCCCTGCACGGCGGCGTTCACGTCGGAGGTGAACATCGACCGGCACCGCTCCCACTGGGGGGTCCCCGGCAACACGTCGGCCGGCCAGGTGACGCCGGTCGCGCCCTCCATGTCGGCGCTGATGAGGATTTTCACGAATCGCGGTCCGTTCGCAGGTCAGGGGCGTGCCGCAGGGCGGCGTGGATCTTCATTGCCCCGAAACCGTACGCGCTGCCGGGCCGCCTCGGCCAGGCCTGTGGACAACTGTCGATGGTCCGGACCACTGAAGTCACCGTACGGCCTACGACCGGCCTCACCCGGACGTCCGGGACGCCACTCACACATGTGGCACGCGTCACAACCGGCCCATGTCACGTCTGGGCCGCCTGCTCCCATCTGGTGGGCGTCAGTGAGCGAACCGAGGAGGACGGACACATGGCCGGACAGATGGACGGACGGATGGACGGGCAGCTGAGCACACGGCAGGAGACCGGCACGGCGAGCCCCCACCACGTGGTGATCCTGGGGGCCGGCTACGCGGGCATGGCCGCGGCCGTCCAGCTGGCGGCCCGGACGAGGCGGCGCGAGGACGTGCGGGTGACCGTGGTGAACGCCCAGGAGCGGTTCACCGAGCGCATGCGGCTGCACATGACGGCGACCGGACAGGAACTCGCCGAGCTGAGCGTCCCCGAGCTGCTGGACGGCACGGGCGCGCGGTTCGTCCGCGGCTGGGTGACGGCGGTGGACGCGGACGCGAGGACCGTGCGGATCGACGACGACCGGGTGCTGCGCTACGACACGCTGGTGTACGGGCTGGGCGGCGCCGCCGACACCGCGGCGGTGCCGGGCGCCGAGGACCACGCGTACACCCTGAGCGGCGCCCAGGACGCCGAGGCGCTGGCCGGCCGGCTGGCACGGCTCGACACCGGCACGGTGGTGGTCGCGGGCAGCGGACTGACCGGCGTCGAGGCCGCCGCGGAGATCGCCGAGCGGTATCCGCGGCTGAGCGTGGAGCTGCTGGGGCGGCAGGAGCCCGGCGCGACCATGAACCCCAGGGCCGGGGCGTATCTGCGCGCCGCGCTGGACCGGCTGGGCGTCCGGGTGCGCGCGGGCGTCGACGTGGCGAAGGTGCTGCCCGACGCGGTGGAGACGGCGGGCGGGGAACGCGTCGCCGCCGACGTGGTCCTGTGGACGAGCGGCACGCGGACCTCGCCACTGGCGGCCGCCGCCGGGCTGGCCGTCGACGACCGCGGACGCGTCGTCACCGACACCTCGCTGCGCTCGGTA
>NZ_WWHX01000849.1 GCF_009862125.1 Streptomyces sp. SID5910
GTGCCGCCCCAGCGGCACTGCTGCCCGCAGCTGGGGCGGCCGGGGTCGGGGCCGGGGGTAGGAGGGCCGGTTCTATGCCTGCTGCCGCCAGGCCCGCCGGGGCCGTCTGGGCCAGGGGGACGCCGTAGCGGGCCAGGCGGAGCGGCATCAGGGACTCCACCGGGGCCTTGCGGCGCCAGGCCCGGCCGAAGCGGGAACGCAGCCGCGCCTGGTACACCAGCCGCTCCTGCTCCAGCTTGATCACCTGCTCGTAGGAGCGCAGCTCCCACAGCTTCATCCGCCGCCACAGGAGGAACGTGGGCAGCGGGGAGAGCAGCCAGCGGGTGAGGCGGACGCCCTCCATGTGCTTGTCGGCCGTGATGTCGGCGATCCGGCCGACCGCGTGCCGCGCCGCCTCGACGGACACCACGAACAGGATCGGGATCACCGCGTGCATGCCCACGCCCAGCGGGTCCGGCCAGGCCGCCGCGCCGTTGAACGCGATCGTCGCCGCCGTCAGCAGCCACGCCGTCTGACGCAGCAGCGGGAACGGGATGCGGATCCAGGTGAGCAGCAGATCCAGGGCGAGCAGCACGCAGATGCCCGCGTCGATGCCGATGGGGAAGACGTAACTGAAGTTCCCGAAGCCCTTCTTGAGGGCCAGCTCACGCACCGCCGCGTACGAACCGGCGAAGCCGATCCCGGCGATGATCACGGCACCGAAGACGACCATGCCGATCAGCACGCGATGCGTCCGTGTCAGCTGAAGTGGCGCGGCCACCCGTACTCCCCTCCCAGTGCCTGTCGTTGCGCGCAACAGGGTGGCACATGTGTGCGGGTGCCGGGTGGCCGGTGGGTCCTCAACGGCTTCCCTGAGACCGTCAGCTCTTGGCCGACGCCGACGCCGACGCCGACGCCGACTTCGACGGTGACGTCGACGGGGACGCGGACGGCGACGACGGGCTGCTCGAAGAGGCGCCCGGCGCGCTGCCGTTGGCGGCCGTCACCGACGCCACCGCCTCCTTCGCCGCCTTCTGCGCGGCCTTGGCCAGGTCGTCGGCGTCCGGCGTCTTGTCGCCGGCCAGGCCCGCGCCGTTGTAGTCGACGGTGACGACGACGTTCTCCACGCGCGCCACGACCGTCTGCTGCTTGAAGGTGCCTTCCTTCTTCTTCAGGTCGTAGCTCACCGCCGAGGCCTCGTCGCCCGTGCCGCTCACCGGCGTCGTCTTCACGCCCTGCGCGCCCTCGGCGGCCTGCGCGTCCTGAACCTGCTTCATGTAGTGGTCGCGCGCCAGCTTGTCGCCCGCGCCGCGTGACACGTCCGACTCGAAGCGCAGCATCGACACGCTCAGCCAGCGGAACTGCGAGCCCTTCACACCGTTGTCGTCGAGGCTGTCCCAGGAGCAACTGCCGCGCGTCGCCGTGTCGTTCGACGCGCCTTCCTTGCCGGAGCCGCCCTCGGGCACCAGCTCCTCCAGCGTCTTCTTCGACAGCGTCGCGCACGGCTCCGGAAGCTTCCCGTACGCCGCCGCCTGCACCGTCGGGGACGGGCTCGCGGACTTCGACGCCGCGGTGCTCTCCGCCGCCTTGTCCTTGCCGTCGCCCGAACCGGAGTCCGAGGAGCAGCCGGCTGCCACCAGCATCACGGGTACGGCGGCCGCGCCGACAAGGACGCGGGTAAGTCCCTTCGCTCGCTGAACACGCTGGTCACGCTGGGCTCGTCGCTGCATGGTTCCTTCACTCATGGCACTCGTGGTTCCTGCGTTCGGATCGGGTCCGAGGGGTCACGGTACGCGCCCGGCACCGCGCGCGGTCCGGCTTCCCGCCCTTCGCGGACGTCCGGCACGGAGCCGGAAACGGCCTCAGCCGCCCAGCGAATCCGCCAGCTGGGAGGCGAGTTTCCGCGCCCTGTCCTGCAATTCCTTGCTGTCGGGCTCGACGCCGACCGTCGCCGGCTGCTCCGCGTACTCGATGGTCACCATCACGTTCGACGTGCGGAACGCCACAGTCACCGTGCGCCGTTTCGCCGTCGAACCGGAGCTGCTCAGCTCGTCGTCCAGGAACGCCTCGTCGCCCAGGTCGTCCAGGAGACGCGGCTGGAGGTCGGTGGGGGTGCCGTCGGACGCGGACGGGCTCGACGAGGGCCCGGTGGGCGACGCGGACCCCGAGGCCGACGCGGAGGGCGAGGCGCTCGGGCCGGTCGACGACGCGCCGGGTGACGGGGTGCCGGACGGGGACCCGGAGGGCGAGTCGGAGGCGGACGCCGACTCCGATCCCGACGCCGACTCCGACACGACCGGCTCGGGCAGGTCGGCCGCCTCCACCTGCCGGGCGAACAGCTGCTCGGCCTGGCTGTCGTCGCTCACGGAGTTGTCGTACGACACGACCCGCTCGAAGTCGACGAAGAGATGGTCGGTGGCGTCCGCCGACTCGACCTTCCAGCGGCAGCCGACCTTGCGGTCGGTGTCGTACGCGAGCGTCGGTTCGCCCGCGTACGCCTTCTCGCGCTGGAGCTCGTCCGCGATCTCCCGGACGCCGGGCAGCAGCGTGTCGAGCGTCTTGTGGCCGATCGCGCGGCACGGCTCCGGGAGCGTGCGGTACTTGCCGGGCTGGGCCGCCTCGCTGGCCACACCCGGCTGCCCCGGGTTGGAGTTGTCCGCCGTGACGCCGTCGTCCGAGCCGCCGGTGCAGCCGGCCAGCAGCGCCGCCAGAAGGGCGGCGACGCCGGGTACGTAGGCCTTCCGCTGCACGGTGCGGCTCCTCTCGCCGGTGTGGCTGTGGTCGGTACTCCAGTGTCCCCGCCGGTTAATCGCTTGCCGCGCGGGGGCGTCCGCTGGAGACAATGTGTATCGCACGCGCCGCCGTGAACGCCGGTCAGCTGTCGCTTTGGCTGCCCTTGGCGCCGGTTCTGCGCTTTCAGACTTTTGTCGTTTTCCGGGGGAATGAGGCTGTTATGTCGTACGTGGAGATGCCGGGCGCGAAGGTGCCGATCCGGATGTGGGCCGACCCGGCGACGGTCGAGGAGGGCGCGCTCCAGCAGTTGCGCAACGTCGCGACGCTGCCGTGGATCAAGGGCCTGGCGGTCATGCCGGACGTGCACTACGGCAAGGGCGCGACGGTCGGGTCCGTGATCGCGATGCGGGGTGCGGTGTGCCCGGCGGCGGTGGGGGTGGACATCGGCTGCGGGATGTCGGCGGTGAAGACGTCCCTGACGGCGAACGACCTCCCGGGCGACCTGTCGCGGCTGCGCTCGAAGATCGAGCAGGCGATCCCGGTGGGGCGGGGCATGCACGACGACCCGGTGGACCCGGGACGCTTCCACGGGCTGGCGACGGCCGGGTGGGACGACTTCTGGGGGCGGTTCGACGGGGTGGCGGAGGCGGTCAAGTTCCGTCACGAGCGGGCCGGGAAGCAGATGGGAACGCTCGGATCTGGCAACCACTTCGTCGAGGTCTGCACGGATACGACCGGTTCTGTCTGGCTCATGCTCCACTCCGGTTCCCGCAACATCGGCAAGGAGCTGGCCGAGCACCACATCGGCGTGGCTCAGAGGCTTCCGCACAACCAGGGCCTGGTCGACCGCGACCTCGCGGTGTTCGTCGCGGACACCCCGCAGATGGCGGCGTACCGCAACGACCTGTTCTGGGCGCAGGAGTACGCGAAGTACAACCGCACCCTGATGATGGCGCTCCTGAAGGACGTGGTCCGCAAGGAGTTCAAGAAGGCGAAGCCGCTCTTCGAGCAGGAGATCTCCTGCCACCACAACTACGTGGCGGAGGAGCGGTACGACGGGATGGACCTGCTGGTCACCCGCAAGGGCGCGATCCGCGCGGGGTCCGGGGACTACGGGATCATCCCCGGTTCCATGGGCACGGGTTCGTACGTCGTGAAGGGACTCGGCAACGACAAGTCCTTCAACTCCGCCTCCCACGGCGCGGGCCGGCGCATGAGCCGGAACGCGGCCAAGCGGCGCTTCTCCACCAAGGACCTGGAGGAGCAGACGCGGGGCGTGGAGTGCCGCAAGGACTCCGGTGTGGTGGACGAGATCCCGGGCGCCTACAAGCCCATCGAGCAGGTCATCGACCAGCAGCGCGACCTCGTGGAGGTCGTGGCGAAGCTGAAGCAGGTCGTCTGCGTGAAGGGCTGACGCGTCCGCCCCTACGCCTCCCGGTGGACCTTCGTGTTCGACGCCTGGGCGCGGGGGCGGACGATCAGGAGGTCGATGTTGACGTGGGCGGGGCGGGTGACCGTCCAGGTGATGGTGTCGGCGACGTCGTCGGCGGTCAGGGGCTCGGCGACGCCCTGGTAGACCTTGGCCGCCTTCTCCGCGTCGCCGGCGAAGCGGGTCAGGGCGAACTCGTCGGTCTTGACCAGGCCCGGCGCGATCTCCACGACGCGGACCGGGCGGCCGACGATCTCCAGGCGGAGGGTCTCGGCGAGGACGTGTTCGGCGTGCTTGGCGGCGACGTAGCCGGCACCGCCCTCGTAGGTGGCGAAGCCCGCGGTCGAGGAGACGACGACGATCGTGCCGTCGCCGCTCGCCTCCAGCTTGGGCAGCAGGGCCTGGA
>NZ_WWHX01000850.1 GCF_009862125.1 Streptomyces sp. SID5910
TTTGGCCTTCTTCGTCCGGCCGAGGAGGTATCCGCCCGCCATGGCCGCCGCCAGGGCCGCCTTGCTGTCGTTCATACGTGCCTTCCATGCGCTGGATCCGTGGTGGTGGTGCGGCCGGTGGGCCGGACCGGACGGTCGAGGAGGGTGAGCAGGCGCTCCTCCTCCCGTTCGAAGGCCGCCTCGTCGATGGCGCCCTCGTCCAGGGCCCGGTTGAGCGCGGCCAGCCGGGCCTGGACGGCGCGCGGGTCGTGGACCTGGCGCCGGGCCTCCTGGAGCAGGTGGTCGGCGATCCACGCCGTGCCCCGCACCGGGGCCAGGGGCAGCAGGAGGAGACCGCTCACGATGCCCACCGCGTCACCGCCCGGCCGGCGCGGGGGACGGGTCGACGAAGCTGTAGCAGGGCAGGGGCCCGGTCACGCTGAGCGCCAGACGGTCCCCGCGCTCACGGGCGCACGCGTCCACCGCCCGCCGGAACCGGGGCTCGTCGGCGGAGCGCAGCAGGAACGACGCGCTCAGCACCTGCTCGTCGCCGGTCGGGCCGCCCGCGGTGCGCACGGCGAGCGGCGTCAGGCGGTCGAGGACCTCCTGGGCGGCGCGCCGTGCCTCGCGGTGGACGGCCCGGGCGACCGCCTCGCCGAGCCGGACGTTGGCCTCGTAGTCCGGGCGGCGCCGGGTCCGCAGGGCGAGGGTCCGCAGCTTCTCGTCCCGGCGCACCAGCTCGGCGAAACTCCCCGGCACGACCGCGCCCTTGACGTTGAACTCGACGCATCCCCGGACGCCGTCGAGCTGCCGCGTCAGATGGGCGGCGTCGGAGCGCAGCTGGGAGAGCAGGACGTCCTGACGGGGACTGAGGACCGCGAACCGCATCGGCAGCAGGGGCCCCTGCGCGGCCAGTTCGTCCAGCACCGCCTGATGGGCCATCAGGTCACGGCGTCGGGGCCGCAGCCGTGCGGGCGTGGCCGAGACCGCCGCGCACAGGCCGGACTCGGTGAGCAGCCGCACCGGGGCGCCGCCGACCCCCGGGGAGCCGGGTGTACGGACGCCGGCGGGGGCGATGCCGTAGACGTACAGGGCGGCCTCGGCGTCCGCCGCGGTGCCGGCGGTGAGGGTGGTGGGGGCTGTGGCGGACACGGTCACTCCTCCTCCGTTCCCGTGCGCCGGCGCGGGCGGCTGCGCGGACGGTCGTCGTCACCGCGGGGACGCCCGGCCGGACGGCTGCGGGGCCGCTCCGTGCGCTCCTCGCGCTCGCGGGTGCGGGAGCCGGCGCGGCGGGGGGCGGGCTCCCGCTCGTCCTCTTCCGTCTCCGCCTCCGGCTCCGCGTCCTCGGGCGAGAGGATGTCCCGGACCCGGTCGGTCAGGGAGCGCGTCCCCCGCTTGGTGGCCGCCCGGCCCACGGTCTTGGCGACCGGCCCGCCGAACAGCTCGGGGACGGTCTTGGACCGCACGTCGTGCTCCAGGTCCAGGCGGTTGCATGCCTCCGCGAACCGCAGGTACGTGTCGACGCTCGCGACCACGATGCGGGCGTCCACCTTGAGGATCTCGATGCCGACCAGGGAGACGCGTACGAAGACGTCGATCACCATGCCGCGGTCGAGGATGAGTTCCAGGACGTCGTAGAGCGTTCCGGCGCGGGGCGCGCAGACGTACTCGTCGTCATAGGTGATCATGCGGTGGTCCTTCCGGGGGCGGGCCGGCGGCCCGGGTCACTGGTCCTGGGCACCGCGCCGGTAGCGGGCGACCCGGCGGTACTGCAACAGTTCGCCCGCCGCGTCCAGCTCGACCTCGTAGGTGGCGAGCAGGCTGGTGGTGTCCGGGATGCGCGCCACCTCCAGCACGTCCACGTTGACGATCCAGCCGTCGTCCTCGCTGCGGCACACCGCGGAGACTCCCTCGAGGTGGTGCCGGACCAGCTCGGACAGGGCGTCCGCGGCGCGCCGGGCGGCCTCCCCGGCGCCCCGCACGGCCCGCTCGCGCGTGGTCGTGGACGTCGTGCCGCGCCGTCGCTCGCCAGGTTCTGTCATGCACCCCACTCTGGCCGCGCGACCCCGTCCGCGCGTCCCGGGTTACCCCATCCGGGCACGAGGGGCCCCCGGCTCACCATCAGGGGCCGAGGAGGCGGCGGGGCTCAGGCGTCCGGTGCGGAGGAGGCGGCCGGGGCTCAGGCGTCCGGCGTCGCGGTGGTCCGGCGCCGGCAGTGCAGGAAGACGTGCGGCTCGGGCCCGGCGTCCGGGTGGGCCGGGGTGAACAGCAGCTCCTCCCGCTCCAGGACATCGAGGCCCGCGCCCTCGGCCACGGCGACGAGATCCGGCGCGGTGAAGCTGGTGACGCGCACGGGCTGTCCCATGAAGGCGGCGTCGACGCCCTCCACGTCCAGCGGCACCGTGGCGAGGACCAGATACCCCGCCGGGGCCAGCGCCCGCGTCAGGCGCCGGACGACGTCCGTCTGTTCGCGCCGGTCCAGCTGGAGCAGCGCGAAGTACACGCAGACCGCGTCGAACTCGCCGTCCGCGAGCGGCACGTCACGGATGTCGGCGCACCGGAAGGAGGCGTCCGGCACCTGCCGGGACGCCAGCTCCACCATGACGGGGGAGACGTCGACGCCCACGACCCGGTGACCGGCGCCCGCGAGGGTCTCGGCGGTGGGCCGCCCGGTCCCGCTGCCCACGTCCAGCACCCGGCTGCCCGGCGCGAGCCGCCCGAGCAGCCACTCCAGCGAGCGCCGGTGCGCCGGCGCCCCGGCGAACGCCTTCTCGTAGTCGGCGCCCAGCGCGTCGAACACGGCGGCGGCCGGCGGCCGTTGCTGTCCGTCGGTCACGTGGGTCCCTCCGGTGGGTGATCCGCTGCCGGGATCATCGTCCACCGCGGGACGCCCGCCGACAAGGGTGCCGCGGGGCGTCCTACGACGCGTCGTCGTCCGGCGCCGTCCCCGGCTCCGCCATCCTGCGGTGCACGGCGGCCTTGACGCGGTCCGGCAGGACCTTGTCGGCCACGCCCTGCGCCTTGGTCTTCGCCGAGCCGGTGACCAGCTTCCCGCGGCCCTTCATGACGGCGTCGAACGCCTGCCGGGCGACCTCGGCCGGATCGTCCTTCTCCATGGTGCCGACCTTGGTGTCCTCCATGCCGGCCCGCCGGAAGAAGTCGGTGTCCGTCGGCCCCGGCATGAAGGAGGTGACCGTGACACCGGTGTCCTTGACCTCCTCCTGGAGCGCCTGGGCGAAGGACTGCACGAACGACTTGGACGCGTTGTAGACGGACTGGAAGGAGCCCGGCATCGTCGACGCGATCGACGACGTGAACATCAGCCGGCCCACGCCGCGCGCCACCATGTCGCGCAGCAGCGGCTTGGCGAGCCGCACCGTCGAGGTCACGTTGAGGTCGATCACGGACTGGTCGTCGGCCGGGTCGGTGTCCGTGAAGGCCCCGCCCTGTCCCACGCCCGCGTTGAGGGCCGCCACGTCCACGACGAGCCCGGTGGTGGCCGCGACCAGCCGGTCGACGCCGTCCGGGTCCCGCAGGTCCGCGCGGACCGCCCGCACCTCGGCGCCGGCCTCCCGCAGCCGCCGGGCGGCGTGTTCGAGCCGGTCGTCCTCGGCGTTGACCACCAGGTCGTACCCGTTCTCCGCGAACAGCCTGGCGAGTTCGTAGCCGATGCCGGCGGACGCCCCGGTGATGAGGGCGAGCGGCCTGCCGCCGGCCCCGCGTCCCGTCTCCTGCGCCGCTTCCCCTGGTTCCACCGATTCCACTGGTCGTCCCTTCAGTGCAGAGCCTGGTAGACCGACGCCGTGGTGAAGCCGTACACCACGTGCGGCACGATGTCCGACACCCAGGAGGTGCGGTCCCACTGCTTCGGGTCGGTCACGCCGAGCGCCGCGGCCGGCACGTCGCTGCCCACCATGGCCACCGCCCCGAGCACCGGCCCGGCCACCCAGTCCGGCAGCGGTCCGCGCCGGTGGCGCAGCAGCCCGTAGGCCGCGCCGACCCCGAGGCCGGTGACGTAGCCGAGGAGCGCGCCGACGGCCTGTTCGCGGTTCGGCTTCGTCTCCTCGTCGCCGAGCACCAGCCCGACCCGGTCGGCGACCCGGTCCGCGACCTCGGCGGGCATGTCGCTGGACCCCCGGCCGCGCAGCAGCATGTCGCCGTACGTGGTGAGGTTCAGCGCGACGGTCCCCGCCGCGCCGGCGACCAGGCCCTTGATCAGTGACTGCATCCCGGAACTCCCTCGGTAGGGGCGCGGTGGCGCACGACGGTCACGACGGGCCCCGGGTTCCCCTCTCGTGGCGGGCTAACAGAGACCCCGCGATCTCGCGCCGGGGCCCGCCGTCACACGGAACGGGGCCGCTCGGGCGACGGCGCTCGGGTGGCCCTTGCCAGGCCCTGGCTCGGCAGCAGCCCGCCGTGGGGGTGAGCACGGCCTGCCGCATTCCTCCCCACGTCGGCGCCGTGGCGGGGCGGCGGATTCCGGACGGGCCATGGCACACATGCTCGCCGCCCGCCTGTCCGTCCGGAGCCGCACCCTGCGGCTGGAGGAGGTGCCCCGCACACAGCCCGGGCCGGGCGAGGCCCTGGTCAAGGCCGAGGCGGCGGGCGTCTGCCTGTCCGGCTCAGGTCGGCGGGGGCGTCACGACCTGGTCACCTGGGCAGCGGGTGGTGCTCCACGCGGGTGAGGACCGCGCCGTGTCCACAGCCCGGGGCGCGATCACCGAGACCGGCGGCGTCCGTCCCGTCGAAGCGGTCGGTGTGTGGGGGCGTCGGCTGCCTCGGGGTGCCCGCTGCACAGCCGCCGGCGCGCGAGCGTGCCCTTGCTGCCGGGGCCGACCTCGCCCTGAACTCCGCCGGCCCGGTCCTGCATGAGGCCGCTGATCCCGCGCCCGTGAGGTGAGGGGTTCCTGAGAATCCGCGGGGCGGTTGAACGCCGGCGCCCCCGGCTCCGTATGGAGGCGGGGGCATTGCATGCCCGGGACCGCCACGACGCACGACACAGGAGCACGCCTTGGGACACAACAGGCGCAGACGCCCGACCGGGGCGCGGCGCGCGACCTTCTCCGCGGTCGCGCTGATACTGGGCGGCGGTGGTCTGGTCGCCGTCAACGTGTTCGCCTCCGCGACCGAGTCGGCGAACAACCCCGTTCCCCTGGGCAGTTCCGGCGTCGCGGCCACGGTCGACTGCCCCGATCTGAGTGAGCGGCTGACGACGGTCCCCGAACCGGCCAGGCCGGACGTCGACGGCGAACTCGCTCGCCTGGACGAGCAGATCGCCACGGCCTACCGCCAACTCCAGGAAGCGGCCCGCACCGCCGACGACGGCCAGGTCGACGAGGGCGCGATCCTCGACCCGCTGGAGCAGCAGCGGACCGAGACGATCGCCCGCATCGTCACCGCGGTCGACGGCGCGGGGGACCGGCCCGAGGGGCTGGAGGCCCTCGCGGTGTGCACCCTGCGACGCACCGCGGTCGCGCCCCAGGACGCGCCGAGCGGCAGCCCGGACGGACAGCAGGAGGGACAGCAGGGCGGCCAGCAGGACGGCACCGGCGACGGTGAACAGCCCGGCGAGGAACAGGGGCAGGGCAACGGCGGTCAGGCCGGCAACGGCCCCGTCGCGGCCGACTACGCCGACATCACCACCGTCCAGCCCAACGCCCAGAAGCCGCGCCGCGACAAGGACGCCTCGCGCGGCACCTTCGCCACCAGTTGCGGCGTCAACGCCGAGGGCCTGTTCAACTCCGACAACGTCATCGCCGCCCCCGGCGTCGGCAACGGCGCCCACCACTTCCACGACTACGTCGGCAACCAGGGCAACACCGCCTTCGCCTCCGACGACGACCTGGCCGCCGCCGGCACCAGCTGCGCGGACCAGGGCGACAAGTCGTCGTACTACTGGCCGGTGCTGCGCCTCCAGAACGGCACCGCCGAACAGGACGCCCAGTCGCCCGGCGGGGGCATCGAGGGCAACGCCGGCGAGATCGTCACGCCGGCCGAGGTGACGCTGACGTTCGGCGGCAACGAGCGCGGCAAGGTCACGGACATGCCGCGGCTGCTGCGCATCATCACCGGTGACGCGAAGGCGTTCGTCAACGGCAATACCAACGCCAACGCCTCCTGGAGCTGCACCGGCTTCGAGGACCGGCAGCTGAAGGACAAGTACCCGCTCTGCCCGGCCGGCAGCGACGTGGTGCGCACCTTCACCTTCCAGAGCTGCTGGGACGGCCGCAACACCGACAGCGCCAACCACCGCACCCACGTGGCGTTCGCCGCCGCCGATGGCACCTGCCCGGACGGCTTCCAGCCGATTCCGCGGCTGGTGCAGCGCATCGTGTACGACGTGGACGCGCCCAGCCTCGGCGACGGCGGCAGGACGGCGCCCCTGTTCGCCGTGGACTCCTTCCCCGAGCAGCTGCACAAGCCGGTCACCGACCACAGCGACTTCATCAACGTCTTCGACGAGGGCCTGATGCGGGAGATGGTCGACTGCATCAACAGCGGCCGGACCTGCGGAGCGGACACGGCCCCCGACCCGGGCCAGAGCGAGACCCCGCAGGAGCCGACCGCCAGCCCGGAGAACCCCGGGAACACCGAGAACCCCGGGAAGACCGAGCAGCCCGAGGCCTCCGAGACCCCGGGCGACGGTGGGAACGAGCAGGAGACCCCGCAGCAGCCGGGTGACGACGGCGGACGCACCGACGAGCCCCCGGCGGGGCAGACCGGCACCGCGCCGGCCCCCGCGGACGGCGGCCAGGCCGGGCAGAGGCCCGCGCCCTCGGACCGGCCCACGAACGAGGCCGAGCCCTCCCGCACGGCCGAGCCCTCGCGCACCGTCGAGACGCCCCGCACCGCCGAGCCCAAGGCCGCCACCACGCCCGCCGGAACCCCGCGCGACGCGAGCAGCGCCGCTGCCGCGCCCGAGGCGACGCGGGGGACGGACGCCGGCGGCGCCCCACAGGCCGCTGGCTCGGTGACCGAGCCGCAGGGCACCCAGGGCGGGCTCGCCGAGACCGGCTCCGGCCTCGGCTTCTGGCCCGCGGCGGCCGGAGGCGTCCTCTTCGCGGCCGGATGCCTGCTGCTCCTGCGCACCAGGCGGCGCACCGGGTGACACCCCCGTGACGACGCCGTTCGGTCCCGACGCCGACCGGGACCGAACGGCCGTCGGGGTGAGGGCCCTCCGTGCCCGGGCTCAGTCCATCAGTCCGGCGGCGAGCGTGGCCCCCAGTTCCCAGCAGGCCTCCAGGTCGGCCTTGGCGGGCTCGCCGGCCACCGTCACCGCCGGGGCGGCGCGCTGCCAGCCGAGGCCGGTCGTCACCGACTCGATGCCGCGCACCGCGCCGGTGGTGTCGCTGCCGCCGTGCACGTAGTAACCGAAGGGCCGGCCCCGCGTCTCGTCCAGGCACGGGTAGTAGACCTGGTCGAAGAAGTGCTTCAGGGCGCCGGACATGTAGCCCAGGTTGGCCGGGGTGCCCAGCACGAAGCCGTCCGCCTCCAGTACGTCGACGGCCGTGGCCGCCAGCGCCGCCCGCCGGACGACCCGGACACCCTCGATCTCCGGCGCGGTCGCTCCGGACACGACGGCTTCGAGCATCGCCTGGCAGTTCGGCGACGGGGTGTGATGCACGATCAGCAAAGTGGTCACACCCCGAAGCCTGCCGTCCGGCACCCCCCGGCCGCAACAGACGCCGGGGCGGCTCACATCTCGGGGGCCGCCGTCTCCGTCAGGGTGCCGTCGGCCAGCCGCAGCCACCGGTGGACCCCGATCTCGCTCAGGAACCGTTCGTCGTGGCTGACCACCACGAACGCTCCCCGGTAGGAGTTCAGGGCGCTCCGCAACTGTTCCGCGCTGACCAGGTCGAGGTTGTTGGTCGGCTCGTCCAGGAGCAGCAGGTGCGGGGCGGGCTCCGCGCACAGGACGCAGGCGAGGGTGGCCCGCAGCCGCTCGCCGCCGGACAGCACGCCGACGGGCAGATGGGCGCGGGCGCCGCGGAAGAGGAAGCGGGCGAGCAGGTTCATCCGCTCGGCCTCGGGCCGGCCGGGGGCGTACGCGGCGAAGTTCTCGGTGACCGTGCGGTCCGCGTCCAGCAGGTCGAGCCGCTGCGAGAGGTGGGCGACGCGTCCGTCGGCCCGCCTGACCGTGCCCTCCCCGGGTTCGAGGTCGCCGTTCAGCAGGCGCAGCAGTGTGCTCTTGCCGGCGCCGTTGGGGCCGGTCAGCGCGATGCGTTCGGGGCCCCGCACGGTCAGGTCGACGCCCTCGCCGGCGAACACGTCCCGGTCGCCGAGCCGGACCCGCAGCCGCTCGCCGAGGAAGAGGGTGCGTCCGGCGGGTACGTCGGTGTCGGGCAGGTCGAGGACGATGCGCTGGTCGTCGCGGAGCGCGCGCCCCGCCTCGTCGAGCCGGGCCTTGGCCTCGCCGACCCGGTTCGCGTGGGTCTGGCCGGCCCGGCCCGCGGACTCCTGCGCGCCCCGCTTCATGGTGCCTGCGAAGATCTTCGGCAGACCGGCGTTCTTGAGGTTGCGGGCGGCGTTGCTCGCGCGGCGCTCGGCCCGTTCCCGGGCCTGCTGCATCTCGCGCTTCTCCCGCTTCAGTTCCTGCTCGGCGTTGCGGACGTTCTTCTCGGCGACCTCCTGCTCGGCCCGCACCGCCTCCTCGTAGGCGGTGAAGTCGCCTCCGTAGAGGCGGAGTTCGCCGCGGTCCAGTTCGGCGATGCGTTCCATGCGGTCGAGCAGGGCGCGGTCGTGGCTGACCAGCAGCAGGCAGCCCTGGTAGTCCGACAGCGCGTCGTAGAGCCCCTGCCGGGCGTCCAGGTCGAGGTTGTTGGTGGGCTCGTCCAGCAGCAGTACGTCGGGCCGCTTCAGCAGTTGTGCGGCGAGCCCGAGGGTGACGATCCGGCCGCCGCTGAGCGTGCCGAGGCTCCGGTCCAGGGCGAGGCCGCCGAGGCCGAGGCGGTCGAGCTGGGCGCGGGTGCGTTCCTCGATGTCCCAGTCGTCGCCGATGGCCGTGAAGTGCTCCTCGGCCACGTCCCCGGACTCGACGGCGTCGATGGCGCGGATCACGGCGGCGACCCCCAGCACCTCCGCCACCGTGAGATCACCGGTCAGGGGGAGGGTCTGCGGCAGGTAGCCGACGGTGCCGTTGGTGGACACGGAACCGGCGCCGGGGCGCAGTTCCCCGGCGATCAGCCGGAGCAGGGTGCTCTTGCCGGAGCCGTTGGGTGCGACCAGGCCGGTGCGGCCCGGGCCGACGGTGAACGACAGGTCCTCGAAGACGGGGGTGTCGTCGGGCCACGAGAAGGAGAGGTTCGAGCAGATGACGGCGGCGTCGGACATGGGAGACCTCGCTGAGGAGGGGCGGGGGAGGGGACACGCCCGCCCGGGCAGACAGGGGGAGAGGGAACGACGAAAGCGGCCACGACGGCGGCGCTCCTGTGTGCCTGCCCGTGACCGATCAGTGCGGGGTATCACCCGCAGATGTCGTCGTCACCCACCATGTCCGTGACCTCTCGATACGCGATCAACGTCTCCACCAGCCTAACAGCCGCCTCCTCGGAGGGGGCGGCTCAGCGCAGGACGGGGGGCTCGGCGGCGGCCGCGGCCTCGGCGAACAGGGCGGAGGGTGCCGCCTCCGGGTCGATCAGATGGGCCACGGCCGAGGAGGCGGTGCGGTGCCAGCGGCCGTGGTGCCGCAGCATCGCGTGATCGCCGCCGTCGATCAGCACCAGACCGGCCCGCGCGCCCGCGGCCCGCGCACGGGTCACGTACGCGGCGGACGCGACCGGATCGGTGATCCGGTCCCGGCTGCCGTGCAGGACGAGCACGTCCCGGCCGCTCAGCGGGCCGACCGGCTCGCCCGGCGGGCACCAGGGGGCGAGGGCCACCACGCCCCGCACCCGGGCGTCGTCCGCGGCGCGCAGCGCGGCCCGGCCCCCCATCGAGTGGCCCAGCAGCACCACGGGCACCTCGCCGACGAGGGAGCGCAGTTCGGCGAGCGCCTGCCGGGTGTCCCGCAGCGGGTCGGCGGCGGCGCCGTTCCAGCCGCGGCGCCGGTAGCGCACCTGCCCGAGCAGTACGTCGTCGCGGTCGGTCCGCGCCGCCACCGCGCCCAGGAAGGGCCGCATCCTGAGCGCCGCCAGGTGCCAGGGCCGCGCCACCCGCAGGCTCTCCTCCCGGCCGCCGTGCAGCACCAGCACGGCGGCGCGTGCCACGGGCGGTCGGCGGCGTATCACCAGCGCGCTCGTCCCCGGTTCGTCCCGCACGCCCATCCGCGTCCTTCCTCCGGTGACCGCCCGGCCCGTCGCCGGGGGTCCTCCTCGGTGATCCGTGGCCACCGCGTCCGCGGACTGGTGTCCGTCCCGCACAGTCTGCCCGGCCGCGCACCGCGTGACCCCCGGCGGGTCCGGACGCGGCCCGGCGCCGACGGCGGCGCGGGTCCGGACACGGCCCGGCGCCGGCGGCGGCACCGCGGCCCGTGACCCTCCCGGCAACTGCCCACGCCCGACGGCAATCCGCCAGGGCCGCGGCACCGGATTACCCACGCCAGCGTCGATCACAGTGGGTGGAGGACAAGCAATGCCGCGAGCGTCAGGGGAGGCGCCGTCCGGTCGGGCCGCACGCCGTACCGCCGTCATCGGCAGCGGAGTCGCGGGACTGACCGCCGCGTACGTACTGGCCCGTGACCACCGCGTCACCCTGTACGAGGCGGACGACCGCCTCGGCGGGCACGCGCACACGCACGAGGTGACCGCGTCCGACGGCCGGGTCCGCCGGGTCGACTCCGGGTTCATCGTGCACAACCGCCGCACCTATCCGAACCTGCTGCGCCTCTTCGCCGAACTCGGCGTCGACACGCAGGAGTCGGAGATGAGCATGTCGGTCAGGTGCGAGGGCTGCGGCCTGGAGTACGCCGGCGCCCGCGGCCCGGCGGGACTGCTGGCCCGTCCGCGCAACGCCCTGCGCGGCCCCTATCTGAGGATGCTCGCCCAGGTGCCCCGGTTCCACCGCGCGGCCCGGCGGCTGCTCGCCGACGACCCCGAACGCACCCTCACCCTGGGCGAGTTCCTCGACCGCGAGGGCTTCTCGCCCTATTTCCGCGCTCACTTCATGACCCCGGTCGTCTCGGCCGTGTGGTCCTGCGACGCGGCCACCGCCCTGCGCTACCCGGCCGCCTACCTGTTCCGCTTCCTGCACCACCACGGCATGCTCGCCGTCGGCGGCTCCCCGGTGTGGCGCACGGTCACCGGCGGCTCCCGCTCCTACGTCGACCGGATCGCCGGGCTCCTGCCCGACGTGCGCACCGCCACCCCCGTACGGTCCGTGACCCGGCACGCGGACGGCGCGGACGTCACCGCCGCCGACGGCACCACCGACTCCTACGACCACCTGGTCGTCGCCGTCCACCCCGGCCAGGCCCTGGAGTTGCTGACGGACGCCACACCGCGCGAGAAGGAGGTGCTCGGCGCGTTCCGCTACTCCCGCAACACCACCCTCCTGCACACCGACACCGCGCTGCTGCCCCGTGCGCGCGGCGCCCGGTCCTCCTGGAACTACCTGATGCCGGCGTGCGACGCGGGCGCCGACCGGGTCCGCGTCAGCTACGACATGAACCGGCTCCAGCGCCTCGACGCGCCCGAGACCTACGTCGTCACCCTCGGCGGCCACGACCGCGTCGACCCCGCCCGGGTGCTGGCCCGCATGACGTACGAACACCCCGTGTACACGCCCGAGTCGGTCGCCGCCCAGCGCCTGCTGCCCTCACTGCGCACCCCGGTCACCGCCTTCGCGGGCGCCTACCACGGCTGGGGGTTCCACGAGGACGGCTGCCGCTCCGGGGTGGAGGCCGCGGCGGCCCTGGGAGTGACCTGGTGACCCGCGCCGTGCCCGGGCGGCCCGGCCTGTACCCGTGCGAGACCGTCCACGTGCGCCTCGACCCGGTCCGCCACACCCTGCGCCACCGCACGTACCTGTGGCTCGTCGACCTCGACCGCCTCCCCGTGCTGCCCCGCCTCCTGCGCCCCCTCGCCGGCTTCTCGGCCACCGACCACTTCACCGGCGACGCCCCCTCGCTGCGGGCTGCCCTGGACGGCTTCCTCGCCGCCCGGGGCGTCGACCTGGAGGGCGGGCGCGTGCTGATGCTGGCGCACGCCCGCGTCCTCGGCCACGTCTTCAACCCGCTGACCCTGTACTGGTGCCACGGCCCCGACGGCGCGCCGCGCTGCGTGGTGGCCGAGGTCCACAACACCTACGGCGAACGGCACGCCTACCTGCTGCACCCCGACGCGACGGACACCGCCGAGACCGACAAGGACTTCTACGTCTCGCCGTTCTTCCCCGTCGACGGCCGCTACCGCATGCGGCTGCCGCTGCCCGCCGAACGCCTCGCCCTCACCGTACGGCTGGACCGGCCCGGCGCCCGCCCGTTCACCGCGACCGTCCGCGGCACCCGCCGGGAGGCCACCCCCGCCGCCCTGCTGCGCCTCGCGCTGCGCCACCCCCTGTCGACCCTCGCCGTGGCGGCCGGCATCCGCAGGCACGGCATCCGTCTCTACCTGCGCGGTCTGCCCGTCCAGCCGCGCCCGGCCCACCGCACCACGGAGAAAGCGACATGACGACGATCCACCCCCGCCCCGCCTCCCCGACCGCGCCCGTGACCGCGGGGGCCCGCGCCACCCCCGTCGACGCGGCCCGCTGGCCCGACGTGGCCGCGCCGCCCCGCGCCGGCCG
>NZ_WWHX01000851.1 GCF_009862125.1 Streptomyces sp. SID5910
TGGACATGATCAGGAGCTTGGGGGAGAGCGGCTTGCCGGTGTTCCAGGCGGGGCACTGCGACTGGCAGCGGCCGCACTCGGTGCAGGTGGAGAAGTCCAGCAGGCCCTTCCAGGAGAACTGCTCGACCTGGGAGACGCCGAAGACGTCGTCGTCACCGGGGTCGGTGAAGTCGATCGGCTTGCCGCCCGAGGTCATCGGCAGCAGCGCGCCGAGGGCGGTGCCGCCCTTCGCGTCGCGCTTGAACCAGATGTTCGGGAAGGCGAGGAAGCGGTGCCAGGCCACACCCATGTCGGTCTTCAGGGCGACCGTGATCATCCAGATGAAGGAGGTCGCGATCTTCAGGCCGGCGAAGAAGTAGGTGAGGTTCTGGAGCGTGGAGACGTCCAGGCCCTCCAGCGCCGACACCACCGGGTACGAGATGAAGAACGAGGCCTCGTAGGAGTCCACGTGGTGCTGGGCGCCCTCCAGCGCGTGCAGCATGAAGATGCAGACGCCGACGATGAGGATGACGGCCTCGACGAAGTACGCCTGGCCGAAGTTGGAGCCCGCGAAGCGGGACTTGCGGCCCGGCTTCCTCGGGTGGCTCAGCTGCCGGATGACGATCAGGGCCAGGATGCCGAGCACCGTCATCGTGCCGATGAACTCGACGAAGACGTTGTACGGCGCCCACTCGCCGATGACCGGCAGCAGCCAGTCGGCCTGGAAGAGCTGGCCGATGGCGTTGACGATCGTCAGCAGCAGCGAGAAGAAGCCCACCGCCACGAACCAGTGCGCGACGCCGACGACGCCCCAGCGGTTCATCCGGGTGTGGCCGAGGAACTCCCTGACCACGGTGACGGTGCGCTGCCCGGGTGCGTCGGTGCGGGTGCCCGCGGGCACGCTCTGGCCGAGCCGCATGTAGTTGACGATCTGAAGGACGGCGCGGGCGAACAGGGCCACGCCGACCACGATCAGAACCAGCGACACGACGATCGCGGCGAGTTGCATTTGGGGGCTCCTCGGGCCTGCGAGGGGGTGGGGCGGGGTTCTTCACCTACCCCGACATTACTAAGCGGTAACTTATGCAGTCCGTCTGAGACTACCCGTATCTCCAGCCGCACTGTAGTCAGCACCGCGGTGATCTGCGTCGCTGAGGCAACCCTGACCGCCCGGGTGCCGTCGGCCGTCGCCGCCACGCCGTACTGGACAGGACATTCGTCGCACATCGTGATATTCGGCTTAGTTTATGTCCGTGCTCTACGGGATCACTGCCGCCACCGCGTCTTTTCTCCTCGCCGCCCTGCTCACCGCGCTGCTGAGGGCGTCCGCCCTGCGTCTGGCCCTGGTCGACCGGCGCCGCGCGCGGCCGGTGCCCCTGCTCGGCGGCGTGGCCGTCGTCCTCGTCACCGGCCTGGTCGCCGGGTCCTGCCAGTGGGCCGGCGTCGTCCCGCTCGGCACGGGTGTGGTGCGGCTGCTCGTCGCCGGCTGCGCCGTCGGGGCGCTGGGTCTCGCCGCCGACCTCTGGCGGCTGCGTCGACGCTGGCTGCTGGCCGGTACGGCCGTCGCGGCGGCGTGCGTGGTGCCGTACGACGTGACCGGGGTGCCGGCCGGGGTGCTGGCGGTGGTCTGGATCGCGCTGGCCGCCACCGCCTTCCGGGGGCTCGACCACGCCGACGGGCTGGCCGGCACGGTGGGTGTCGTGACCGCCTTCGGCATCGGCGTCTGCGCGGCGGCGGAGCTGATGGACGGGCTCGCGGTGCTGCTGAGCGTGCTGGCCGCCGCGCTGGCCGGGTTCCTGCTGCACAACTGGCATCCCGCCCGGATCGCGCTCGGTGCCTCCGGGTCGCTCTTCGCCGGTTTCCTGCTCGCCGGGTCGGCGGTGTTCACCCGGGCGGGGCAGGCGCCGGGTGCCGGTGCGGGGGTGCTGTTCGCGCTGACCGCGCTGGTGAGCGCCGACGCCGTACTGGTCCTGCTCTCGCGCCGGCTGGCCGGGCGGCCCCCGCTGCGCGGCGGGCCCGACCATCTCGCCCACCGGCTGCGGCGGCTGGGGGTCACGCCCCAGGGCGTGGTCGTGCTGCTCGGTGTGGGCGCGTTCTGCGGGGTACTCGTGGGCGTGCTCGTGCACGTCGGCCGGGTGGGGGAGACGGCCGTGCTGTGGGTGGCGGGCGCCTTTGCCGCCGTGGTGCTGGGGCTGCTGCGGGTGCGGGTGTACGAGCCGCGGCGGACCGGACCGGACACCGCCGTGCGGGCATCGGCGTCCGCGCGGCGGCGGGTGCCGTCCTCGCGTCCCGGGACCGAGGGCCGCGCGACTCCCCGGCCGTCCCCCGGAGCGTCCCCTCGGGCGTCCGTCCGGCGAGCGGATTTTCCGGTTCGCCAGGCCAGCGGGCCGGAAGAAGCGCAGGTCAAAGCGCCGTTGCGTGTAAGGAACGGATAAGAGTTGAGCCTCCCTGACTCACGTCTGTTGACCCAGCCGTGGCCGTCATGCACACTTGAGCCTGTTCCACTCAAGTCAGCTGGAGGAAATCACCATGGCACGTGCGGTCGGCATCGACCTGGGCACGACTAACTCCGTCGTCAGCGTTCTGGAGGGCGGCGAGCCCACCGTCATCACCAACGCCGAGGGCGCCAGGACCACGCCGTCCGTCGTCGCCTTCGCCAAGAACGGTGAGGTGCTCGTCGGCGAGGTCGCCAAGCGCCAGGCGGTCACGAACGTCGACAGGACCATCCGGTCGGTCAAGCGCCACATGGGCACCGACTGGAAGATCAACCTGGACGGCAAGGACTTCAATCCGCAGCAGATCAGCGCCTTCGTGCTCCAGAAGCTGAAGCGGGACGCCGAGTCCTACCTGGGTGAGAAGGTGACCGACGCGGTCATCACCGTCCCGGCGTACTTCAACGACGCCGAGCGCCAGGCCACCAAGGAGGCCGGCGAGATCGCGGGCCTGAACGTCCTGCGCATCGTCAACGAGCCGACGGCCGCCGCTCTCGCGTACGGCCTCGACAAGGACGAGCAGATCATCCTGGTCTTCGACCTCGGTGGCGGCACCTTCGACGTCTCGCTGCTCGAGATCGGCGACGGCGTCGTCGAGGTGAAGGCCACCAACGGTGACAACCACCTCGGTGGTGACGACTGGGACCAGCGCGTCGTCGACTACCTGGTGAAGCAGTTCCAGTCCGGTCACGGCGTGGACCTCTCCAAGGACAAGATGGCGCTCCAGCGCCTGCGCGAGGCCGCCGAGAAGGCGAAGATCGAGCTGTCCTCGTCCACCGAGACCTCGATCAACCTGCCCTACATCACGGCGTCCGCCGAGGGCCCGCTGCACCTGGACGAGAAGCTCACCCGCGCCCAGTTCCAGCAGCTGACCGCCGACCTGCTGGAGCGCTGCAAGACGCCGTTCCACAACGTCATCAAGGACGCCGGCATCCAGCTGTCCGAGATCGACCACGTCGTCCTCGTCGGCGGCTCGACCCGTATGCCCGCCGTCGCCGAGCTCGTCAAGGAGCTGACCGGCGGCAAGGACGCCAACAAGGGCGTCAACCCGGACGAGGTCGTCGCCATCGGCGCCGCCCTCCAGGCCGGTGTCCTCAAGGGCGAGGTCAAGGACGTCCTGCTCCTCGACGTCACCCCGCTGTCCCTCGGCATCGAGACCAAGGGCGGCATCATGACGAAGCTCATCGAGCGGAACACGACGATCCCGACGAAGCGTTCGGAGATCTTCACCACCGCCGAGGACAACCAGCCCTCCGTGCAGATCCAGGTCTACCAGGGCGAGCGCGAGATCGCGGCGTACAACAAGAAGCTCGGGATGTTCGAGCTGACCGGTCTGCCGCCGGCGCCCCGCGGCGTCCCGCAGATCGAGGTCGCCTTCGACATCGACGCCAACGGCATCATGCACGTGACCGCGAAGGACCTCGGCACGGGCAAGGAGCAGAAGATGACCGTCACCGGCGGCTCCTCGCTGCCGAAGGACGAGGTCGACCGGATGCGCCAGGAGGCCGAGAAGTACGCGGAGGAGGACCACGCCCGCCGCGAGGCCGCCGAGTCCCGCAACCAGGGCGAGCAGCTCGTCTACCAGACGGAGAAGTTCCTCAAGGACAACGAGGACAAGGTCCCCGGCGAGATCAAGACCGAGGTCGAGGGCGCCGTCGCCGAGCTGAAGGAGAAGCTCAAGGGCGAGGACGCCGCCGAGATCCGCACCGCCACCGAGAAGGTCGCGGCCGTCTCGCAGAAGCTGGGCCAGGCCATGTACGCCGACGCCCAGGGCGCGCAGGCCGCCGGCGGCGAGGCCCCCGGCGCGGGTGCCCAGGCCGGTGACAAGGGCGGCGACGACGACGTCGTCGACGCCGAGATCGTGGACGACGAGCGCAAGGACGGTGCGGCGTGACGGAGGAGACCCCGGGCTTCGACGAGAAGCCCGACGTCCCCTCTGGCGCCACGCCTGACGCCGCCGAACCGAAGGCCGCCTCCGAGGAGGAGGCGGCCCCGGCCGGGGACGCGAGTGAGAACGCGGGCCTGGTGGCCCAGCTGGACCAGGTACGCACGGCGCTCGGCGAGCGCACGGCGGACCTCCAGCGCCTCCAGGCCGAGTACCAGAACTACCGCCGTCGGGTGGAGCGGGACCGCGTCGCGGTCAAGGAGGTCGCCATCGCGAACCTCCTGTCCGAGCTGCTTCCCGTGCTCGACGACGTCGGCCGCGCCCGGGAACACGGCGAACTCGTCGGCGGATTCAAGTCCGTCGCGGAGTCGCTGGAGACCGTCGTGGCCAAGATGGGCCTCCAGCAGTTCGGCAAGGAGGGCGAGCCCTTCGACCCGACGATCCACGAGGCCCTGATGCACTCGTACGCACCGGACGTCACCGAGACGACCTGCGTGGCGATTCTCCAGCCGGGGTACCGGATCGGCGAGCGCACCATCCGCCCCGCGCGGGTGGCGGTGGCCGAGCCGCAGCCGGGCGCGCAGACCGTCAAGGCCGAGGAGCCGGCCGAGGCGGCCGACGACAAGGAGAACGGTGGCCCGGAGGAGGGCTGACGTCACGACGTACGCGGACGCAGGAGAGGAGGGACGTCGGGGATGAGCACCAAGGACTTCATCGAGAAGGACTACTACAAGGTCCTCGGCGTCCCCAAGGACGCCACCGAGGCCGAGATCAAGAAGGCGTACCGGAAGCTCGCCCGCGAGTTCCACCCGGACGCCAACAAGGGCAACACCAGGGCGGAGGAGCGCTTCAAGGAGATCTCCGAGGCGAACGACGTCCTCGGTGACGCCAAGAAGCGCAAGGAGTACGACGAGGCCCGCGCGCTCTTCGGCAACGGGGGCTTCCGCCCCGGGCCGGGCGCGGGCGGCGGCGGCACCTTCAACTTCGACCTGGGCGACCTCTTCGGAGGCGGCGCCCAGGGCGGCGGCGGGGCCGGCGGCTTCGGCGGCGGTCTCGGCGACGTCTTCGGGGGCCTGTTCAACCGCACCGGCGCCGGCGGTCCCGGCGCCGGCACGCGGACCCAGCCGCGGCGCGGCCAGGACATCGAGTCCGAGGTCACCCTCAGCTTCACCGAGGCCATCGAGGGCGCGACCGTCCCGCTGCGCATGTCCAGCCAGCAGCCCTGCAAGGCCTGTTCGGGCACCGGCGACAAGAACGGCACACCGCGCGTGTGCCCGACCTGCGTCGGCACCGGGCAGGTCGCCCGGGGCTCCGGCGGCGGCTTCTCGCTGACCGACCCCTGCCCCGACTGCAAGGGCCGCGGCCTGATCGCGGAGAACCCCTGCGAGATCTGCAAGGGCTCCGGACGCGCCAAGTCCTCGCGGACGATGCAGGTCCGCATCCCGGCCGGGGTGTCGGACGGGCAGCGCATCCGGCTGCGCGGCAAGGGCGCGCCGGGCGAGCGCGGCGGCCCGGCGGGCGACCTGTACGTGGTGGTCCACGTCAAGGAGCACCCCGTCTTCGGCCGCAAGGGCGACAACCTCACCGTCACCGTCCCGGTCACCTACACCGAGGCGGCGCTCGGCGGGGAGGTCCGCGTCCCGACGCTGGGCGGTCCGCCCGTCACGCTGAAGCTGCCGGCGGGCACGCCCAACGGCCGCACCATGCGGGCCCGCGGCAAGGGAGCGGTGCGCAAGGACGGCACCCGCGGCGACCTCCTGGTCACCGTCGAGGTGAGTGTCCCGAAGGACCTGACGGGGAAGGCTCGTGACGCGCTGGAGGCGTATCGCGAGGCGACCGCGGAGGAGGATCCGCGGGCGGAGCTGTTCCAGGCCGCGAAGGGAGCTTGACGGAATGGACGGTCGTCGACGCAATCCGTATGAACTGACCGAGGACACCCCGGTCTACGTCATCTCGGTGGCGGCCCAGCTCTCCGGCCTGCACCCGCAGACCCTGCGCCAGTACGACCGCCTCGGCCTGGTCTCCCCGGACCGCACGGCCGGGCGCGGTCGGCGCTACTCGGCCCGCGACATCGAACTGCTCCGCCAGGTGCAGCAGTTGTCGCAGGACGAGGGCATCAACCTGGCCGGAATCAAGCGCATCATCGAACTGGAGAACCAGGTCGCCGCGCTCCAGGCCCGCATAGCGGAGCTGTCGGACGCGCTGGACGGCGCGGCCACGGCGATGCGGCAGCGGGAGGCGGCGGTGCACGCCTCGTACCGCCGCGACCTGGTCCCGTACCAGGAGGTCCAGCAGACCAGCGCGCTGGTGGTGTGGCGGCCCAAGCGCCAGCAGCAGTCGCCGGACTGACGGCGCGTGAAGGTTTCCGCGAAGGGGCCCGGAGGTTCACCCGAACCTCCGGGCCCCTTCGCGTGCCCGCCGCGTGCGAGCGGTGTGAAGGGATGCGGGAGGCGATTCCGCTCCGTCTCCACGACGGCTGCGGAGCGTGGTGTTGCCATCTCGTTAAGTGGTTCCGCTTGACGGTGGGGGCGCCGGGGCGTTGGCTTTTCAGTCACCTGGGTTGCAATGCGGCCCCCGCGTCCGGAAGGCACCAGAAGTGAGCTCCTGCATCCGTCGTATCGCCATATCCGTGGCAGCGTCCACGATGACCGTTTCGCTGGCCGCCTGCGGAGTGCTGGACGCCTCAGGGAGCAGCGACGGCGAGAGCCCGGCCAAGGGCAACGACATCACGGTGGGCCTGCTGCTGCCGGAGACGGACAACACGCGCTACGAGCAGTTCGACCACCCGTACTTCGAGAAGAAGATCGCGTCGCTGACCCGCAACGAGGGCAAGGTCGAGTACGCCAACGCGGGGGCGGACGAGGGCAAGCAGGCCGAGCAGATGCAGAAGATGATCGACGACAAGGTCGACGCGATCGTCCTGGACGCCGTGAACTCGCAGGCCATCGCGTCGAGCGTGCAGAAGGCCAAGGACGCCGGCATCCCGGTCTTCGCCTACGACCGGCTGGCCGAGGGGCCGATCGACGCCTACATCTCCTTCGACAACGAGCTGGTCGGCGAGGTGCAGGGACGCTCCCTCGTCGAGGCGCTCGGCGACGCCGGCAACTCGGCCAAGATCGTCATGATGAACGGCTCGCCGACCGACCCGAACGCCAAGCAGTTCAAGGCCGGCGCGATGTCCGAGCTGAACGGCAAGGTGACGATCGCCCGGTCCTTCGACACCAAGGACTGGAAGCCGGCCAACGCCGAGGCGAACATGGCCGACGCGATCGAGGCGATCGGCAAGGACGACATCGCCGGCGTCTACTCCGCCAACGACGGCATGGCGGGCGGCGTCATCAAGGCCTTGGAGGCCGCGGGCGTCACCACGCTGCCGCCGATCACCGGCCAGGACGCGGAGCTGCCGGCGGTCCAGCGGATCGTCGCCGGCGAGCAGTACATGAGCGTCTACAAGTCCTACCCGCAGGAGGCCGAGAACGCCGCGGAGATGGTCGTGGCGCACATCCAGGGCCGGGACATCCAGTTCGACGCGCTCACCCGCGACAAGGTCGACAGCCCCAGCCACCAGGGCATCCCGGCGCAGCTGGTGCCGGTCGTCGCCCTGACGAAGTCCAACATCAAGGACACCGTCGTGGCGGACGGCTTCTACAAGGCCTCCGACATCTGCACGGCGAAGTTCGCCGCGGACTGCGCGGAGATCGGGCTGAAGTAGCCGCCGCCCACCGCCCGGGCATACCGGTGCGAACCGGTGGCTTCCGGCCGCCGCACGGGGCGGAGCCGTGTTGCGGACCCGGTCCCGGCCGCGCATAGTTGCGCTGCGGAAAGAGCCGGAACCGGGGGTGGGATGGGCGATGGCCGGGCACGGGGCTCAGGAGCATCCGCACGGTGCCGACCGGCTGTGCGCGGCCGGGGACCGCGTGTACTCCCGGGCCGTACGGCGCGGCCGGGTGCCGCGCCGGGACGCGGAGCCGGTGCCCTGTCTGCTGGAGCTGGCCCTGCTGCACCCGGACCCCGACGACATGGAGTGGCTCGTGCCGACCTCCCCGCAGGAGGTCATGACCCGGCTGCTGCGCGGCATGTACGACGAGGTGAGGGCCAGTCAGCGGCGGGTGGGCTCGGCGGTGGAGGCCTTCGAGCGGTACGCGGGGCTCGGCCGGCGCATCCAGGCGTCGGCGGCCACGGAGGGCACGGCGATCCGGGTCCTGGACGGGCTGGCCCGCATCCAGGCGGCGATGGACGAGGCGACGGAGGCCTGTACGACGGAGGTGCTCACCGTCCAGCCCGGCGGCATCCGGCGTGAGCACGAGCTGTCGGAGGGGCTGCACCGGGCGTTGGCGCTGCGCGGGCGCGGGGTGCGGATGCGGGACCTGTACACGCATGTCGCCCGGCACGGGCAGGGGCTGCTGAACTACCTGGAGCTGATGGGCGACGCGGTGGAGGCCCGCACCCTCGACGAGGTCGTGGACCGTCTCATCCTGTTCGACCGGACGGTGGCGTTCATCCCCGCGAACACCGACCGCACGATGGCCCTGGAGCTGCGTCATCCGGCGCTGGTGGCCTATCTGGTGACGGTCTTCGAGCGTCTGTGGCGTCTGGCGATCCCGCTGACGGCGCCGCTCCCCGACACCGGCTTCGAGGGCGTCTCGCACCGCGAGCGGTCCATCGCGGCGCTGCTGGCGGAGGGCCACCAGGACGCGGTGATCGCGGAGCGGCTGGGCATCAGCGTACGGACGTGCCGGGCGCACATCGCCCGCCTGTCGGAGACGCTGGGCGCGGCCAGCCGGACCCAGCTGGGGGTGCGCATAGCCCAGTCCGGCCTGGACGGCTCGCCCTCGGTCAGCGTCCCTGGTCGAGAATCCCCGACTGTCCGATGAGAAACCCGAGCTGAGCCCGGCTCTCACTGCCGAGAGTGGCGGCGAGCTTGGCGATGTGGACGCGGGCGGTGCGGACGTTGAGGCCGAGGCGGTCGGCGATCGAGGCGTCGGTGTGGCCCTCGACGAGGAGACCGGCGATGGCTCGCTGGCGGGGGGTGATGCCGTTGAGGGTGGGCTGCTGGACCGCCTGGGGGTACATGGGGGTGGCGAGGTGCCAGAGGCGGTCGAAGGTGTTGATGAAGTAGGCGACCAGGGCGGGGTGGCGCACTTCCAGGGCGAGCGAGCGGTCGGCGCTGGCGGGGATGAAGGCGACGGTGCGGTCCACGATGACGAGTCGCTCGGTGACCTCGTCGAGGCTGCGGGCCTCCACGTCGCCGGTGAGTCGTTCGTAGCGCCCGATGATCAGAGGGGCGTGGCGGACGGTGTGCTGGTACAGGGCGCGCACCCGTCCGCCGCGGTCGAGGAACGCCTGATCGCGTTCCATGGCGGCTTCGTGGTGGTGGAAGGGCCCGGTGATGAGACCGTCGTGCGGCTGGATCGCCAGGAGTTGTTCTGTGCCGGCGGCCATGGCCTCGGTGATGGCCCGGCTCGCTCTCTCCTTGCCGGCGAGGAGCCTGAGGGACCGGGTGTCCTCGTTCGCCGCGGCCGGTCCTTCGAGACGCATGAGGGGTGCGAAGGCGTCGGCGAGCCGCTGCCCGCGTCGGCGCTCTCCGGCGATGCGCTCCTCCGAGACGCGCAGCAGCCGCTGGAGGGCGACGGTCGGTACGACGGGCTCCAGCCGGGCCGGGTCGTCGACCGACGGATGCAGGAGGCCGTTGTCGACCAGGCACGGTGCGGTGGCCGCGTCCTCGCCGGGGACGTGCCCCTCCCGCAGCGCACGGGCGTAGAGGCCGAGGCCCGGCTCACACAGGTCGCCCTGTGCGTGCTGGTGTGTCACTTTCCCTGCGCCTGTTCGAGTACTCCGGACTGGGCTATGAGATAGCCGAGTTGGGCCCGGCTGCCGCTGCCGAGCACCGACGCCAGCTTCGCGATGTGCGCTCGGCAGGTGCGCACGTTCATGCCGAGGCGGCGGGCTATCGCCTCGTCCACGTGGCCCTCCACGAGGAGCTTGGCGATGGAGTGCTGGATGTCGGTGATGCCGTCGGGAGCCGTCTCGTAGGGTGCTCCGGCGGTCAGCGGGACCGCCCGGCTCCAGATGAACTCGAACACCTTGGTCAGGTAGCGGACAAGACCGGGGTGACGGATCTCCAGGGCGACCTGCCGGTCCTCACGGATGGGGATGAAGGCGACGGTCTCGTCGCAGATGATGAGGCGTTCGACGAGTTCGTCGATGGTGCGGTACTCGACCTTGCCGTTCGCGAACTGGTCGACGTAGGCGAGCCGTTCGGGGTTGTACCGCGCGGTGTGCTGGTACAGGGTCCGGATGCGCACTCCCCGCTCGATCAGCGGCTTGTCGCGCTCCAGTGCTTCCAGGAGGCGGTTCTCGGCGCTGCGGGCGCTGCTGCTCGGCTGGACGGTGAGCATCTCGGTCCGGCACTGGCCCGTGGCCAGGTCGAGAGCCGCGTTGATGCGGTCCAGGCCCTCCAGCACGCTGATGGAGTGGGTCGGGGCGGTGTCCTGGACGCCGAGCGCCATGAACGGCTCGAAGACTTCGGAGAGTGCGATCGACAGCCGTCGGTGCTCGGTGATCTCACGTTCGATCGGATTGAGTCGCTGGGCCAGGGCGATCGCCGGAGGCACTGGACGCAACCACTTCGCGTCGTCGGGATCGGGGTGGAGCAGCGCGAATTCCCTCAGGCAGGGGGCCGACTCGGCGTCCGTCCGCAGTATGCGTCCTGTTCGCAGAGCATCTGCGTAGAGGCGCCTTCCGTCTTCACAAAGTTCGGTGACCGCATGGGGATGTGTCGTGTTGGTCCCATTTGATATCAAATCTCCACCCCCCAGGGTCCTGAACGTGCAGGAACATGATGCACCGATTGTGTGGCCATGACGTGCCTGAATGAGCCATCGTCTTATCCGACGGGGGATAGAGGGGATCTTCAAGTGAGGACGAAGCCGACTATGCGTAAGAAAATGCTTCGCTCGGTGCTTGTTGTCGCCGTCTCCGCCGTTGTGGCCTTCGGAGCTCTGGCTGGCCTCTCCGGTGCGAAGAGCGACGCGCACGGTGCCGTTGTCGGGGTCGAGAGCGCGTCCGCCGTCGCGGGCGGAGGCGAGGCAGCCAATCTCCCGGCCGACAGCAAGTGGGACTGATCGCGATGACCACTCCACCCGACGACCGCTCCTTCCGTCGTGAGATGGCCACCGCCTACCGTTCCGGCTGGCACTTCATCGATCTCGTCACCGCGATCCCGCACGCCGGCGACTCGCTGATGGTGACCGTCTTCGGTGAGCCGGTCGTCGTCACGCTGGACGAGGACGGCGACGTCCGGGCGTACCGGTGTCTGCGACGGCCTCGGGGGGCGCCGCAGCCCGTGCGGTGTGCCGTCCGCTACGGAATGATCTTTGTGAACCTGGACCAGAGGGACCACCGGCTCGCTCAGCCGGAGCCCTCCGAAGTGAGGACCATCTCGGCCACCCCCCGCAGTGCCTGACGCGATTCCCCCGTCGTAACAAATCGCTCAGGTGCTTCCCCCCGGCAGCGGCGTCACCGTGACCTGAACACGGTGACGCCGCTGTCGTATGTGCAGATAAGTCGGGTACCTGTCAAGGCTGAGGCCGGCCGGAAAGCACCCCGCGTCCCGGACCTCCTTGAGTGGAATAGACTCAACTTTGTGTACGTTGGATGAGTCAGCACTGGGAGACATGAGGAGAACCGGAACGTGGACGCCGAGCTGACCAACCGGAGCCGGGACGCGATCAACGCCGCCAGCAACCGGGCCGTGACCGAGGGGCACGCCGACCTCACCCCCGCCCACCTGCTCCTGGCTCTGCTCCAGGGGCAGGACAACGAGAACATCACCGACCTGCTCGCCGCCGTCGAGGCCGATCTCGCGGCCGTGCGTTCCGGCGCCGAGCGCATCCTCGCCGGGCTGCCCAGCGTGACCGGGTCGACGGTCGCGCCGCCGCAGCCGGGCCGTGAGATGCTCGCCGTGGTCGCCGACGCCCAGGCCCGCGCCAAGGAACTCGGGGACGAGTACCTCTCCACCGAGCACCTGCTCCTCGGCATCGCCGCGAAGGGCGGCGCGGCCGGTGAGGTACTGGAGGGGCAGGGCGCCAGTGCGAAGAAGCTTCAGGAGGCCTTCCGCAAGGCGAGGGGAGGACGCCGCGTGACCACCGCCGACCCCGAGGGGCAGTACAAGGCGCTGGAGAAGTTCGGCACCGACTTCACCGCCGCCGCGCGCGAGGGCAAGCTCGACCCCGTCATCGGGCGGGACCAGGAGATCCGGCGGGTCGTGCAGGTGCTGTCCCGCCGCACCAAGAACAACCCCGTCCTCATCGGCGAGCCCGGCGTCGGCAAGACCGCCGTCGTGGAGGGGCTCGCCCAGCGGATCGTCAAGGGGGACGTGCCCGAGTCGCTGAAGGGCAAGCGGCTGGTCGCGCTGGACCTCGGCGCGATGGTCGCGGGCGCGAAGTACCGGGGCGAGTTCGAGGAGCGGCTGAAGACCGTCCTCGCGGAGATCAAGGACTCCGAGGGCCAGATCATCACCTTCATCGACGAGCTGCACACCGTCGTGGGGGCCGGTGCCGGCGGGGACTCCGCCATGGACGCCGGGAACATGCTCAAGCCCATGCTCGCGCGCGGTGAGCTGCGCATGGTCGGCGCGACCACGCTGGACGAGTACCGGGAGCGGATCGAGAAGGACCCCGCCCTGGAGCGGCGCTTCCAGCAGGTGCTGGTCGCCGAGCCGACCGTCGAGGACTCCATCGCGATCCTGCGCGGACTCAAGGGCCGCTACGAGGCCCACCACAAGGTGCAGATCGCGGACAGCGCGCTGGTGGCCGCCGCCACGCTGTCCGACCGGTACATCACCTCCCGCTTCCTGCCCGACAAGGCCATCGACCTCGTCGACGAGGCCGCGTCCCGGCTGCGCATGGAGATCGACTCCTCGCCCGTCGAGATCGACGAACTCCAGCGCGCCGTCGACCGGCTGAAGATGGAGGAGCTGGCGATCGGCAAGGAGACCGACGCGGCCTCCCTGGAGCGCCTGGAGCGGCTGCGGCGCGACCTCGCCGACAAGGAGGAGGAGCTGCGCGGCCTCACCGCCCGCTGGGAGAAGGAGAAGCAGTCCCTCAACCGGGTCGGTGAGCTGAAGGAGAAGCTGGACGAGCTGCGCGGGCAGGCCGAACGCGCCCAGCGCGACGGCGACTTCGACACCGCCTCCAAGCTGCTCTACGGCGAGATCCCGGACCTGGAGCGCGACCTGGAGGCCGCCTCCGAGGCCGAGGAGGAGGTCGCCAGGGACACGATGGTCAAGGAGGAGGTCGGCGCCGACGACATCGCCGACGTCGTCGCCTCCTGGACCGGCATCCCCGCCGGGCGGCTGCTGGAGGGCGAGACGCAGAAGCTGCTGCGGATGGAGGACGAGCTCGGCAAGCGGCTGATCGGGCAGACCGAGGCCGTGCGGGCCGTCTCCGACGCCGTGCGCAGGAGCAGGGCGGGCATCGCCGATCCCGACCGGCCCACCGGGTCGTTCCTCTTCCTCGGCCCCACCGGCGTCGGCAAGACCGAGCTGGCCAAGGCGCTCGCCGACTTCCTCTTCGACGACGAGCGGGCCATGGTCCGCATCGACATGAGCGAGTACAGCGAGAAGCACAGTGTCGCCAGGCTCGTCGGCGCCCCGCCCGGATACGTCGGCTACGAGGAGGGCGGCCAGCTCACCGAGGCCGTGCGGCGGCGGCCGTACACCGTCGTGCTGCTGGACGAGGTGGAGAAGGCGCACCCCGAGGTCTTCGACATCCTGCTCCAGGTGCTGGACGACGGGCGCCTCACCGACGGGCAGGGCCGCACCGTCGACTTCCGCAACACCATCCTGGTGCTGACGTCCAACCTGGGCAGCCAGTACCTGGTCGACCCGCTGACCGGCGAGGCGGAGAAGAAGGAGCAGGTCCTGGAGGTGGTCCGGACGTCGTTCAAGCCGGAGTTCCTCAACCGGCTCGACGACCTCGTGGTCTTCTCCGCCCTGAGCAAGGACGAGCTGAGCCGGATCGCGCGGCTCCAGATCGACGCGCTCGCCCGGCGCCTCGCCGAGCGCCGCCTCACCCTGGAGGTCACCGACGACGCCCTGGCCTGGCTCGCCGACGAGGGCATGGACCCGGCGTACGGCGCCCGGCCGCTGCGCCGGCTCGTGCAGACCGCGATCGGCGACCGGCTCGCCCGGGAGATCCTCTCCGGCGAGATCAAGGACGGCGACACGGTCCGCGTCGACCGCTTCGGCGACGCCCTGATCGTGGGCCCGGCGAGCGGCAAGACGCTCTAGCCCCGGCGGTCCCGGTACGGCCCGTCACCCCCCCCGGTGGGGTGGCGGGCCGCCGTGCGTCGCGCGGTGCCGCCGGGCAGGTGTGCGCGGGCCCGCCCTGGACACCCGGGCCGAGGAGGCCCACCCGACCGGCCGGATCGTGTCAGCCCAGGGCTGACAGGGCCACGGCGGGCTTGCCACGCCCCTCCCCGCATGGGGGAGGATGGTGTGATCCGTACGAAGGGAAAAACACGGTGAGCATCGACCCGTCCTCGATTCCGAACTTCGGGGGCCAGCCCGAGCCGCAGCCCCAAGGACCGGCGGGCCCCGTCGTCCCGGATCAGGACCTCGTGAAGCAGCTCCTCGAACAGATGGAGCTCAAGTACGTCGTCGACGACGAGGGTGACCTCGCGGCGCCGTGGGAGCAGTTCCGTACGTACTTCATGTTCCGTGGCGAGGGCGACCAGCAGATCTTCTCGGTGCGGACGTTCTACGACCGGCCCCACCAGATCGACGACAAGCCGCAGCTGCTGGAGTCGCTCGACGACTGGAACCGGCGCACCCTGTGGCCCAAGGTGTACTCGCACACCCACGACGACGGCACCGTCCGCCTGATCGGCGAGGCGCAGATGCTGATCGGCATGGGCGTCAGCCTGGAGCACTTCGTCTCCTCGACGGTCAGCTGGGTGCGCGCCGCCATCGAGTTCGACCGCTGGCTCGTGGAGCAGCTCGGCCTGGAGCAGGAGGTCAACGAGGCGGAGAAGCCCGAGGACGAGGGCGGCGAGTAGCCCGCCCCCGCCTGCTGGGGAGCCCGGCCAGGGCACCGACCGCCGTCCGGGGGTCGGGTGCCGGGGCCGGGCTCTCGCCGTTCGGCCGCCGAGCGTTTTCAGCCCCCCAGCGTCTTCAGCCGCCGTACGGCCTCCTCCAGGACCGCCGTCCGCTTGCAGAACGCGAACCGGACGAAGGGGGCGCCCGCCTCCCGGTGGTCGTAGAAGACGGCGTTGGGGATGGCGACGACACCCGCGCGTTCCGGCAGGTCGCGGCAGAAGGCGAAGCCGTCGCTCTCGCCGAGGGGGCGGATGTCGGTGGTGACGAAGTACGTCCCGGCGGGGCGGTAGACGCCGAACCCCGCCTCCGCGAGACCGGCCGCGAGGACGTCCCGCCTGGCCTCCATGTCCGCGCGGAAGCCGGCGAAGTGGGAGTCGGGCAGCGCCAGGGCCTCGGCGACGGCGTACTGGAAGGGGCCGGCGCTGACGTAGGTCAGGTACTGCTTGGCCGAGCGGACCGCGGTGACCAGGGCGGGCGGGGCGGTGATCCAGCCGACCTTCCAGCCGGTGAACGAGAACGTCTTGCCGGCCGAGCTGATCGTCACCGTGCGCTCGCGCATCCCCGGGAAGGACGCCAGCGGGATGTGCTCGGCGGCGTCGAAGACCAGGTGCTCGTACACCTCGTCGGTCACGACCAGCAGGTCACGCTCCACGGCCAGCTCCGCGATCGCCGCGAGCTCCGCGCGGGTCAGGACGGTGCCCGTCGGGTTGTGCGGGGTGTTGAGCAGCAGCAGGCGGGTGCGGTCGGTGACGGCGTCGCGCAGCTCGTCCAGGTCGAGGCGGAACGTGCCCTCGTGCGGGCGCAGCGTCACCGGCACGCGCGTGCCGCCCGCCATGGCGACGCAGGCCGCGTACGAGTCGTAGTACGGCTCCAGCGCGATCACCTCGTCGCCGGGCTCCACCAGGGCCAGCAGTGAGGCGGCGATGGCCTCGGTGGCGCCGGCGGTGACCAGGACCTCGGTGTCCGGGTCGTAGGACAGGCCGTACCGCCGCTCCTGGTGGGCGGTGACGGCGGCGCGCAGCTCGGGGACGCCCGGGCCCGGCGGGTACTGGTTGCCGCGCCCGTCGCGCAGCGCCCGTACGGCCGCCTCCCGGATCTCCTCGGGGCCGTCGGTGTCGGGGAAGCCCTGGCCCAGGTTGATCGCGCCGGTCTTCACCGCCAGGGCGGACATCTCGGCGAAGACCGTGGTCCCGAACTCGGCGAGCCGGCGGTTGAGGAGGGGGCGTGCGCTGGAGGTCATGGCGGCCATCCTGCGCCGAAGCTCTGGACTTCCTCAACTCTGCTTTGGGGCGTGGCGGGTGAGGGCATCCCCCGTTCACGCAACGAGCTTCACGGAAAGCGGGGCGCCCGACGGGGGGTTGCTTCGGGGGAACTTCCGGGCGGGAGCCCGGGGGAATCGGAAGGAGGGGTGGCGCCATGGTCTTCGGCATCATCCTGATCGTGATCACCGCTCTGATCGTCGCCGCGGTCTCCTCCGGCGCGCGGAGCCGCCGTTCCAGGGCCGGACTCGGGCGCGGCCGCGGCTCGCGGTCGTCGCGCGGGGGCTACAGCGGCAGCGACAGCAGCTGGTGGGCCGGCGGGGCCGGCGGGGTGGCGGACGGCGGCTCGTCCTCGGGCGGCGGGCACCACCACCACGGAGGCCACTCCTGCGGCGGCGGTTCGTCGTCCTGCGGGAGCAGTTCGTCGTCCTGCGGCGGCGGCTCGTCCTGCGGAGGCGGGTCGTCCTGCGGGGGAGGGGGCGGCGGATGCGGTGGAGGCAGCTGACACGGGGCAGCTGAGCTCCTGCCAGGGGGAACCGCATCCGCATCGAGGGGCCCGCACGTGGGTCCGGGCCCCGCGTCCCCACGGGGAGCGCCCGCCGGTTTCACACCCGGCGGGCGCTCGCACACACCGGCGCACGCGGAGCGGGCCGGGCGCACGCCGTGGTTGAACAGTTGAGCTGTGGACCCCCCGAGGGATGGAAACACCACGAAGTTGGGTAAAAACGCTGTGTCACCGACGCAGTTCATGATTGCCTCTCACTCGTCAACGCAGCCCCTCGGACGACCTGTTGACCCCCCTCCTGACCGGCCGACCGGGCTGACCGGGCCGCCTCCCCGACAGTGACGGGGTGCGCAGGCCCACACCCTCCTCTCCTTGTGTGCTTGCGGAGCCGATCCATGCTCACGACCCTGAACACCTCCTACACCGACACCCGCGCCGCCGACCTGGCCTGGGCCCTCGGGCGCGAACCGCTGCCCGCGCTGGCCAGCCTCGACATCGAGCTGACGGGGGCCAAGCTTCAGTTGAGACTCCTCGGCGCCTCCCACCAGGTCCTGCTGGAGGAGGACCGGGGCGTCTGCTCGGAGACGGTCGCGTGCATCGCGGGCAGCAGCACACCGCTTCCGCTGGGCGTGGCCAAGCGGGTGGGCGACTGGGAGTACGAGTTCGCCGCCCGCGTGGAGATGCTCACGCCGGGCTCCTTCGCGGGCCGCGCCCAGGAGCTGCTGGCCCTGGTCTCCGACCATCCGCACGGGCTGGCGGGGGTCTTCCCCGGCAGCCCGCACGCCTTCACCGCGCTGCTCGCGCACCGGCACGAGGGCCAGGTGCACTGGCGGACCTGGCACGCCTATCCGCAGGACGGCCAGCTGGTGGCGACCCGGACCCGGGTCGGTGCCCGGGTGCCGGCCCGGGAGCTCAGCCCGTCCGGGGTGTGAGACGGATAAACCTGCGGGGCTCCGGGGGCGGAAGTTTCACACGTGTGGGTGACGAGGCGCAGTCGGCGAGTGACGTAACGTCACTGCGTGATCGAACCGCACGCTCCCGCTCCGCCCGGCTCCCCGCCGCCCTGGGCCGGCGCGGACGGTCCAGACACCCGGCGCGACGCGGGCCGTCGTGACGACATCCGTGCGCCGGGAGGTCCGAGCGGGCCGGTGCGGCTGCCCGTGCGGCCCGGTATCGGGCGGTTCCTGGTGCTCGCGGGGGTGTTCGTCTGTGCGGCCTGCGGGCTCGTGTACGAACTCGAACTGGTCGCCCTCGCCTCGTATCTGATCGGCGACTCGGTCACCCAGGCGTCCGTCGTCCTGTCCGTCATGGTCTTCGCCATGGGCATCGGCTCGCTCGCCGCGAAGCGGCTGCGCCGGTTCGCGGCGGCCGGTTTCGGCGCGGTCGAGGCGGTCCTCGCGCTCGTCGGCGGCTCCAGCGCCATGGCGCTGTACGCCGTCTTCGCCTGGACCGGCGGCTGGGGCGGCCTGTGGTCCGACGGCCCGCGCTTCCTGCTGGTCGCCTTCTCGCTCGCCATCGGCCTGCTGATCGGCGCCGAGGTGCCGCTGCTGATGGAGCTGATCCAGCGCATCCGCCGCCAGGACGCGGGCGGCGCCGTCGCCGACCTGTTCGCCGCGGACTACGTCGGCGCCCTGGTCGGCGGTCTCGCCTTTCCCTTCGTCCTGCTGCCCTTCCTCGGCCAGCTCACCGGCGCGCTGCTCACCGGCACGGTCAACGCGGCCGTCGGCGCCGCCCTGGTCCTCGGCCTGTTCCGGCGGGACCTGACCCGCCGGGCCCGCCGGCTGCTGGTGGTGGCCAACGTCGTCGTGCTCGCGGTCCTCGCCTCGGCGACCGTCCTCGCCGACGACTTCGAACGCGCCGCCCGGCACGCGGTCTACGGCCAGGACGTCCGCGTGGCCGTGCGGACGGGCGTGCAGGAGGTGGTCCTTACCGGCGGCACCGACGGCCGGGCCCTGCGTCTCTTCCTGGACGGCCGGCTGCGCGTCAGCGGCAGCGACGAACGGCGCTACCACGAGGCGCTGGTGCACCCGGCGATGACCGGGCGGCACGCGCGCGTCCTGATCCTCGGCGGCGGCGACGGCCTCGCCGTCCGGGAGGTGCTGCGCCATCCGGGCGTGCGCCGCGTCGACGTGGTCGAGCCCGACCCCGGGCTCGCCCGGCTGGCCCGGCACGACCCCGGCCTGTCCGCGCTGAACGAGCACGCCTACGGCGACCCCCGCGTCCACGTGACCGCCGGGGACGCCTTCCACCGGCTGCGCTCCGCGCGCACGGGGACGTACGACGTGGTGGTCTCCGACCTGCCCGACCCGGGCATCACGTCCAGCACCAAGCTGTACTCGCAGGAGTTCTACGGCCTGCTGCGGCGGGTGCTCGCGCCGGGCGGGCGGCTGGCCGTGCACGCCGGGCCGGTGTCCTCGCGGCCCGGGGCGTTCTGGACCGTCGACGCGACGCTGCGGGCGGCCGGGCTGCGGACCGTGGCCTACCGCGTCGGCGGGCGCGACACCGGCTTCACCACGGGCCCCGACCGGGCGTCCGGCACCTCCACCGCCCCGGGCGACTGGGGCTTCCTCCTCGCCGCCCGCACACCCCCCGTCCTACGCCTCGCCCCG
>NZ_WWHX01000086.1 GCF_009862125.1 Streptomyces sp. SID5910
GTCCGCGCTGCCCGCCGCGACCTGCGCCTCGGCCGTGTACGCCGCCGGGTCGGCGTCCGGCGGCCGGACCCGGGAACCGGCGAAGCCCACCTGGGCGCCGGGCAGCGCGAGGACCACGTCGGCGCCCGCGCCGAGCGTCGCCCAGCCGCCGCCGGTGGCCGGGTCCCGCAGCACGGCGATCTGGGCGAGGCCGGCCTCCCGGGTGAGGGCCGACTGCCGGGCCACGCGCTGGAGCTGGGTCAGCGCGAGCATGCCCTCCTGCATCCGGCTGCCGCCGGTGGCGACCAGCGGGACGACCGGCAGCCGGTGCTCGCGGGCGTACGCGTACGCCGCCTCCAGCCGGTCGCCGGTGCGCCGGCCGAGCGAGCCGCCGAGGAAGCCGAACTCGAAGGCGAGCAGCACGGCTTGGACGCCCTCGACGTGTCCGGTGCCGCAGACGACGGACTCCGTCTCGCCGGTGCGGGCGGCGGCGCGGGCGCGCTGGTCGCCGTAGCCGGGCCAGCCGAGCGGGCCGTCGGGCTGCTGGTCGCCGTCGGGGTGGGGGAGTTCGGCGAAGTCGTCGGTGAGCAGGGCGAGGAACGCGCGCGCGGACAGGCGTTCAGCCATGGGCCAGCGCCCGCTTCATGATCTTGCCCATGTCGTTGCGGGGCAGCGTGTCGAGGTACCGGGCGACGCGGGGCCGCTTGTGCGGGGCGAGCCGGGCGGCGACGTGGTCGGCCAGCTCGTCGAGGGAGGGCGGCTCCTGCGGGTCGGCCGGCACGATCCAGGCGACGATCCGCTCGCCCAGGTCCGGGTCGGGTTCCCCGGTGACGGCGGCTTCCCGCACCGCCGGGTGTTCGAGCAGTGCGTTCTCGATCTCCCCGGCGCCGATCTTGTACCCGCCGCTCTTGATCAGGTCGGTGGCCTTGCGGCCGACGATGCGGACGTAGCCGTCGGGGTCGCGCACCGCCATGTCGCCGGTGCGGAAGAAGCCGTCCGCGGTGAAGGCGGCGGCGGTGGCGTCGGGGCGGTTGAGGTATTGGGTGAACAGGTTCGGGCCGCGCACCTGGATCTCGCCGACGGTCTCCCCGTCGACCGCCGTGATCGCTGTGCCGTCCTCCTCCACGAGCCGCAGCTCCACCCCCGGCAGCGGCACGCCCACGGTGCCGGCCCGGGGCTCGCCGTCCGCCCGCACGCTGGTGTTCATCAGCGTCTCCGTCATGCCGTACCGCTCGATGACGCGCCGTCCGGTCGCGGCGGCGATGCGCTCGTGGTCGTGCACCGGCAGCGCGGCCGAACCGGACACCAGCAGCCTGGCCCCCGCGAGGGCCTTGGCCAGCTCCGGGTCGCCGGGCAGGGTCTCGGCGATGCGGTGGTACATCGTCGGCACGCCGAACAGCATGGTCGCGCCGTCGTTCAGCTCCCGTGCGGCGCCGTCGGTGCTGAACCTGCCGAGGTGCCGCACCGAGCCGCCGCGCCGCAGCGGGCCGAGGATGCCGAGCACCAGCCCGTGCACGTGGAACAGGGGCAAGCCGTGCACCAGTACGTCGTCGCCGGTCCACCGCCAGGCGTCGGCGAGCGCGTCCAGGGTGGCGGCGAGCGCCCGCCGGGGGAGGACGGCACCCTTGGGCGGGCCGGTGGTGCCGGAGGTGTAGACGACCAGCGCGGGGTCCTCCGGGGCGCCCGGGTCGGCGGGGGCGGTGCCGGTGGACGAGATCAGCGGGGGGTCCTCATTCGCGGGGGCGGTCCCGGCGGCGCGCACGTCGACGTCCACGCGCGGCAGCGCGGCGAGCGCTTCGGGCAGCGTGTCGCCGGGCGCGGCCAGCACCAGGGCCGGGGCGCTGTCGGTCAGGATGTGGGCGAGTTCCTTCGCGCCCGACTTGGGATTGAGCGGCACGGCGGCCGTGCCGGCGAGCAGCGTGCCGACGACGGCGACGGCGGTCTCCAGCTCCGGCGCCGCCCACACGGCGACCCGGCCGGCGCCGCGCACCCGTTCCCCGACGGCTCCGGCCGCCGCGGCCAGCTCCGCGTAGGTGAGGGTGCGTTCGCCGAACCGCAGGGCGACGCGGTCGCCCGGGGCGTGGGTGAGGGCGGGGAAGAGGGACGACACGCGGCACTCCTGGGGACGCGGGGAACGGACATCCCGTTCCTACCCCGGCGCCGGGGCGAATCGACGCGGCGGGGGGTTGACGCGGGTCACGTGGTCGGCTGGGGCCTGGTTCCTACTCCGTGGGAGCTTGGCGCCGGTCACGCCCCCGCCCCGGCGGGCGGGCGGGCGCCGCGCCCCGTTCCCGACGCCGCGGGAGGTCGACGCCGGTCACGCCCCCGCCCCCGCGGACACGCGTCGCGTCCCCACCAGCGCGGCCAGGTCCGGGGCCAGCCGCAGCTCGACCGTGCGCAGTGCCGGGTGCTCCAGCCAGTGCAGCCGCGCCCGGTCGACCCGGCCCTCGTGCGTCGGGGGCCACCTGGTGGCCGGGGTGAAGTCGTCCAGGACCACCGTGCCGCCCGGGGCGAGCAGCCGGCCCACGTCGGCGGCCGGGTCGTGCTCGGACTTGCCCTGCCCGCCCCCGTCCAGCACGAGCAGGTCGTACGGGCCCCGCTCGCCGATCCGCGTCCAGTCGCCGGTGAGCACCTCCACCTCCGGCCGCCCGGCGAACACCTCCGTGGCGACCCGCGCCCGCTCCACGCTCACCAGCCGTACGCCCGGCCCCGCCCCGGACGCCAGCCAGGCCAGCCCCACACCGCACCCGGTGCCCGTCTCCCCGATCACCCCACGCGCCCCGCCCGCCAGGGCGTGCAGCAACCGCCCCTGCTCGGGTCGGCAGGAGTACGGGAACCCGTGGGCCCGCGCGACGGCCAGGGCCCGCCCGACCAACGGAGGCAGATTCCCGGCAGCCGCGTCGTAGGCATCGGTCCCGGAGTTCGCCATGGCGCCGATCCTGCCGTACGGGCGTCGGTCAGGCCACGGCCTCCACCAGGTCCGCGACCACACAGCTGACGTTGTCCGGACCGCCCGCCCCGTTCGCCGCGTCGACCAGCGAGGTCACCGCACGGTCGGGGGCCGGGGCGGCGGCCAGCAGGTCCCGGACGCGGTCCTGCGGGACGACCGCGGACAGGCCGTCGGAGCAGAGCAGATACCGGTCGCCGGGGCGGGCCTCGTGCAGCCGCAGGTCCGGGTGGGTGGCCGGGCCGTTGCCGGTGAGCGCCCTCAGCAGCAGGGTGCGTTGCGGGTGGGCCGCCGCCTCCTCCGGCGTCAGCCGGCCCTCGTCGACCATCGACTGGACCATCGTGTGGTCGTGGGTGATGCGGAACAGTTCGCCGTCCCGCAGCAGATACGCCCGCGAGTCGCCGATGTGCACCAGCGCCAGTCGGGAGCCCGTCCACAGCATCGCCGTCAGCGTGGTGCCCGTCTCCGAATCGTCGGCGGCGTCCCGCACCGCGTCGGCCGCGCCCTGCACGGCGTCCTCCAGCAGGTTGAGCACACCGCCCGCCGGCACCTCCTCCGTGTCCAGGAAGCGCAGCGCCTCCACCGCGGCGCTGCTCGCGGGCGCGCCCGCCGGTCCGAAGCCGTCGGCCACGGCGAGCAGCCGGGTGCCCGCGTACGCGGTGTCCTGGTTGGTGGGGCGGACGCGTCCGGTGTCCGAGTGGGCGCAGTACCGCAGTTCCAGCGTGGTGGCGTTCATGACGGGGTCCTCTCTCGATTCCGCTGTCAGGTGATCGACCAGGAAGGAGGCGAGGTCCCGCCGTGCCGCCGTCTCCGCCTCCGTCCGCGCCCAGTAGGCGCGGATCTCGCGGGCGGCCGAGGCCGGGTCGTCGAGGGCGCGGATCCGCCGGATGCCGGCCAGCGGCATCCCGAGCCGTCGCAGCCAGGCCACCAGCCGTGCCTGCTCCAGCTGCGCCACCGCGTAGTAGCGGTAGCCGGTGTCCGGGTCGACCCGGGCCGGGCGCAGCAGGTCCAGTTCGTCGTACAGGCGCAGTGCCTTCGGTGACAGGCGGCAGGCCCTGGCGAACGCACCGATCGTCAGCATGTCCTCGCGCATCGCTGCTCCCCTCCGTTCCGCCACCGATGCTGGGGCTTCACCGAAGGTGAAGGTCAAGCGGCGGGTTCCGGTTCCGCCGGCCGGTGTTGTTAGCCTCCGGGCAGCCGTACGAAGAACGTCCCGGCAGCCGTACGAAGAAGAGGAGCCCGCCGTGCCCCGCATCGCTCTCGTCACCTGCCGTCCCGGTCCGCAGGTCAGTGTCGACCGGGATCTGCCGGTGCTGGCGGCGGCGTTGGGGGAGGCGGGGGCCGAGGCGTCCGTCGAGGTGTGGGACGACGACTCCGTGGACTGG
The DNA here is from genome assembly GCF_009862125.1 of Streptomyces sp. SID5910. Taxonomy (GTDB): domain Bacteria; phylum Actinomycetota; class Actinomycetes; order Streptomycetales; family Streptomycetaceae; genus Streptomyces. Next base: position 4,312 of record NZ_WWHX01000086.1, read on the forward strand.
GGCGGGTTCGATCTCGTCGTCATACGGTCCACCTGGGACTACAGCTGGCGGGTGGGCGAATTCGTCGCGTGGGCCGAGGCGTGCGGGAAGGTCACGCGGCTGGCCAACCCCGCGGCGGTGGTGCGCTGGAACACCGACAAGCGCTACCTCGGCGACCTCGCGGCGGCCGGCGTGCCCGTCGTCCCCACCCGGTATCTGGCCCCCGGTGACCCGGTCGACCTGCCCGGCGACCACGAGTACGTCGTCAAGCCCGCCTCCGGCGCCGGCGCCCGGTTCGCCGCCCGCTACACGCCCGACCGGCACGACACCGCCGTACGGCAGGTGGAGCGGATGCACGCCGAGGGGCTCACGGCGATGGTGCAGCCGTATGTGCGCGGCATCGACGCGGCCGGTGAGCGGGCCGTGCAGTACGTCGGCGGGGAGCTGCTGCACGCGAGCCGCAAGGGGGCCGTCCTGACGCCCGGCACGCCCTACGACGAGCGCAAGGTCGCGCACCCCGGGCTCGAGCCCTGGACGGCCACGCCGGCCGAACGCGCCGTCGCCGAAGCGGCCTTGGCCGCCGTGCCCGGCGCGCCCGAGCTGCTGTACGCCCGGGTCGACCTGGTGGACGGGGAGGACGGGCTGCCGCGGGTGATGGAGCTGGAGCTGGTCGAGCCGAACCTGTTCCTGTGGCTGCACGAGGGCTCGGCGCCGCGCGTCGCCGAGGAGTTCGTCAGGGCCGCCGGCCGTCCGTGGCCGTCCGCTGGAGCAGCCCCCAGGTGAACTCGGCGACCACCTCGTGCCGTTTCCCCTCCGGGTCCGGCGCGGTGAAGGCGAGCCCCCAGCGGGTGGGCGCCGAGCCCTGGAGCGGGCGGGCGGGGGCGAAGGCGCGGGCGGCCTCGTCGACCGTGCAGGCCCAGGGGGTGAGGTCGTCCAGGGTGTCCAGCCGTGGGCCCTCGGCGCCGGGGGCGCGGACCAGCCACTCGTTCCAGACGACGCCCTTGTCGGCCACGAGCACCTCGAACCGCAGGTCCGGCCAGAGGGGGAGGCGCCACTGCCGGGCCTCGCACTCCAGGTCCCCGATGCGGCGCGGTGCGATCGACTCGGGTTCGCCGAGGACGGAGCGGTAGCGCGAGGCGGCCGAACGGGACCGCGGGGAGCGGAGCATCGCCTGCCAGCGCCGGTTGGCCTCCCGCATGTCCGCGACCGAGGCACCCAGCTCACGCCGGGCGTCCTCGACCGGGCCCGGATTGTGGTCGGCCATACGGCGCAACAGCACCAGCTGAAAGTCGACCGGCGTGAACGGACCTGCGGGACGCGGGGAGGACGGCATACGTCCATGGTCGCTCAGCGGGGCGCGCCGCACCCCGCCCGCCCATTGCCCCGGCAAACTCAGTATGAGTAGCCTGTGTTCGCCATTCCGATCGTCTGTTGATATCTCGAACATCGGGGTATCGCGACCGCAGGCGCCTGAGACAGCTAGGGAGGGGGCCGGACATGGGACGTCTCGTACCCGCCGTGACCCGGGCTCTCGACATACTGGAGCTCTTCCTCGACGGGGACGGCACGCTCTCCGCCCCCGACATCGTGCGCCGGCTCCAGCTGCCGCGCACCACCGTGCACGAACTGGTCACCACGCTCGCCGCGCGCAAGTACATCGTGCCCGTGGCCGGCCAGCCCGGACGGTACCGGCTCGGGGTGCGGCCGTACCAGCTCGGCGCGCGCTACGCCGAGCACCTCGACCTCGCGGCCGAGGGCCAGCAGGTCGCCCGGAGCGTGGCCGAGACGTGCGACGAGACCGTGCACGTGGCCATCCTGGAGGACACCGACGTCATCTACATCGCCAAGGTCGACTCCACGCACGCGGTGCGCATGGTGTCGGCGGCCGGGCGCCGGCTGCCCGCGCACTGCACGTCCGTCGGCAAGATGCTGCTCGCCTCCCTGCCCGAGGCGGAGGTCGCCGCCCGTTTCCCCGACGGCGCCGAGCTGGCCGCGATGACGCCGAACAGCATCACCGAACCGGCCGCCCTGCGCACGGCCCTGGGAGAGATCCGGGAGCGCGGCGTCGCTGTGGAGAACCGGGAGTCCAACCCGGACGTGTCCTGCGTGGCCGCCCCCGTCCGGGACCGCACCGGCCGGGTCGTCGCCGCGCTGTCGATCTCCGTGCCCATGATCCGCTGGAGCGAGGAGCGCCGCGCCGAGCTGGCGGAGCTCGCCGTGAAGGGCGCCGCCGACCTGTCCGAGCGCCTCGGCCACCGGAGCGCGGTATGACGTACGAGGTGGCGGTGCGGGCCGAGGCGGCCCTCGGCGAGGGGCCGACCTGGGCCGCGGACGCGGGCCTGCTGATCTGGGTGGACATCCTGGGCTGCCGCGTGCACACCTACGACCCCGTCTCCGGGCGGCGCACGGTGCGCACCACCGAGCAGCACGTGGGCGCCGCCAAGCCGCGCACCGGCGGCGGGCTCGTCCTGAACCTGCGCGACGGCATCGGCCTCGTCGACCCCGACGGCACCTTCCGCGCGCTGCATCGCGACCCCGTCCCCGGCCGCCGGGCCAACGACGCCGCCGTCGCCCCCGACGGCAGCCTGTGGGCCGGCACCATGCGCTACGACGAGGCCCCCGGCGGCGGCACGCTCTCCCGCGTCACCGGCGACGGCACCGTGACGACGGTCCTGGACGACGTGGCGGTCAGCAACGGGACCGGCTGGAGCCCGGACGGGCGGCTCATGTACTACGTCGACTCGCCTACGCGTCGGGTCGACGTCTTCGACTACGACGCCGGGGGCGGCGGTGTCTCCGGGCGGCGGACCTTCGTCACCCTGGAAGAGGGCGCCGGTTTTCCCGACGGGCTCACCGTGGACGCCGAGGGCTGCGTGTGGGTGGCGCTGTGGGGCGGCTCGGCGCTGCGCCGCTACACCCCGGACGGCACGCTGGACCGGGTGATCGGCCTGCCCGTCCCGCTCGTCACGGCCTGCGCGTTCGGCGGCGCCGGACTGACCGACCTGTACGTCACCACGGCCCGCGCCGGCCTCAACGCCCCGCACCCGCTCGCCGGGTCGGTCCTGGTCGTGCCGGGCGCGGGCGAGGGGCTGCGGCAGCCGGCGTTCCAGGGCTGACAGCAAGCGCGCCCGGGTCAGGCGCCGGTCCGGTCCACGGCCCGTAGGACGTCCCGTTCCGACGGGGTCAGCGGTGGCTCCGTCGCCGGGGGCAGGGCGGGGCCGGCGAGGGCGGCGAGCAGGGTCGCGGGGTGCAGGACGCGGGCCGGGCCCGTCAGGATGCTGGTCACGTCCCACAGGGCCGCGGCCGCTGGGTAGGACCCGGCCGCCGTCCTCGTCAGGCGCCGGGTGTACGCGGTGACCAGCCGGTCCGCCGCGTTCGGCTTCCCGCCCCGCGTGCCCGGGTAGCGCACGTCCTGCCCGACCGCCATGGCCCACGCCGCGTCGACCGACCGTGCCGCCCCGCGCTGCACGCGGCGGGCCAGACCGGGCGCGGTGGGCCCGGCCGCCCGCACCTCCCCGGCGAGCACCCGCGCGCCCAGCGCGGCCACCGACATCCCCTGTCCGTAGGCCGGGTTGAAGGTGGCCAGCGCGTCGCCGAGGACGACGAACCCCTCCGGCCAGTGCGGGGCCTTCTCCACGTACCGCCGCACATTGCTGGTGCTGCGGCTGACATGCACCCCCGTGAGCGGCTCGGCGCCCGAGATCAGGCGGCCCACGATCGGGTCGGGCAGCTCCAGCGTGTACTTCAGGAAGCCCTCCGGGTCCGCCGGCGGCTCGCCGCCCCGGGTGCCGCCCAGGCTGACCATCCAGCGGCCGCCCTCGATGGGCAGGACCATGCCGCTGCGGCCCGGCCGGGACGCGTACGGGTCGGCCTGCACGACCGTCAGCGGGAACCGCCCGGCGCCCTCCGGCACCCGGTAGACGCGGGTCGCGTTGACCAGGCCGGAGTCCACGGTCCGCTCCCGGACGCCGGTCACGCCGAGGCCGTCCAGCCAGGTCGGCAGCCGTGAGCCGCGGCCGCTCGCGTCGACGACGATCCCAGCGTCCAGGACCTCGTCCCCGGTGCCGTCCGCCGCCGCGACCCGGACACCCGTGACGCGCCGCGAACCGCCGGTCAGCTCCCGCACGTTGCCCTTGCGGACGGTGACCCCGGCCCGTTCGAGCACCGCCTCGCGCACCGTCCAGTCCAGCAGGGCCCGGCTGCACGTGATCATGGCGGGGCCCGGGTGGCGCCAGCGCCGCAGCCAGCCGTCCGGCGTGAGCGCCAGCATGCCCGAGCTCAGCGATATCTCGTGCGCCCCGGCCGCGATCAGCCGCTCGCGCATCCCGGCGCCGGGGACCAGGTCCTCCATGGCGGCCAGGCCCCCGGCCATCAGCAGATGCGCGTGCCGGCCCTGCGGCAGGCCCCGGCGGTGCTCCGGCCCGTCCGGCAGCTCGTCGCGTTCCAGCACGACCACCTCGTCCACCGCGGGGGACAACGCCGCCGCGGCCAGCATGCCGGCCAGCCCGGCACCGATGACGACAGCTCTACGGGACACGGTTCTCCTCCGGTCGGTCCGGACTGCGGTCGGTCCGGACTGCGGTCAACTCCCGCCGGACCCCGGCCGGTTCAGCCGTGGGTCGAGCCGTGAGCGGCCCTCACCGTACCTTCACGCGCCGCCTCGCCGGCCGGGGAGCCCGCCAGTGTCCGGGCCAGCTCCACCAGCCCGCCCGGCCCCGGGACCTCCGTGGCGTGCAGCCGGTACGTGCTCGGCGTGTCCAGCGGCGCCTCCCGCGCGGCGGCACGGCGCGCGGCGTCGGCCAGCATCGCCGCCTCCGCGGCCAGCCGCGCCTGGTGGGCGGAGCGGCCCGCGCGCAGGGCCGCGTCCCGTTCCCGCTCCCGCACCCGGTCGTCGAAGTACGGCGCGAGGGCGAGCAGCGCGTCGTGGATGGACACCTC
>NZ_WWHX01000852.1 GCF_009862125.1 Streptomyces sp. SID5910
GTGCCGCCCCAGCGGCACGACTGCCCGCAGCTACGTAGGCCACGCGGGCGCCGGCACGGCTGCCCGCGGCTGTGTCGGCCGCGCCGGCGCCGGCACGACTGCCCGCGGCCGGGCGGACACGTCGCTATCCGCCCAGTACCCGCCGCCACTCCCCCACCGCAGGTGCCGAGACCGGGCCCGTCCACCCGGAGGGTCTCGCCGCGCCGCCGATGTGGAAGCCGTCGATGCCCGCGTCCAGCAGGGTCGGGACGTGGGACAGGCACAGGCCGCCGCCCACCAGGAGCTGCTGCTCGTACCCCGGCTCCCCCCGCCGCCGCGCCTCGGCGAGCAGCGTCGGGAGGCCCTCGCCGACTCCCCCCGCCGCCCCGGCCGTCAGATACGTGTCCAGCCCGGGGAAGTCGGCCAGGGCCTTGCGCACCGCGTCCCGGTTGGCGGCCCGGTCGATGGCCCGGTGGAACGTCCACCGGCATCCCTCCAGCGCCCCGGCGACGCGCTCCACCGCCCGCAGGTCCACGTCGCCCTCCGCGTCGAGGAACCCGAGCACGAACTGGTCCGCCCCGGCCCCCCGCATCTCCCCGGCGATCCCCGCCAGCCGCTCGACGTCCCCCGCGGCGAACCCGTCCGCGAGCCGCAGCATCACCCGCAGGTCGATGTCGACGGCGGCGCGGATCGCGGCGACGGTCCCGGCCGACGGGGTGAGCCCGTCGGCCGCCATGTCGGTGACCAGTTCGAGGCGATCCGCGCCTCCGGCCTGGGCGGCGACCGCGTCCTCGACGTCGAGGGCGATCACCTCCAGGACTGCTCGCTTGCTCATGGGACCCCATTCGTCGGGCTTCGTCGGCTTCGTCGGGCGTGCTCGGCTGTCCGGACCGCTACAGGTCTAGTCCAATCCAAGCCTACGCCCCGCCGCCGCGCGCTCGCCTCAGTCGCCGAAGATGTTCAGCTCCGCCGCCTCCACCCCGGCGAGCTCGTACCCCGCCCCGGCGTCCACCGGCCGCCCCGCGTACAGCCGCACCAGCGTCGCCGCGTCGCCGATGTACCGCCCCGGCGGCCGCTCACCGCTCACCTCGCCCAGCTTCAGCGGCTCGTCCACGTCGTCGAGGTCGGCGTGCAGCGGGACGTGTCCGAGGTCCCGGGTCACCGTGGTCAGCAGGGTGAGCGCGTCGGGCAGCCCGCGCCCCGCGTACGCCCCCGGCTCGCCGAAGGTCACCCGCAGATCACCGGCGTGCACCCACTCGCCCAGCGCGACCCGGTCCAGTACACCGCCCGCGCGGCCGATCACCGGCCCGGCCTCGGTCATGCCGCGTTCCAGCTCGTCGACGATCCGGGCGTTCGACCAGTCGGCGCGTTCGGCGATGTCGCGGTCGTTGGAGGCGGGCGAGAAGACGCCCTTCTCGAAGCGTTTCTCGACCACCCGCATCAGCGCGGCCGAGCAGTGCGCCAGCACGTCCCGCACGGTCCAGCCCGGACACGCCGCCACCGGCAGCGCGAAGTCGCCGTCCGCCCGGGACCGCAGCAGCGGCACCAGTTCGTCCCGTTCGAGGGTGAGCAGCCGCCCGGGCAGCTCGGGGTCGCGTACGTCGTTCACGTCGGCAGGAGTCGTCATGCGCTCCACGCTAGGCCCTGTCGTCACACTCCCGGGAGAATGAGCGCATGGCCGATCTCGACGCCCTGCGCGCCCGCTTCGCCCGTGCCCTGAACGGAGCCCGGGGCTCCGACGCCGGTCCGGACCCGGCGCCGTACGCCGACAACCTGCTCGGCCGCTGGCAGGAGCCCCAGCGGCGCTATCACACGCTCACCCATCTCACCGCGGTCCTCGACCGCGTCGACGAGCTGGAGCGGTACGCGGACGACCCGGACGCCGTACGACTGGCCGCGTGGTTCCACGACGCCGTGTACCTGCCCGAGCGGTCCGAGAACGAGGAGCGGTCGGCGCGGCTGGCCGAGCGCGCGCTGCCCGAGGCCGGCGTGCCTGCGGAGACGACCGCCGAGGTGGCCCGGCTGGTGCGGCTCACCGTGTCGCACGACCCCGCCGACGACGACCGCGACGGCCAGGTGCTGTGCGACGCCGACCTGGCGGTCCTCGCCTCGCCGCCGTCGGCGTACGCCGCCTACACGGCCGCCGTCCGCGAGGAGTACCACTTCGTGCCGAACGACGCCTTCCGCGAGGGCCGCGCCGCGATCCTCCGCCAACTCCTCGCCCTGCCCGCCCTGTTCCGCACGCCGTACGGCCGCCGCGCGTGGGAGGCGACCGCCCGCCACAACCTCGCCGGAGAGCTGGAAATGCTGTCGCCGGACGGTGACCCGGCCCCGTAGCCTGCCCGGCATGCGGACCATGGGCGGGGATCAGGTGGAAGAGGCCGTGGCGGGCGCGGTGGCGCTGCTGCGCACGGCGACGGACCGGGACTGGGAGGGGGTGCGGGCCGGCCGGCTGGAGTGGAGCTGCCGGTACACGGCGGAGCACATCGCGAGCGACCTCATCGCCTACGCCGGCCAGCTCGCCGGACGCGCCACCGGCGCCTACGTCCCCTTCGAGATCACCCTCGACGACGGCACCGGCAACGAGGGCGTCCTCCAGGTCATCGAGACGACCGGCGCGCTGCTCGCCGCCACCGTCCGCACCACCCCGCGCGAGGTCCGCGCCTTCCACCCGTACCCCTTCCGCAGCGCGAACCGCGAGGGCTTCGCCGCGATGGGGGTCACCGAGGTGCTGGCGCACACGCACGACATCGCCGAGGGCCTGGGCCTGGCCTACGAGCCGCCCGCCGCACTGTGCGAGGACGTGCTGACCCGGATCTTCCCGCACGTCCAGCCCGGCCCCGACCACTGGCGCACCCTGCTGTGGGCCACCGGCCGCGGCGAACTGCCCGGCCGCGCCCCGCTCGACGGGTGGCGCTGGAACAACAACCTCGTGATCCCCGCCGGACGCCTCACCCTCCAGGGCGTCACCCCCGCCGCCGCCTCCGACCTCGCCGCGGGCGGCGACGGCGGGTTCGCGTGGGTCGACGGCGGGCCGTACCAGGGCACGCGGGACGCCGCCGGGATGCTGCTGAAGGCGTACGAGGCGGGCGTGCACCGGCCCGAGTGGGGCGTGTTCACGCTCGTGCGCACCGAGGACGGGCGGGCGGTCGGCGGCATGGGCTTCCACGGCGCGCCCGACGAGGACGGCCGGGTGGAGATCGGCTACGACCTCGCCGAGACCGCCCGCGGCCACGGGTACGCCACCGAGGGCCTGCGCGCCCTGTCGGCGTGGGCGCTGGAGCGCGACGAGGTGACGTCGGTGTTCGCGAGGACCGAGCCCGGCAACCTGCCGTCCCAGGCCGTCATCGCGCGCGCCGGTTTCACGCGGGTCGCCGGCGAGGACGAGGAGCAGTACGCCTACGAGCTGCGCGGCTCGCGCGGCTGACCCGTGCCCTTACGCCGCCGCAGCCCCGCCCCGTGCAGCAGCCGCACCACCTCGCGGCTGCTGACCTCCAGGGCGCCGGCGGACACGGCGTCCGCGTACCGGTGGGCGGGCAGGTCGTAGTGGTCGCGTTCGAAGGCGCGGCGGGGCACGCCCAGGGTCTCGGCGAACGCGTGCAGTTCGGCGTAGGAGACGTCGCTGACGAGGTGCGACCAGAGGCGGCCGTGGCCCGGCCAGGTCGGCGGATCGATGTAGACGGTCACCGGGGCGTCCTCACGACGACTGCGTGCCGCCCAGGGCGGTGCCCAGCGAGCCGACCGCCGCGACCTTCACCCCGGCCTTGCCGCACACCCAGTGCGGGTCCGGGCCGAGCTCCGGTTCGACGTCCAGCGCGTGCGGGTCGCCGGAGCCGCACACCGGGCACAGCGGCCAGCGGCCGTACCGCTCCAGCAGGGCGTCCTGGACGTCCTGCGCGACCAGCCCGGCCACGAACTCCACGCCCTCGGGCCACTGCTCGACCCACCAGCGCCGCTGCACGACGGACTCCTCGACGAGCGACACGACGTCCGCCTCGGCCACCTGGCCCGCCACCAGGTCGGCGAGCACGAGGGCGCGCGCGGCGTGCAGGGCCTGCTCCAGGGGGCTGATGGGGTCCATGCCCCCATTGTGCGCACTCTTGACCCGAGGACCGAAACGAAAATATCTTTCATGAGTGACCGATGAAGTGAAGGAAACTTTCGCGAGCGCGTCCGGTGGCCGCCGCGCCGGCGGAGGCGGGAGCGCGCCGCCCGCGCCCGCCGCCCTCGCGGCCAAGGTGCGCACACTCGCGCCGTCGATGACCCGCTCCATGCAGCGGGTCGCCGAGGCCGTCGCCGGCGACCCGGCCGGCTGCGCGGCCCTCACGGTCACGGGGCTCGCCGAGCTGACCGGCACCAGCGAGGCCACCGTCGTACGCACCGCCCGCCTGCTCGGCTACCCCGGGTACCGCGATCTGCGCCTCGCGCTCGCCGGGCTCGCCGCGCAGCAGCAGTCGGGTCGCGCGCCCGCCATCACCACGGACATCGCGGTCGACGACCCGATCGGGGACGTCGTCGCCAAGCTGGCCTACGACGAGCAGCAGACGCTCGCCGACACGGCCGCCGGACTGGACACCGTCCAGCTCGGCGCGGCCGTCGCCGCGCTCGCCGCCGCCCGCCGCACCGACGTGTACGGCATCGGCGCCTCCGGGCTGGTCGCCCAGGATCTCACCCAGAAACTGCTGCGCATAGGGCTGATAGCCCACGCCCCGAGCGACCCGCACCTGGCCGTCACCAACGCGGTGCAGCTGCGCGCCGGGGATGTCGCCCTCGCCATCACCCACTCCGGGTCGACCGGGGACGTCATCGAGCCGCTGCGGGCCGCCTTCGAACGCGGGGCGACGACCGTCGCGATCACCGGCCGCCCGGACAGTCCCGTCACGCAGTACGCCGACCATGTGCTGACCACGTCCACGGCGCGGGAGAGCGAGCTGCGGCCGGCGGCGATGTCGTCGCGGACCAGTCAGCTGCTGGTGGTGGACTGTCTGTTCGTGGGGGTGGCGCAGCGGACGTACGAGGCGGCTGCGCCGGCTTTGGCGGCGTCCTATGAGGCGTTGGCTCATCGGCATGGGTCGCGCGGGAGACCGTAGGGCTTGATCTTTGTGGGTGGCTGCGGGTTCGTTGTGGTTGATCGCGCAGTTCCCCGCGCCCCTGGGTTAGTACAGGCATCGCACGTTGAAAAGGGCCGCATCCTTTATGACCTCCACCCCCCATCACCCCGATCTCCGTTCCCAGTTGGAGACGATGTCCACCGAGGCGTTTCGGCCCGAGTTGGCCGAGATCGATCGGATGGCCACCCTCGACATCGCGCGGCTGATGAACGGTGAGGACGCCACCGTGGCGGCTGCCGTTGCTGCGCGGTTGCCCGAGATCGCCGCCGCCGTCGATGCCGTCGCCGCCCGGATGAGCCGGGGTGGCCGGCTGGTGTACGCCGGTGCCGGCACGGCGGGCCGGCTCGGTGTGCTGGACGCCTCCGAGTGCCCGCCCACCTTCAACACGGAGCCGGGGCAGGTCGTCGGCCTGATCGCGGGCGGCCCGAGTGCCATGGTCACCTCCGTCGAGGGCGCCGAGGACTCCGCCGGGCTGGCCCGCGCCGACCTGGACGCCCTCGGCCTCACCGCCGACGACACGGTGGTCGGCGTGTCCGCCTCCGGCCGCACCCCGTACGCGATCGGCGCCGTCGAGCACGCCCGGGCGCTCGGTGCGCTGACCGTCGGCCTGGCCTGCAACGCGGGCAGCGCGCTGGCCGCCGCCGCCGAGCACGGCATCGAGGTCGTCACCGGGCCCGAGCTGATCACCGGCTCCACGCGGCTGAAGGCCGGCACGGCGCAGAAGCTGGTCCTCAACATGCTGTCGACGATCACGATGATCCGGCTCGGCAAGACCTACGGGAACCTGATGGTCGACGTCCGCGCGTCCAACGAGAAGCTGCGTGCCCGCTCCCGGCGTATCGTCGCGCTCGCCACCGGCGCAGGGGACGAGGAGATCGAGCGGGCCCTGGCCGCCACCGACGGCGAGGTCAAGCACGCCATCCTGGCCCTGCTGGCCGACGTCGACGGCCCGACGGCCGCCCGTCTCCTGGCGGACTCCGACGGTCACCTGCGGGCCGCGCTGGCGGCGGCGAAGGGCTGACGGCACGGGCGGGTCCGTCGGTGCCGTGTGCGACCCTGAGGAGCATGAACCACGCCCAGCTGACCGCCCTGGGCCGCGCCCTGCGTCTCCTCGGTGAGCACGGCGAGGCCCTGACCGCCGACACACCGGACGCCAAGGTGCACGAGATCCGGGCCGACCTGAAGCGTGCGCTGGAGCGGCTGGAGGAGAGCGTCACCACGGCGGCCCCCAGCACCCGCTGCCCCGAGCACCCGGGCGGGCCGGTCGACGAGGCCGCCCCCGACCTGTGCCTGCTGTGCGAGACCCGCCGCCGCGCCGCCCGCCGCGCCGAGTACGGCGGCGGTCCCCTCCCGGCCCGGCCCGCCGAGCGGGCGCCGTCCCGCTACGGGATGCGGGGCGACCGCCCCCAGCCCCAGCAGCGCTGGCTGCCGGAGCTGTGGAACGGCCAGGCGTGGCAGCTGTGCGGCACCCCGCGCCGGGACCGCCGCGAGGCCGAGCTGTACATCGCCGCCCAGCTACGCGCCCCGCGCGCGGCCATGGCGTACCGGCTGGTGCACGAGTTCACGGACTACGAGGTGCTGCGCGTGTGGGGGACGCCGGTCCGCGTCGACATCGAGCCGATGGGCGGCATGGGCGGCGCCTGAGCCGCGCCGGGCGTACCGGTGCTCTCCTCGTTGGTCCTGCGCAGCCGGGCCCGCATCACCTCCTGCGACGGCGCCACCGCCACCGCGCCGCTGGGACAGTCCCACTCGCGCCCGCCCGCCATCGGACGCAACTGCACGCACCCGCCGACGTGCCCCCTCACCTCCCCGATTCGCCCGTCCCGCTCGTCCACGGCGTACGTGCCGACCGGCGGCCACTCCCCCCGCACCACCGACGCCAGCCGCTCCGCGACCCGCACATTGCACCGCCCCAGGTCCACCAGGGCGAACGGCGCGTCGCTCGCACCGGTCACCGGATCGACGCACAGCGACGGCAGTACGACACCGGCGCCCACGAGGGCCTGCCGCAAGGACTCGACGACTTCTTCGGTCGACCGCACCCTTCCTCACCTCCACGCTGAGTTCGTGATTCACGACACAGCGTGGCCGCCGCGGCCCTAACCTGGCCATACGAGACACCCCAACAACCCCCGCTGTACGACAGGGAGTCCCGCCGCCATGCCAGGACCGAAAGACCTCGACCCCTCGTCGTCCCCCCGCGCCCTCCTCGGCGCCGAGCTTCGCCACGCCCGCGAGAAGGCGGGCCTGAGCCAGGAGGAACTCGGCGCCCGCCTCTTCGTCAGCGGCTCCTTCATCGGCCAACTGGAGTCCGGCACGAGGAGAATGCAGCCGGAGTATGCGCGGCTGTTGGACGAGGTACTGGGCACGGAGGATTTCTTCCAGCGGAACTGCGCGGCCGCGGCGAAGTCGAAGTACCCCGAGCACTTCGCGGAGGCCGCGGAGGCGGAGGCGCAGGCCACGGCCATCCGACAGTACTCACCGTTGCTTATCCCCGGGTTGCTTCAGACGCCCGCGTACGCGCGAGCAGTGTTCCGGGCTTATCGGCCGACAGGCACGGACGAGAAGATCGACGCGCTGGTGGCAGCTCGGATGGAACGGGCCTGCTTCCTCGATGACCCAACAGAGCCCTTGTTGTGGGTGGTGATCGACGAAGCCGCGCTGCGTCGAGTGACAGGTGGGCGTCAGGTCATGGCAGAAGCCCTGCGCCACCTTGCCGATGTGGTTCGGCGAAACCGTGCCATCGTGCAGGTCCTCACTCTCGACGCCGGCGCCCACGCGTCGATGGAGGGCTCCATCAAGTTGATGGACTTCGAGGACGCACCTCCACTCCTCTATTTCGAGGGCGTAGGAACCGGACGGCTGGAGGACGACCCGGCCGCTGTGCGGTACCAGCGCCACACCTACGAACTCCTTACCGCCTCCGCCCTCTCACCTCAGAAGTCCCTGGCCCTGATCGAGACGATGGCGCAGGATTACGCCCATGAGGAGCAACTCTGACGCCACTTGGCGCAAGTCCAGCTACAGCGGCGGCAGCGGCGGCGACTGCCTCGAAGTCGCCGCCGACGGGGGCGCCACCGTCATCCCCGTCCGCGACTCCAAGCGCCCCGAAGGGGCAACCCTCCGCTTCCAGGCCGCCGCCTGGTCGGTCTTCGTCAACGACCTCAAGGCATCCCCTGCTCACAAGTGACCGTGGACCCGGCTGCGGCCGTACTCCGCGAGCGCGCGGAACGCGGCTTTGGGCTCCCACGGCAGGCCCGGGTACACGGTTCCCGTGCGGCTGCCGTCGAGGACCTTGACCACGCCGAAGGACGCTTTGTCGAAGTCACGGTCGTCGGCGCCCGAGTGCGGGAGGTCATAGCGGGCGAAGGTGTTGACGAAGGCCGCGTCGACGGTGGAGTGGTCGAGGGCGTCGATGAGTTCACGCAGGTACACGGCTTGTTCCTGTTCGTCACGGGCCACGGGGCTGGTGAACCGCACCGGACGGGCGCGGTCGTCCCACACGATGACGGCGTCGCCCCGACCGCCGGCGTCGGCGGCCCCGCGGTAGGTGGTGCAGCCGAACTCCGTGACGGCGGCCGGCTTGCCGTGTGCGGTCAGTGCCCGCAGGCCGTCGGCGAGCCGGTCGGCGGTCTGCGCGTCGCGGTAGCCGGCGTCGGTGGCGACGATGTCGAACGGCGTCCAGTCCACGCCCTCGAACGGAAGTGAGGCGTACCCGATCCGGCCGCCGAACCTGGCGCGCACCGCGGCGACCGCTGTGCCGAGGAAGGCGTTGACCCGGGCGGGGAGCCCGGGCAGCGCGGCCCGCAGTCGCTGCGGGTCGGTGAGGACGGCGGCGCGTTCCTCGAACGTGTCGCCGGGGAGCATGCCGACGGTGAAGAGGGAGATCTCCGAGCCGGTGAGGAAGACGACCTCGGCGCCTTCGCGTCGCAGCCGTTCGGCGCGTTCGGCGCTGTCGGTGAGGAAGTCCAGGAGTTCTCCGGTGGTGAGGCCGTTGGTGAACGGCGAATACCACACCTCCAGTTGAGCATCGGCCGCGTGTCGCGCGGCCGTCTCCAGCCGGTCGCGGTCCCCGCCGGTGACACGTACGGCGTCACAGCCCAGCTCGTTGCGGATGATCTGCATTTCACGGCGGACGACAGCGGGGTCGAAGGGTTCGCGGGTCGTGGTTCCCGCGTTGGTGAAGCCTGTGTCGTAAGTGATGCCGAAGGTGCGCACGACGGATACTCCCCTCACGATATACGGTACGCAACGTACCGTATTAGGTACTTGGCGTACCCTAGCAGGCCGGAGAGGGAATGCGTGAGACGCCGGAAAGTACGATGCGTACCGAGGATGCGGATGCGCGGGACGAGAGAGGACGGCCGGTGGCACAGGCCAGGGAGGAACCGCGGCAGGCCCCGGCGACCCGGCGACGCGGGGCCGAGCTGGAGGAGGCCATCCTGCGAGCGGCCGCCGAGGTGCTGAAGGAGTCCGGCGTCCCGGCCCTGACGATGGACGAAGTGGCCCGGCGGGCCGGGACGAACAAGAACGCGCTGTACCGGCGCTGGCCCAACCGCGTCGCGCTCGGTGTGGCGGCATACCGCCGACTGGCCGCGGCCGAGACCGCGCCGCCGGACACCGGCTCGCTGCGCGGCGACACCCTGGAGATGCTGCGGCGCGCGAACAGCACCTGGTCGTCCCCCTACGGGGAGATCCTGCGCGGCCTGATCGCGGCGGCGGGCAGCACTCCGGAACTCCTGGCCGAACTGCGCGACCCGGCGGCGGAAAGCGCGCACGAGGCGGCCTGGCTGACCGTGCTCGGCCGGGCGGTGGCCCGTGGAGACGCCGCGCCCGAGGCGCTGCACCCGCGAGTCGCCGAGACGCCTCTGGCGCTGCTGCGCAACGAGTACGTGATGCTCGGAGTCCCCACCGTGCCCGACGCCGTCCTCGCCGAGATCGTCGACGAGGTCTTCCTGCCCCTGGTTCATGGGCGGGGGCACACGGCGGCGCGGCCCTCGCCCCGCGCCGGCCGCGATCAGGCGGGGGCGTAGCGCCTCAGGACGGCCCCCACCGGCGGTGCGGTGCGCACCACCGGCTCGGGGACCTCGCGCCGCGGTACGCACCCGATGCGCGTCCGGAGCCGACCCAGTGTCAGCTCAGGGTCTTCAGCGCCGCCGCGTCGAAGGGGGCCAGCTCCTCGAAGCGGCCGGCGAGGACCTTCTCGGCCCACTGCGGGTCCTGGAGCAGGGCGCGGCCGACGGCGACGAGGTCGAACTCGTCGCGCTCCATGCGGTCCAGGAGGCCGTCGAGGCTGCCCAGCCCGGCGCCCGCGCCCTGGAACGCCTTGACGAACTCGCCGTCGAGCCCGACCGAGCCGACGGAGATGGCGGTCCTGCCGGTCAGCTTCTTCGTCCAGCCGGCGAGGTTGAGGTCGGAGCCCTCGAACTCGGGAAGCCAGTAGCGGCGGGTGGAGGCGTGGAAGGCGTCGACGCCGGCCGCGGCCAGCGGCGCGAGGATGGCCTCCAGCTCCTCGGGGGTCTCGGCGAGGCGGGCGTCGTAGGCCTCCTGCTTCCACTGGGAGTAGCGGAAGAGCACGGGGAACTCGGCCGAGACCCTCTCCCGCACCGCGGCCACGATCTCCGCGGCGAACTTCGTACGGGCCACGGGGTCGCCGCCGTAGGCGTCGGTGCGGCGGTTGGTGCCGGACCACAGGAACTGGTCGACGAGGTAGCCGTGGGCGCCGTGGATCTCCACGCCGTCGAAGCCGAGCGCATCGGCTTCGAC
>NZ_WWHX01000853.1 GCF_009862125.1 Streptomyces sp. SID5910
GCCGAGGCGCTGGCGTCGGTGGGCGGCGAGGTGGCCGCGTGTCGCTGATCACCACGCTCGCCCGGCTCGAGGCGGTGAGCAGCGGCCGTGCGCAGCCCGCCGCCACCGTCCGGCACCGGCACCTGTCCGACCGCCCCCTCGTCTTCGTCCCGCTGATCACCGCCGGTGAGGCGGGCGCCCCGCTGGGCGCGCTGGTCGGCGCGGACCGCGAGGCGCCGCACCTGCTGGTCGTGCCGCAGCCCCGCGACCGCGACCTGCGCTTCGCGTTCCTGGCCGAGCTGGCCGGCATCGTGCTGCCGCACATCGAGGCGTACGCCGACAGCGTCGAGGCCGCCGAGCGCACCGAGACGGACCCGGAGACCGGCAAGCGGGTCAAGGTCGAGGTCGACCTGTGCGCGGACGCGGCGCAGCTGATCGTGCCGAGCCGCGCCGGCATCGAGTTCGTCCGGCTGCTCGGCCGGTCCATGCGCTTCAGGCGTACGGCGGAGCAGGACCCGGACACGCCGCATCCGGCGCCGCCGAGGGTGCCGCTGCTCGGCCGGTGGCTGACCCACTACGGCGAGCGGGCGCGGGTGCCCGGCTCGTCCCTGCTCCTCGCCATGACCGACCTGCTGGGACGGCACTGGGCGACCGGGCAGTCCACCCTGGAGGACCAGCACCTCGGGGCGCTGCTCGCGTGGATCGCCCCGCCCGACGACGCGTCGACCGGCGCGGAGGCCGCGCACCGGGCCGAGCTGGCCCGGGACGCCGGCGGGCAGCTGCTGTGCCCGCCCGCGGGCCCGGCGACCGACCCGGCCTTCGACAACAGGCTGCTCGCGCCCGCCATCGAACGCTACGACCGCGCCCGCACCGCGTTCGCCGCCGCCGAGGACGGTCTTGAGGCCGACGACCGGCTGGGCGCGCTCACCGCCGCCGAGCGGGAGATCCGCGATCTGGTGGAGAGCCGTACGCGGCCCACCTGGGACGCGGTGTGGCGGGGCCTGGACCTGCTGCGGGAGCTGCCCGCCGGGGCGCACGTCGAGGACCGGTGGACGCGCGACCGCTGGTCGTTCACCTCCCACCGGGACCGCGTCGTCGCCGGCGAGCCCCCGCAGCCGCGCCGGGACGACGCGGTGACCGCGGCGAACAAGCTCGCCACCCGCGAGCGCGAGCAGGCCCGGCTGGAGGCGCAGGAGGCGCTGGACGATCCGCTGGTGATGGCCGGGCGGCGGCTGTCCGGGGAGGCGTTCGCGGGCGAGGTCGTGGACGTGGTGATGGCGTACAGCGAGAGCAAGCGGCCCAGCCCGCGCCCGCTGGTCACGGTCCGCACGGACGACCGTCCGCACCTGGGCGAGCGGGTGAAGGTGTACCGGTCGCTGGGCGGGAAGCCGCAGGCGGCGGAGTACGTCGGTCCGGCCGGCCCGGACGAGGAGGGCGTACTCGTGCTGCGCATCGTCGACAAGATGGGCCGCGGCAAGGAGCCCGAGGCCGGGTCGGTGCCGGAGAAGGGCGACCTGGTCTGCTTCACCCTCTTCGAGCACGAGCAGCGGGGCGGGGCGAAGCTGCCCGACCCGGAGCAGACCCCGTGGACGCACGGCGGGCCGCCCGGTGAGGCGGCCGTCGTACCGGAACCCGCCGACGCCCAGACCCCGGAGGACGTCCTGTGACCGCCGAGGCCAGCACCGCCCCCGTCGGGGCAGCCGCCTTCGACCCGGGTGCCGAGGCCGGCCGCGCCACCGCGGCGATCCTCCACGACACCCTGCACGGCACGGAGCGCGGTGTCGTCGTGGACTCCCCGCCCGGCGCCGGCAAGTCCACGCTCGTGGTGCGGGCGGCGCTGGAGCTGGCCGAGGCGGGACGTCCGCTGATGGTGATCGCGCAGACCAACGCGCAGGTGGACGACCTGGTGCTGCGGCTCGCCGAGACGAACCCGGACCTGCCGGTGGGGCGCCTGCACAGCAGCGACGCCGACCCGTACGACAAGGCGCTCGACGACCTGGCGAACGTCCGCAAGTCCGCGAAGGCCGGTGACCTCGCCGGGCAGGCGGTGGTCCTGTCGACCGCCGCGAAGTGGGCGCACGTCTCGGTGGACGAGCCGTGGCGGCACGCGATCGTCGACGAGGCGTACCAGATGCGCTCCGACGCGCTGCTGGCCGTGGCCGGTCTGTTCGAGCGGGCGCTGTTCGTGGGCGACCCGGGTCAGCTGGACCCGTTCGCGACGGTGGGCAGCGAGCAGTGGGCGGGGCTGTCGTACGACCCGTCGGCCTCCGCGGTGACGACGCTCCTCGCCCACAATCCGGGCCTGCCGCAGCACCGGCTGCCGGTGTCGTGGCGGCTCCCGGCGTCGGCGGCGCCGCTGGTGTCGGCGGCGTTCTACCCGTTCACGCCGTTCCGCAGCGGCACGGGCCACGGCGACCGGCGGCTGTCCTTCGCGGTGCCGTCGGACGGCTCGGGGCCCGACCGGGTCATCGACGAGGCCGCCGCTTCGGGCTGGGGCCTGCTGGAGCTGCCGGCCCGGCACACGCCGCGCACGGACCCGGAGGCGGTGCGGGCGGTGGCGGCGGTGGTGCGCCGGCTGCTCGACCGCGGGGGCGCGGCGGTCTCCGAGCGCTCCCCGGACGCCGCCCCGCTGACCGCCGGGCGCATCGCCGTGGGCACCGCGCACCGGGACCAGGCGGCGGCGGTCCGGGCGGCGCTGGCCGACCTGGGGGTGCGGGACGTGACGGTGGACACCGCGAACCGGCTCCAGGGCCGGGAGTACGACGTGACGGTCGTCCTGCACCCGCTCTCCGGCCGCCCCGACGCCACCGCCTTCCACCTGGAGACGGGCCGCCTGTGCGTCCTCGCCTCCCGGCACCGGCACGCGTGCATCGTGGTGTGCCGCGAGGGGGTCGACGCCCTGCTCGACGACTACCCGTCGACGGAACCGGTCCAGCTGGGAACGCTGGTGAAGTTCCCGGACGGCTGGGAGGCCAACCACGCGGTCCTGGCCCACCTGGCGGAACACCGCGTGCCCTGGCGACCCTGACCATCGGGGAAGACGCCCGGCACGGCATCCCGCCCCCGCCGGACTGGCCCACCTGGCGGAACACCGCGTGCCCTGGCGGCCCTGACCGCTGCGTCGGCGCCATGCCGCGCGGAGTCGCGACCGCACAGGTGTCCCGCGAGCGTCTGCTCCCCTTCGTAGCGTCGAGGCCCACTTGCATGGGCGCGGGACAATGGACGGTGGCCCACTCCACCGAGGGTGCCTCCGTTGCGGGGGCGGGTCGTTCGTGACGTACGAGAAGGAGAAGACATGGCGGAGCCCACGCCGGGTCGGAACCAACCGCGGCTGCGCCCCGCGCCCCTGCTCTTCGAGCCCGCGGCGGCGGCCGCCGATCCGGAGCACTTCTTCGACCTCGAGTCGATCGACGACCCCCGGGCGCTGCTGGACCGTGCGACGGAGCTGGCGCAGGCGTTCCGGGCTGCGGCGGACCGCGCGGTGGAGTTCCAGGCGATGGCGGCGGCGCAGCTCGCCGACCCGCGCAAGTTCGACCGGCTGACGGCCGCGGACATCGCCGACCGGGCCGAGTGGACCGAGGACTACGCCAAGAAGATGGTGGAGTTCGGGCGGGATCTGCTGCGCGGCGCCGAGGGCTGCGGCCCGGGCCACGTCGACCCGGTGTAGAAGGCATCCGGTCCGCCCGTCTGTTCGACTAGCCCGGACGCATATGCCAGACGGGCAAGATACCCGCTCCCCGCTCCCCCTGTCCCGGTTTTCCGCGACTCAACGGAGTGGCCTCCTCACACCCGGTAGACGTAAGGGGTATGAGCAGCACACCGAATGTCACGGACGTCACCGCCGACGGCGCCGCCTGGCTGGCCTCGGCGGGTGCCTACCCGCGCAGCACCCTCGCCCTGTGGGAGGAGCGGCCGGACGCCCCGGTCGTCCTGCCCTGCGGCTCGGCCTTCGACGTGGCGAGCGTCCCCGCGGTCTTCGGGCGCCGGATGCTGGACCGGCTGTGGGAGGAGGGCCCGGGCTCGGGCCCCGTGGCCGAGTTCCGGGGCCGCATGCTGCTGTTCGCCGCGCCGGGCACCTCCCAGCGGCTGCCCTCGCTGCTGGGGTGGGAGGAGTGGGGCGCGCGCGGCCGGCGGGACGGCCGTACCGTCGCCGTGCCGCCGCTGCTGTGCCACGGCGCCGGCGACGCGGTGACCGTCCCGGCGCTGACCGGCGCGTCCCCGCGTTCCGGGTCCGGTTCCTGTTCCCGCTGGCTGGTGGCCCCCGACACCCGGCTGCCGTGGCTCCCGGGCCCGGAGATCCTGCTCTGGGCGGCCGTCCGGGCGGCCCGGTCCGCGGTGCGGATTTCGATTTTTCCTCCCGCCGAACCGGGTGCTAAGGTCTACGACGTCAGCAGGCGCCGCTAGCTCAGTTGGTTAGAGCAGCTGACTCTTAATCAGCGGGTCCGGGGTTCGAGTCCCTGGCGGCGCACCGACACCGGAAGGCCCCTCGTGAGAGCGAGGGGCCTTCCGCGTATCCGCCCGTGGGCGCCACCGCGCGGGCTAGCCGGGCGTGATCTTCACGTTCCACGCCCCCGACGCCGTCCGCCCCTCCACCTCCACCCGTACGCCGTCCCCCGGCACGGTGAAGCTCTCGCCGAGCCCCACCGGCGCGTCCGCGAGCGGCGGGTAGACCGAGTCCTCCCAGCAGGCCTCGGTGCCCGGGTGGGCGTCGATCACCTCGATCGGCCCGCCCCCGGACTGCGCCCCGCCGCGCACCCGGTACACCAGCACCCCCGCGCGGCAGGCGGCGGCGTCGTTGCCGACCGGCCCCCGCGCCTCGAAGGCGAGCGCACTGTCGGCCCCCGTGCGGACCACCGCCAGCTTCGTGCCCTGTCCGAGGCCGAAGGCCGGCGCCCCGGCGGCCCCCCTCACCACCACGCCGGGGCCCGCGCCGAGCGGCTCCAGGGTCAGCCGGGTCGGTCCGCTGCCGCGCACGCACGCCACCTGCCGGGGCCGCAGCCAGCCCAGCTTCCACTTGTGCCAGCCGAACAGGTCGGGGGCCAGCCCGAACTGGCTGCCCATCAGGTCCCAGTCGCCGACGTGCGTGTCCCAGTCGCCCTTGCCGTCGGCGGGCCGGTGGTACAGGTCGGGCAGGTCGAAGACGTGCCCGGTCTCGTGGGCCAGCACGAGCCGGTCCGGCGGATGGTTCTCGAACACCGTGACGACCCGCCGGACGTCGGTGCCGTCGGCCCGCATCGGGGAGTCCAGGTTGACGACCTTCGTGGCGTCCGAGTCGACGCCGGGGGCGTCCGGGTCGGCGACGAAGTAGACGATGTCGTAGCGGGAGAAGTCCACGTGCGGGTCGGCGGCGGCGAGCGCGTCGCGCAGGTAGGCCGCCCGGTGCTCGGGACCCCAGTCACGCCGTATGTCGTACGCCGTCGACGGCTTCGGCATGCGGATCCAGTCCCGCAGCGGGTGCGGGTGGAGCGTGAACGCGCCGTAGGAGGCGCGCTGGAAGAAGCGGGTGGTGGCCGGGAAGTGGTCGGCGGCCAGTTCGGCCGGCGAGGTCAGTGGCTGGGAGTCCGGGAAGGACAGGAACACCATCACCGCGTCCAGCGCGCGGGCCGGGCGCGGATAGGCGGCGTTCCAGGTGTCCAGGCCCTCGGAGTGGTGGGCGGCCGTGCGCCGGAGCGCGCAGGGCTCGGGGGAGAAGGGCTCGGCGACCGACGGGGCGGTGACCAGGGAGGTCGCGGCGAGCGCCGACATCGTGGTGCACACCGCGGCCGTGCTGCGCAGCCTGGGCCGGGCCGTCCCCGTCGCGCGGCGGCTCGCGCGGAGGCCCTTGAGGGCCTCGCGGGGAAGTCGCCTCAGGGGGAGCTGGCGCGGCACGTGGACCTCCGGGTGCGGATCGCGGGACACCGCACCCAGCTTGTGCATATTTGTCGTACTGCGCCCTGTTCGCCTGCACCGGATGGGTGAGCCGGTGAAGATCGCGCCGGAGTGCGCCGGAGCCGACACCCCCGGACCACTCACGGAACGTCACGACTGGTCGGAGGCGTGCCGGGACCGTCCAGAGATGGGCAGAAACGATCACCCGGAGGGCTCAGTCGGTCCGCGAGGGGGTTCGGCGGCTGGAAGGGCCCGGAGCCAGCCTCTATGATCGGCACACTTTCCTGCACGGACACAGACGGACCGAGATCGAGGCACTGCGGGAGCAAGCGGTGAACGGAACCTCCGAAGGGCCGGCGGCCGCGGTAGACCTCGACGGGTCGGCCGTCACGGACAGTGACATCGACCTGGCCGCCCGTACGGGACCCGCGGCCTATCGCGAGGTGTTCACGGCCGCCCCGCTGGCGATGGCCGTCGTGGACCCCGAGGGCCTGGTCGTCAGCGCCAACGACACGCTGGGCACGCTGCTCGGCACCGACCCCGCCGCCCTGGCCGGCTGCGCGGCGGCCGACCTGGTCGACCTCGCGTCCGACGCGGGCACCTGGCACGCGTACCGCGAGGTGCTGGGCGGCCGGCAGCCCCGGCTGCGCTGCACCCGCCGCCTGAAGGGGGCGGACGGCCACTCCCTGTGGGCCCAGGTCACCGTGGCGCCGCTGGCCGGGGACACGTCAGGGCTGCTGCTGCTCTCCGTCTCCGACATCAGCGCCCGGCGCGAGCTCCAGGCCCGGCTGCGCCACCTCCAGATGCACGACCCGGTGACCCGGCTGCCCAACCGCGCCCTGTTCTTCGAGCGGCTGACGGCCGCGCTGGAGGCGGAGTCGTACGAGCGGGGCGGCACCGGCCGGGTCGGCCTGTGCTATCTGGACCTGGACGGGTTCAAGGCCGTCAACGACACCCTCGGCCACCGCGTCGGCGACCGGCTGCTGGCCGCCGTCGCGGAGCGGCTCACGCGCTGCGCCGAGGAGGCCGCGGGCACGCGGACCGGGGCGCCGCTGGTGGCCCGGCTCGGCGGTGACGAGTTCGCCCTGCTGGTGGAGGACTCCACGGGCACCGACCAGCTCGCCGACCTCGCCGAGTCGGTGCTCGCCGCCCTCCAGGAGCCGTTCGAGCTGTGCGAACGCCGTCTGTCGGTCACCGCGTCGGTCGGCGTGGTCGAGCGGCACACCGCCGGGACGACGCCGACCGCGCTGATGCAGGCGGCCGACACGACCCTGTACTGGGCCAAGGCCGACGGGCGGGCCCGCTGGACGCTGTTCGACCCCGAGCGCAACGCCAGCCGCATGACCCGCCAGGCCCTCGCCGCCACGCTCCGGCCGGCCATCGACCGCGGTGAGTTCGCGCTGGAGTACCAGCCGCTGGTGGGCATGGACGACGGGCGGGTGCGGGGCGTCGAGGCGCTCATCCGCTGGAACCATCCCCAGTTCGGCGTCCTCGCGCCGAATCGGTTCATCGCGCTGGCGGAGGAGGACGGCTCGATCGTCCCGCTGGGCCGCTGGATCCTGCGCACCGCCTGCCGGCAGGCCCGCCGCTGGCAGCTCGACCACCCCGGCGAGCCGCCCATCTTCGTCAGCGTCAACGTGGCGGTCCGTCAGGTCTGGGACTCCGACCTGGTGGCGGACGTGGCGGCGACCCTGGAGGAGACGGGCCTCGCCCCGCAACTGCTCCAGCTGGAGCTGACGGAGTCGGCGGTGATGGGCTCGGCGGGCCGGCCGCTCCAGGTGCTGAAGGCGCTGAGCGACATGGGCGTCCGCATCGCCATCGACGACTTCGGCACCGGCTACTCGAACCTGGCCTACCTCAGCCGGCTGCCGGTCTCCGTGCTGAAGCTGGACGGCGCCTTCGTGCGGGGCTTCCAGTACACCGGGGTCGCCGACGCCGCCGACGCGTCCGGGGCCGCCGCGGCGAACCCGGCCGACGAGGTCATCGTCGAGGCGATGGTCCAGCTCGCCCACCGCCTCGGCCTGACCGTCACCGCCGAGTGCGTGGAGACCTCGGACCAGGCGAGCCGGCTGCGCCGCATCGGCTGCGACACCGGCCAGGGCTGGCTGTACTCCCGGCCGGTGGCGCCGGACCGCATCTCCGCGCTGCTGGGCTCCGCCGGGCCAGGCGCGGCCGGGGTTCAGGCGGGCGTCGGCAACCCGTAGGCGTCGGCGATCAGTTCGTAGGAGCGCAGGCGTACGTCGCCGCCGTGGGCGTTGGCGGTGAGCATCAGCTCGTCGGCGCCGGTGCGCTTCTGGAGGTCGTCGAGGCCGGCGCGGACCTCGTCGGCGGTGCCGTGGACGACGTTGGCGTTCCAGGACGCCACGAACTCCCGCTCCATCGGGCTGAAGTCGTACGCCTCCGCCTCCTCCGGCGTCGGCACCAGACCGGGGCGGCCGGTGCGCAGCCGGACCATGTTCAGGGCGGCGGCCAGCACCTGGCGGCGGGCCTCCTTCTCGTCGTCGGTCGCGAGCGCGGAGACGCCGATGAGGGCGTAGGGCGCGTCGAGGACGGCCGACGGGCGGAAGGACTCGCGGTACAGGTCCAGCGCCGGGACGGTGTTCTGCGCGGAGAAGTGGTGGGCGAAGGCGAAGGGCAGCCCGAGGGTGCCGGCCAGCCGGGCGCTGAAGCCGGAGGAGCCCAGCAGCCACACCGGCGGCCGGTGCGGGGACTGGACGCCGCCGGGTGACGTGGCCTGGACGGGGCCGGGCACGGCGTGGATACGGCGGTAGGGGTGCCCGTCGGGGAAGTCGTCGTCCAGGAAGCGGATCAGCTCGGCGAGCTGCTGGGGGAAGTCGTCGGCGCCCTCGTTGAGCCGGTCGGTGCGGCGCAGGGCGGCGGCGGTGGCCCCGTCGGTGCCGGGGGCACGGCCGAGGCCGAGGTCGACGCGGCCCGGCGCCATGGCCTCCAGCGTGCCGAACTGCTCCGCGATCACCAGCGGGGCGTGGTTGGGCAGCATGACGCCGCCCGAGCCGAGCCGGATGCGGCCGGTGTGGGCGGCGAGGTGCGCGAGGATCACCGCGGGCGAGGAGGAGGCCACGCCGGGCATGGAGTGGTGCTCGGCCACCCAGTACCGGTGGTAGCCGCGGTTCTCGGCGAGGCGGGCGATGTCCACGCTGGTCCGCAGGGCGTCGGTGGCGGTGCGGCCCGCGCCGACGGTCACCAGGTCCAGTACGGAGAGGGGGACGGGTGCGGTGCCGTGGGCGGTGCCCCGGATCTCCTCTGCGGCGTCTGCGGCCATGGTGGGGTGCCTCCTGTTGTCGTGCCGGACCACTGCGGTGCGCTCCGCTGCGCTGGCTAACAGGAGGGTGCCTCCGGTTATTCCCCGGCGGGGGCCTTGAGGGCGTCGAGGAAGGCGGTGAAGGCGGGGGCGGGGAACGTGAGCACGGCCCGTGCGGGAGCCTTGGAGTCACGGACGGCCACACGGGGGCGACGGTCGGCGACCTCGACGCAGGCATTACCGTCGCCGCTGCCGGAGTAGGAAGACTTCCGCCAGTTGCCAGGGGTGATCACCGGGTGCCTCACAGTTCCTTTGCCAGCCTGTGGATGAAGTCACGCGAACGTTCTGGGTCGAGTGACACCGCCTCCACTCTACGGAAAAGCGTTCGATAGACACCGAGCTGTGGTTCCGAATCGATGAAGAGCGTCCCGTGAGGGCCGTCCCGCACCACGGTGTCGAGTCTCGGCACGGTGCCACCGGCGTAGACCATCGCGGCGGTGATGTCGGCGAACTCCTCCAGCTCGAACGGGATGACGCGCACCGTCACATGCTCCGCCTCCAACAACTCCAGGATGTGGGCGAGTTGGGAGCGTAAGGTGGCACGCGGCCTGATCCGACTGGTCGACATGGCCGAGTTGCTCGCAACGGAGTTGATCGGCAACGCCGTTCGGCACACCAAGGGGCCGGCGGCCCTGCGGGTGCGCTGGTCCGGGGCGGGAGTCCTCCGCCTCGGCGCCTGGGACGCGGCCCCGTCCCCGCCCGAACCGCCGCAGCCGCTCGACCGCGCCCTGGACCGGGAGGACGGACGGGGCCTGGCCCTGGTACGGGCCTGCGCCGACGTCTGGGGCTGGCAGCCGCTCGCCCGGGAGGGCAACCGGGGCAAGTACATCTGGTGCGAGCTCAGGGAAGCGATCCCGTCCGGATCGAGTCAGCATCGATCCACCGCGGGATAGTCGGTCTGTGGACGGAGAGAAAGGACATCGACTCCAGTCGGCCTCCTGGTCGCCCTGCTGTTCCTCGCCTGCGCGGCGTGTCCGAGGCGGAGCTGAAGTCCGGCACCTGGCTGCTGCGCTTGTGCGGGCTGCTCACCCTCGCGCTGAACACCGCCGAGCCCTGCTGGCCGGGCGCTACGGCCGGGCCTGCCTGGACACCGCCGTCCCGCTCCTGGGCCTGCGTCGTCACTGTGGCTGCCTTGGGCTGACTGGCGAGCAGGCAGTCGGAGCACGAGTGGGTCTGCGGTGTCCGTGCTGTCACCCGATACGGTCAGCAGGAACGCGGGCAGGTCGGCAGCAACTGAAGACGCGCCTTGACTCAGACACGATCCCCCAATTACACAGGAGTAATAGTGATCAAAGAGCTTCATAATGTACGCGAGTACAACGAAACGTTGAGCAATAACGCTCGAGTCGTAGTGAAATTCTCCTCCCCCTTCTCAAGGGCGGCAAGCCTCATCGAACCGACGGTCGAGGAACTCACCGAGCGCTACCCCCAAATCACCTTCGTGAAGGTCGATATCGAAAAATTTGAGCAGATGGGCACCGAGAACGATGTCGTCGTCTTCCCTACATTCGTTTTCTTCAAGAATGGGGTTAGACAGGAACCCTCAGTCGTAGGGGCAAATAGGACTGAGCTCGAGGAAAAGGTACAACTGCTGGCCGCCTGACAATGGCGACGGAAGCGGCAACTGAAGGACTCCCAGTCGTCGCACCATATTGCTGACTCACACGTCCAAGACTGCAGGCACTTTTTCCTTGTTTCCGTTCGTCAGGACCCTACGCAGGCCACCACGCAAGGCCGTGACGTCCACATCCTTATTCAGGGCAAGTTCGACGCTTCCCCCCGGCAGAGACAATTCAGCTGCCGCCTCAGAGCTGAATCGGAAAGATACCTTTCCGGCGGTCACTACAGCACCTTCGATTCCTCCGTAGTGCACAGCCCCTGTCTCACATCATTACACAGTATGTGTCCCAGCCGAGCCGTAGTTGCTGGGCGTCGGGTTCATGTGCGCCGGACTGAATGCTTCAGATGGCACCCCTCACCGCCATCATCCTCAGCCATACCAACCGTAAAGCAGTCATCTTCAGTTACGCATAGCGGTCGTTGCCGATCTGCACCTTCAAGAATCTTCTTCAGATTGTGGCGCAGCAAGATCAACAAAGCGAACGCCGGTGGGGCACTCCCCCGATTCCGGCCCTGACCAAGTCGGAATCAAACGACCGCAGCCAGGACGGCGTAGCGCTACCCGTTGTCGCCATTAAGGGCTGTCCCGCAATGGCTCGGGAGCTCGCGGCCCTGCCATCCTGCAGATTGGCAGTGAGGCTGTGGGAACAGTTGAATGCCCTCGTGACGGACTGGACGCAGGTGGTCGATGCTCACGGGGCGGTTGGGCGAGTGCCACTGCTCCTGGATCAGGTGGAGCGAGAGGAAGTTCCGGAGGCGTGGGACGAGCTGTGGGACCGTCTCTGCCTCCACGGTGAGACGGTCTCCGCGGCGAGCTTCGCAGCTCTCCCGCGCTTGGCAGCTCTAGCTCCCGCGTGTGCCCAGGCACTCGAATTGGCCAGTGCCATCGTGCGTGGCACGTTGCGGCACCCCGACGGTGAAGCTCTGCTCGCGGGCTGTCCGAACGAGGTCGACCGGTTGCGGGAACTCGTGGACCAGAGGCTTCGGACGCGTCCGGCCGACTACAACCGGCTCTTCGGTGATCTGCTCGCCCTCGCAGGGCAGTACCACTGGAGCGCCTCCTTGGGAGACTTCGCCGACGACTTCTATGCCGTGTCCTGCCCCGGCTGCGAAGCGGAGGTGACCATCGCGGTCGGCGACTACGGCTGCTACGCGGCCATTCGAGACTGGGACCAGGGCGATATCGGGCGGCGGTCGCTGCGGCCCGCCCCGGCCGAGGAGCTTCGCGACCCGGGCCGATGGATGCACGCCACAGCCGGCCGGGACGGGCAGCAGCGGCTCGCCGAGGGGATCAGATACGTCTGTTCGGGGTGTCCAAGTCCGCTGCCGACCGCATCATCGACCACCTCGGACCAGCGCTCGCACCCCAGCAGCGGAAGCGGTTCCGCACGGACACCGTCCTGATCGTGGACGGCGCCCTGGTCCCCACCCGCGACCACAGCATCGCCGAGCAGTCCGAGAACTACCGGCACTCCACCAACCACCAGGTGGTCATCGACGCCGACACTCGGCTCGTCGTCGCCGTCGGCCGACCGCTGCCCGGCAACCGCAACGACTGCAAGGCGTGGGAGCTGTCCGGTGCCAAGGCCGCCGTCGGCCGCACCACGGTGATCGCCGACGGCGGCTACAGGGGCACCGGCCTGGTCATTCCGCACCGCCGCGCACCCGGCCAGGCTGGCCTTCCGGCCTGGAAAGAGGAGCACAACCGCTCACACCGCAAGGTCCGCGCCCGCATCGAGCACGTCTTCGCCCGCATGAAGGCCTGGAAGATCCTCCGCGACTGCCGCCTTAAAGGTGACGGCGTCCACCACGCCATGCTCGGCATCGCCCGCCTCCACAACCTCACCCTCGCCGGGTGACGGAGGAACGACGCTGGTCAACCAGCACGCCGTCGATCATTTACGGGACAACGCTTAGCCCCAGTGTTCGCAGCCGTAGGCGAATCGGTACGGGCAGCTGGCCGACGGTGGATGGGCCCGTCCAGCAAGAGGCCGCCCCCGCTACGCCGGATCAGCGACGCCCCGCTCCGCCACCGAAGGCCGTCCGGCAGTGCGCCACCAATTCGCGTACCGCGGGGCCCGGGGTGGGGGCCCAGATCAGGGCGAGCACCCCCGGCGTCTCCACGTCGTCGATGGTGCGGGCGACGAGGCGGTCGCGGTGGGCGGTGGCCATCGAGGCGCTGAGGACGGCGACGCCGAGTCCGCGGGCGGCCAGGTCGGCGATGGCGTCGCCTGCACTGGCCTGGAGCGCGATCGTGGGCCGCAGGCCCTGCCCGGCGCACGCCTGGTCGAACACGGCGCGCAGGCCGGTGCCCGGCGGCATGCAGATGACGGGGTGGTCGGTCAGGTCGCGCAGCACGATCCGCCGCCGCGCGGCCAGGGGGTGCCCGGGCGGGACCGCCACGACGAGCCGTTCGCTGATGATCGTGTGCGTCTCCAGGTCCTCCGGGACGGCCGCCGCCGCTCCGACGAGCGCCAGGTCGAGGGCGCCGGTGCGCACGCCGTCCGCGAGCCGGTCGGAGCTGTCCTCCAGTAGGGAGAGTTCCACCCCCGGGTGCGCCTCGTGGAACGCCGCGAGGGCGTCGAACAGCGGGGTGAGGGTGCAGCCGATGACCATGCCGAGGGCGAGCCGGCCCCGGATCAGGTCGGTCACCTCGCCCACCGCCCGGCCGACCGCCCCGGCCGCGGCCAGCGCGGTGCGGGCGTGTTCGAGCGCGGCCTTCCCGGCGACGGTGAGGGTGGCGGTGCGGGCGGACCGGTCGAACAGCTCGGCGCCGAGTTCCCGCTCCAGCCGGCGGATCTGAGCGCTGACGCCGGACTGGCTGATGTGCACGCGCTCGGCGGCGCGGGTGAAGTTGCGCTCCTCGGCGACCGCGACGAAGTACTCCAGCTGCCTCAGTTCCATGACTGATGATTCTAGTTCCGAGAAATACCATCTGTTGGACTTCTGATCGGGGGCCGACGACGCTGGAAGGCAGGAAAGACCGACGTAGCGACGTAGGAGGAACCGTGCCGGAGTACGAGAAGGCCATGCGGCCCGAGGACATCACCCGCCTGTTCGTCGAGCGGTCCAACGCCGGTGACGCGGCCGGGGTCGCCGCGCTGTACGAGGAGGACGCGGTGCTGGCCTACCCGCCCGGCGAGCGGACGGTGGGGCGCGAGGCGATCCGCGCGCTGTGGGAGAAGGTGCTGGCGAACGCTCCCCGCTTCGAGCCGGAACAGCCGCTGCCCACGCTGATCAGCGGCGACATCGCCCTCACCTCGACGCCTCCGAAGGACGGGTCGGGGGCGCGGGCGCAGGTCGTACGGCGTCAGCCCGACGGGAGCTGGCTGCGCGTCCTCGACCAGCCCGAGTTCGTCCCGCCCGCCCGCTGACGTCAGGCCAGCCAGCGGCCGTCGCGCATCAGGTCGCGGCCGGGCAGCTCGTTCGCCTCGCGCCACGCCTGGACGCGGCGCGGGACGATACGGAACCACCGGTACGGCGCGGACGCCGCGCGCGGGTCGAAACCGCTGCGCTCGGCGAACAGGTCGGCCCGCTCCGGCGTCAGGGCGTCCAGCACCTCCACCTCGCCGTCGATCATGGTCACGTCCCGGGTGTGGCCGAGGGCGAGCCGGGCGACCCCGCTCGCGGCCAGATTGCGGCCGGTGGGGCTGTCCGGCGGGGTGGCCGCGAGCAGGGCCTCGCCGTCCCAGTCGAAGGACAGCGGTACGAGGTGGGGGACGCCGTCCGCCGAGGCGCTGGCCACCCAGACGTCGGTGTCGTGGGTGAGCCGGTACTCGGTGTCCTTCCGGCGCTGGGCGCGGGAGCGGGGTTCGGCGCTCATGGTCACTCCTGTCGGTTCGCGGGTCGCGACCGCCCGGTTCCGTACCGGGCGGGTCGCCGTGACCGGAGCCTCTCGCGGCGGGGGCGCGGGGCGCTTCCGTGCCCGCCACGGAAAGCGCCACGGATAATGGGCCGGTGACCAGTCCAGGGATATCGGCGCGGGAAGCGGAAGTGCTCGCGCTGCTCGGGGAGCACCTCAGCAACGCGGAGATGGCGGCCCGGCTGGTCCTCTCCGTGCGCACCGTCGAGTCGCACGTCTCCTCGCTGCTGCGCAAGCTGGGGCTGCCGGACCGGCGGGCGCTCGCCCGGCACGCCGCCGAGGCGGCCCGCGCCGAGCGGTCCCGGTCCGCGCCCGCGCTGCCGGCGCCGCTGACGACGTTCGTCGGCCGGGTGCGGGAACGGGGTGAGCTCGCCGAGGCGGTGCGGGCGCACCGGCTGGTGACGGTGACCGGTCCGGGCGGGGTGGGCAAGACGCGTCTCGCGCTGGCGGTGGCGGCGGACCTGGCCGGTGACTTCGCGGACGGGGTGTGGTTCGCCGACCTGGTCCCGGTCACCGAGCCGGGCCGGGTGGGCGCGGCGGTCGCGGCGGCGGTGGGCGTGGGCGAGCAGCCGGGGCGCGGGGTCGACGACGCGGTGCTGGCCGCGCTGGCGGACCATCGGGCGCTGCTGGTGCTGGACAACTGCGAGCAGGTACGGGACGGGGTGGCGCCGTTCCTGGAGCGGCTGCTCGCGGCGTGTCCGGGGCTGCGGGTGCTGGTGACGAGCCGGGCCCGGCTGATGGTGCCGTTCGAGCGGGTCCTCCCGGTCCCGCCGCTGTCGCGGGACGGCGGGGACGCGTCGGAGGCGGTGGCGCTGTTCATGGACCGGGCCGCCGCGGTCGGGCAGCCGCCCGGCCCCGCGGTGGGCGACGGGGTCGTGGCCGTATGCGAACGGCTCGGCGGCATGGCGCTGGCGATCGAGCTGGCGGCGGCACGCTGGCCGACGCTCGGCCTGGACGGCCTGACGGCCGGCCTCGCCGACCCGCTGCGCATCCTCACGGGCGGCTCCCGCGCCGACGACCGGCACCGGTCGCTACGAGCGGTACTGGACTGGAGCCACGACCTGCTCGACCCGTGGGACCAGACCCTCCTGCGCCGGGTGTCGGTCTTCGTCGCCCCGTTCACGGCGGAGGCAGCGACGGAGGTGGCGGCGCTCGCGGCCGGAGCGGTCACCGAAGTCACCGAGGGAACCGGCCCCGCCCTGGTCGACGGGCTGGGGCGGCTCGCCGAGCAGAGTCTGCTCAGCGTGGTGCCGTCGGGCACCGGCACCCGGTATCAGGCGTTGGAGACCATCCGGCAGTACGGGACCGAGCGGCTCGGCGAGGCCGGGGAGCTGGTCGGGGTGCGGGCGCGTCACCTGCGCTGGTGTCTGGGCGCCGCGCACGTCCTGGAGGGCGCCTCGGGCCCGGACTGGCGGGCGCAGTTCGACGCGCTCGCCGACGATCTCCGGGGCGCGCTCGCCTGGGCCGCCGGTCGGCCGGAGCGGCGTGCGGACGCCCACCGGCTCGCCCTGTCGCTGGCCGGCCTGGCCTTCACCCGCACCCTGC
>NZ_WWHX01000854.1 GCF_009862125.1 Streptomyces sp. SID5910
CGCCCGGCCAGGAGCGCTTCTGGTTCCTGTGGGACCGTCTGTTCTCGGGAACGCTGGGCGCCGTGGTCCTCGTGGACACGCGGCGGATGGACGACTCCTGGTACGCGATAGACAGGCTGGAGCACCACCGCACGCCCTTCGTGGTGGCCGTGAACCGGTTCGACGACGACACCGTGCGCTACTCGCTGGACGAGATCCGGCAGGCGCTCGCCCTGCCCGCGCACGTGCCGATGGTCGACTGCGACGCGCGGGTCAGGCAGTCCGGCAAGGACGTCCTGCTCACCCTGGTCAACCACCTGCACGACATGGCCATCGCCCAGGAGGCGACACTGTGACCGACTCCGGCTACTCCTCCGCGCAACCGGCGCCCCCGGGCTGCCCCGCTCACGCCGGGGCGGTGCGCCTCGGGGGGCTTGAGTACCAGCAGACGCCGTCGCAGCTCTACCGCGCGCTGCGCCGGGAGCACGGTCCGGTCGCGCCGGTCCTGCTCGACGGTGACGTTCCCGCCTGGCTGGTGCTGGGCTACTCCGAGGTCACGTATGTGACCAGCCACGACGAGCTGTTCGCGCGTGACTCGCGGCGCTGGAACCAGTGGGCCGACATTCCCCCGGACTGGCCGCTGCTGCCCTTCGTCGGGTATCAGCCGTCGGTGCTGTTCGCGGAGGGCGAGGAGCACCGGCGGCGGGCCGGGGTGATCACCGAGGCGCTGGAGGGTGTCGACCAGTTCGAGCTGTCCCACGACTGCCTGCTGATCGCCGACGACCTCATCGCCCGGTTCGCGGGCAGCGGCCAGGCGGAACTCATGGCCGACTACGCGCACGCGCTGCCGATGCGCACGGTGGTGCAGATGTGCGGGATGCCGACCTCGGGCGAGGACACCCGCCGGCTCGTCGACGACCTGCGGATCTCCCTGGACGCGCACGAGGGCGACGACCCGGTGGCGGCGTACGGGCGCGTGGGTGAGCGGCTGCGGCAGCTGGTCGAGGACAAGCGGGCCGCGCCGGGCCCGGACGTCACCTCGCGCATGCTGGCGCATCCGGCGGGTCTGACGGACGAGGAGGTCGTCCAGGACCTGATCTCGGTGATCGCGGCGGCGCAGCAGCCGACCGCGAACTGGATCTGCAACACGCTGCGGCTGCTGCTGACGGACGAGCGGTTCGCCGTGAACGTGTCGGGCGGCCGGCTCAGCGTGGGCGAGGCCCTGAACGAGGTGCTGTGGCTGGACACGCCGACGCAGAACTTCATCGGGCGGTGGGCGGCCCGGGACGTCCAGCTGGGGGGCCGGCAGATCCGGGCCGGTGACTGTCTGGTGCTGGGGCTGGCCGCGGCCAACACCGACCCGCAGATCTGGCCGGAGGGGCATGTGGGCGCGGAGAACGCCGCGCACCTGTCGTTCAGCAACGGCGAGCACCGCTGCCCCTATCCGGCGCCGCTGCTCGCGGACGTGATGGCGCGGACGGCGGTCGAGACGCTGCTGGAGCGGCTGCCCGACCTGGTGCTGGCGGCGGACCCGGAGGAGCTGACCTGGCGGCCGTCGATCTGGATGCGCGGGCTGTCGGCGCTTCCGGTGCGGTTCACGCCGGTGGTGCAGTAGTACGGATTCCGGGCCCGTGACAGGGCCCGGAATCCGGCGCGGACCGGCGAGTGGGACAGGCCGGGTACGGGTCAGCCCGTCACGGGGGTGAAGCGCACCGGGAGGCTCATGGGCCCGCGGGTGAACACGCCCTGCTCGGCCGGTTCGAAGCCGTCGGCGAGGCGCACGTCGGGCATGGCGTCGAGGAGCTGGCCGACGCCGGTCTCGACCTCCGCCTTGGCCAGCAGCGCGCCGACGCAGAAGTGCCGGCCGAGCGCGAAGGCGAGATGGTCGGCGGCGGCGGAGAAGGCGGTCGTGGTGGTGAGGTCGTCGCGGAAGATGTCGAAGCGGTCGGGGTCGCTGTAGCGGCTCTCGTCGCGGTTGGCCGCGCCGATCAGGCAGGTGACGGTGGCTCCCGCGGGTACGGTGCCGCCGCTGAGCGTGACCTCCGTCGCGGACTGCCGCATGATCATGTGGACGGGCGGGGTGAACCGCAGGGTCTCGGCGAAGGCGCGCGGGATCAGCGAGCGGTCCTCGCGGACGGCGGCGAGCTGGTCGGGGTGGAGCAGCAGGTTCGCGAAGATGCCGGCGATGGCCTTGTCGGTGGTCTCGCCACCGGCGGCGAGCAGCAGGCTGCAGAACGCCTTGACGTCCTCGTCGCTCATGCGCACCCCGTCGACCTCGGCGGCGCACAGTGCGGACAGCAGGTCGTCGCCCAGGTTCTCGCGGCGTTCGCGGATGATCGGCAGCATGTACTCGGCGAACTCCACGCGGGTCCGCTCGCCGGCCGCCGTCACCTCGGGGTCGCCCGACAGGTTGCCGAGGAAGGCGATGACGGCCGTGTACCAGCGGTGGAAGCGGGCGTGGTCGGCCTTGTCCAGGCCCAGCATGTCGGCGATGACGTTGACCGGGAAGCGGGTGGCGTAGTCCGCGACCAGGTCGGCGGAGCCGGTGTGCCGGAAGGCGTCGATCAGCTCGCGGGAGTTGCGCTCGATGACGGGCAGGAACTTGCGCTCCAGGTCGCTGCCGCGGAAGGCGGGGGCGACGAGGGCCCGGCGTACGGCGTGCTCGCGCCCGCTGAGCTGGAGGATCGTCTTGCCGTGGACGGGTTCGATCTGCCAGGCGTAGTTGTCGGTGGTGAACTCGCCGGCCTTGTCCTTGAAGACGCGCTCGACGTCCTCGTAGCGCGAGACGACGTAACTCTGCGTCGCCTCGTGCCATATGAGGGGCGCGGTGTCCCGCATCACCCGGTAGGCGGGGTAGGGGTTCGCCGCGAACTCGGGCGAGAGGATGTCGGGCACCTGCTGGGCGGTGGACATGGGGAGGGCTCCCAGAAGTCGTGACTTGATGTACGGCACAAGGTTATTGATCAACCATCAGTTACGACAGGGCAGCCGGAGGCCGACCGGGGCGACTTCTGCTGCTCACCCATCGGTTTCCGGCCAGCGAGGGGGCGTTGGCGCCACTCAGGGGGCTGAAGTCGGCGTGACCGGCGGCCGCCACTCTCGCCGGATCAGCCCGAACACCCAGGTGTCGGACACGTCGCCGTTCACGACGCATTCCTCCCGCAGCGTCCCTTCGCGCACGAACCCGAGCTTCTCCAGCACCCGGGCGGATGCCGCGTTGCGCGTATCGGCCTTGGCCTCCACCCGGTTCAGGTCCAGTGTCCCGAACGCCCAGTGCAGCAAGGCGTGTGCGGCCTCCGTCGCGTAGCCGTGGCCCCACATGGCCTCGTCGAGGCAGTAGCCCAAGGCCGCGCTGCGGTACTCCGGGACCCAGTCGACCAGTGCGCACCAGCCGACGAAGGCCCCGTCGGACGCACGGTCGACGGCCACTCGCACCCCGGTGCCTTCGTCCGCGAGCCCCTGACACCTCGCGATGAAGCGCCGCGAGCGGGCCCGTTCGCTCCAGGGCGGTGAGTCCCAGTAGCGCATCACGTGGGAGTTGCTGTGCAGCGCGAAGAGAGGGCCCGCGTCGGCGTCGGCGAACGGACGCAGGCGCAGTCGAGAGGTCTGGAGGGCGGGGGTGGCCAGAGTCATGCGGGCCATCCTCTGCCCTCGCGCGGCGGGCAGTACAGCGAATATAGGCCGCAGGGCGTTGCGCTTTTGACTGTCGCGCCAGTCAGCATCTCAATCAACACCCGCACCAGCCACTTCACCCTCCCCCGGTGTTGAGTTTTTCGCAACGCACGCCTAGGGTCGTGGCTCGTGGACACCGACGACGCCCTCGACGGCGCACCGACCGCCGACACCGCCGCCCGCGTCCGCGAGGTCATCGCGGGTGCGGGGGTCAGCCAGCGCGAGTTCGCTCGCCGTGTCGTCATGGACCCGTCCAAGCTCTCGCGTTCGCTGAGCGGCACCCGCCGCTTCACGGCCGCGGAGCTGGCGCGGATCGCCGACGAGGGGCGGGTCGACGCGGGCTGGCTGCTCGGCACCCGGCCCCGCGAGAAGGCCACGCCGCACGCCGTCGGCGTCGAGGGCGGGCGACCGCTACAGATCGTCCGCGAGACGGTCCGGCTGATCGCCGAGCACGGTTTCCACGCCGTGCGGGTCGCCGACATCGCCCGCGCCTGCGCCACCAGCAGTGCCGCGATCCACTACCACTTCCCGGGCCGCGCCGAACTGCTGGAGGCGGCCGTGCGCTGGTGCATGGACGAGGACACCGCGCGCCGCGCCGCCCGTCTCGCCGAGGCGGACGACGCGGCGGCAGAACTGCGCCAGCTCATCGCGCTCCAGACGCCGCGCACCGAGCAGCAGCGCCGCCAGTGGGCGGTGTGGCTCGACCTGTGGGCCGAGGCCGCGCGCTCCACGGCGGTGGGCCGACTGCACTCCGAGTACTACCGGCAGTGGCGGGAGACCGTCGCCGACGTCGTACGCCGAGGTGCCGAACAGGGTGTGTTCCGCGCCGGGATCGATCCGGAGGCGGCGGCACTGACGCTGACCGCCCTGATCGACGGCCTGGCGACACACGTCCTCTCGGTGAGCGGACCGTCGTCCGCCGAGGCCGCGGACGCGATGCACGCGGCACTCACCGCCCACGTCACCCACACGATCCTGGCTCCGTAGCCCGGCGGCCACGGACGCCGCCCCCACAACCCCGAACCCGTTCCGCCATCGTCCCCACGGCAAGCCCTCGGGAGGCCCCCGCATGCCCATGACCGAGAACGTCATCATCACCTGTGCGCTCACCGGCGCCGGTGACACCGTCCGCAAGAGCCCCCACGTCCCCGTCAGCCCGGAGCAGATAGCCAGGAACGCCGTCGAGGCGGCCGCCGCCGGTGCGGCCGTCGTCCACATCCACGTACGCGACCCCGAGACCGGCGACCCGTCCCGCGACCCCAAGCTGTACCGGGAGGTCGTCGAGCGCATCAAGGAGACCGGCACCGACGTCGTCATCAACCTCACCGCCGGCATGGGCGGCGACCTGGTCATCGACCCGGACGACCCGCTCACCCACCTCCCCGGCACCGACCTCGTCGGCGGCCTGGAGCGCCTGCCGCACGTCGAGGACCTGCTCCCCGACATCTGCACCCTGGACTGCGGCTCACTCAACTTCGGCGACGGCTCGAACCTCTACGTCTCGACGCCCGACATGCTGCGCACGGGCGCGCGGCGCATCCAGGAGCTGGGCGTGCGGCCCGAACTGGAGATCTTCGACACGGGCCAGCTCTGGTTCGCCAAGCAGCTGCTCGCGGAGGGCCTGCTCGACGACCCGACCGTGTTCCAGCTGTGCATGGGCATCCCGTGGGGCGCGCCCGCGGACCCCGGAGTGCTCCAGTCGATGGTCAACATGCTGCCGGACGGCGCACGTTGGGCGAGCTTCGCGCTGGGCCGGATGCAGATGCCGTGGGTCGCGCAGTCCATCCTGCTCGGCGGGCACGTCCGCGTGGGACTGGAGGACAACCTGTACCTCGGCAAGGGCAACAAGGCGACCAACGCCCAGCTCGTCGAGCGGGCCGTGACCATCACCGAGTCGATCGGCGCACGCGTCGCGACACCGGACGAGGCCCGCGCCACCCTCGGCCTCAAGCCGCGCAAGTAGCCCACCGCGACGACGAAGGACCACCCCACTCATGACCTCACCCGAGACGACCTCACCCGAGAACGTCCGCCGCGTCGCCTGTGTCGGCGCCGGAGTCATCGGCGGCGGCTGGGTCGCCCACTTCCTGGCCCGCGGCTACGACGTGACCGCCTGGGACCCCGCGCCCGACGCCGGGCGGAAGCTGCGCCGCCTGGTGGACGCGGCGTGGCCGGCGCTCACCCTGCTCGGCCTCGCCGAAGGCGCGTCGACCGACCGGCTCACCGTGACCGACACCCTCGAACGGGCCGTGGCAGATGCCGAGTTCGTGCAGGAGAGCGCGCCCGAGAAGCTCGACCTCAAGCGCGATCTGCTGGCCCGTCTGGACGCGGCGACACCGCCCGGCGTCGTCATCGCCTCGTCCACCTCCGGCTATCCGATGACGGACATGCAGACCACCGCCGCGGACCCCACACGCCTGGTCGTCGGCCACCCGTTCAACCCGCCCTATCTGATCCCGCTCGTCGAGGTCGTCGGCGGTG
The DNA here is from genome assembly GCF_009862125.1 of Streptomyces sp. SID5910. Taxonomy (GTDB): domain Bacteria; phylum Actinomycetota; class Actinomycetes; order Streptomycetales; family Streptomycetaceae; genus Streptomyces. Next base: position 6,133 of record NZ_WWHX01000854.1, read on the forward strand.
AGCGCACCGACGCGGCGGCGGTCGCCTGGGCCTCCCGCTTCTACGAGGTCGCGGGCAAGTCCGTCATCACGATGGACAACGAGGTGCCGGGCTTCATCGCGAACCGCCTCCAGGAGGCCCTGTGGCGCGAGGCGCTGCACATGGTCGCCAACGGTGAGGCGACGGTCCGGGACATCGACCTGTCGATCACCGAGGGCCCGGGGCTGCGCTGGGCGGTGATGGGTCCGATGCTGACGTTCGCGCTCGCGGGCGGCGAGGGCGGCATGGCGCACATGCTGGACCACTTCGGTCCGTCCCTGAAGTCGCCGTGGACGCGCCTCGAAGCACCGGAGCTGGACAAGGAGTTGTACGACGCGGTGGTGGCGGGCTGCGACGAGGCGGCGGACGGCCGCTCCATCGCGGACCTGGTGGCCGAACGCGACCGGGGCGTCATCGACGTCCTGCGCGCCACCGGCCGCCTGGGCCGCGAGGAGGACTCCCGATGACGAGGCTCCCCCTGTTCCGCAGCACGGTCCGCCCGCAGTGGATCGACTACAACGGCCATATGAGCGAGGCCTTCTACGTCCTCGTCTTCGGCCACGCCACGGACGCGCTGATGATCGAGACGGGCCTGGACTCCGGCTACCGCGAGTCCACGGGCTGCTCCCTCTACACGGTCGAGTCCCACATCCGTTTCCTCCGGGACGTGCCCGAGGGCGCCCATCTGGCCGTCCGCACCCGCGTGTTGGGAGCGGCGGCGCGCAAGGCGCGCTTCGTGCACGAGATGTACGTGGTGTCCGCCCCGGAGTCGGAGCCGGCGGCCGACGCGTCCCCGGTGGCGACGACGGAGCTGCTCGCGCTCCACGTCGACCAGCAGGCGGGCCGGGCCACCGAGTTCCCGGACACGGTCCGCCACCGCCTCACGGCCCTGACCGAACCGGCTCCGGACTGGGCGGGCCGCTCCATCGCCGCCGTGGCCTGACGCGCGGGCCCCTGCTTCACTCGTACCGCAGGCGCAGTGACTCCCGTTCGACCTCCTCGATCTGCTCGACGGTCAGGCCCGGGAGGTCCAGCTGGGCCAGCGTCACCTCGGCGCTGGTCGGCTGGGCGTCGGCGGGGACCCACCGCTCGGGCCGCCAGGCGTCGGCGCGCATCAGCGACTTCGGGCAGTGCGGGTAGACCTGCTCGACGGCCACCACGATCGCCGTGACCGGCGGTTTGCCCACGGGAGTGAGCTGGGCCAGCAGCTCCGGGCGTGCCGAGACGCAGGCGCGGCCGTTGACGCGCAGGGTGGTCGGGCGACCGGGGATGAGGAAGACCAGTCCGACGCGTCCGGTCTCCAGCACGTTGTGCAGGGTGTCGAGCCGCTTGTTGCCGGTCGCGTCGGGGATCACCAGGGTCCGCTCGTCCAGCACCGAGACGAATCCGGCCGGGCCGCCACGCGGTGTCACGTCCGCGCTGCCCTTGGCGTCCGCGCTGCCGATGAACACCAGCGAGGAACAGCCGATCAGCGCCCGGGTCTCCTCGGTCAGGTGGTCGATCTCCTTGCGGAGAGCGTGGGGGTTCGGCTGCGGATAGAACTCGCGCAGCTGCTCCGGACTGGTGAGGGCGTCCGCCCGCAGCGCTTCGAAGAGCGCGCCGGCGGTCCCGGTGTCGGTCGTCATGAGGACGACCCTAGAAGACGGGCGAGGAAGTGCGCGGGTCAGCACGTGATCTCGCCCGCGCCGACCGGACGTCTCCCGGGCGACGCCCCGCCACGGTCTCGACTGCCCAGGCCGTCGTGGGGGCTTGTAGCCTTGCCGCCGTTGCGGCATCCACGGCCCGGACCGGCCTGCCGCAACGGGACACTGCAACGCTCCGTCCGACCCCCTCGACCGAAAGGCAGGCCGGCCCGTGAGCCCCACGCCGCCTCGCATAGCGATCCTGGGAGCCGGCAGCATCGGCTGCTACCTCGGCGGGCGCCTCGCCCCGGTCGCCGACATCACACTGATCGGCCGCCCCGCCGGCATGGCCGTGCTGCGGGACAAGGGACTGACCCTCACCACAAGCGGGGCATCGGCCCACCGGCTGCCCCCGACCGCCCTGCGCACCGCGACCCACGCGGATGCCGCCGGGGACGCCGACATCGTGCTGGTCACCGTGAAATCCGCCGACACCCTCACCGCGGCGCGCGACCTCGCCCCGCACCTGGGCGCCCGCACCGTCGTGTGCAGCTTCCAGAACGGACTGCGCAACACCCGGCTGCTCCGCGAGGCGCTGCCGGGGCACACCGTGCTGGCCGGGATGGTCCCCTACAACGTGGTGCAGACCGAGCCCGGTCACTTCCACCAGGGCAGCGGCGGCCCCCTGATGCTGGACGACACGCCCGCGGCCCGCCCCCTGACCGCGGCACTGGCCGAGGCCGGGCTGGCGGTTCGGCCGCACGCCGACATGCGGGGCGTACAGCACGCGAAGCTGCTGATGAACCTGAACAACGCCCTCAACGCGCTCTCGGGACAACCGCTGCGCCACCAGCTGGCACAGCGCGCCTTCCGGCGGTGCCTGGCGCTGTGTCAGTCCGAGGCCCTGGCGGCCTTCCGCGCCGAGGGCATCACCCCCGTTCGCCTCACCCCGGTCCCGACCGCCCTCACGCCGCACCTGCTGCGACTCCCGGACGGCCTCTTCCGCCGCGTCGCCCGGCGCACCCTGGCCATCGACGCCCACGCCCGCTCCTCCATGTGGGAGGACCTCGAACGAGGTCGCGCCACGGAGATCGACCACTTGCAGGGCGAGATCGTCGCCATGGCCGCCCGGCACTCGCTGCCCGCGCCCGTCTCGGCCCGCGTGGTGCGACTCGTCCACGAGGCCGAGACGGCACCGCCCGGCATCCGTCGCGCCTGGACGGGCCCGGATCTGCTCTCCGAACTCACTTCCGCCCGGAGGTCCCTCTGACCGGCCCGGCGCCGGGTCGGCCCGCGTCAGGCAGTACACACGCTCAGCCGAGGATCCTGGCGATGCCCTCCTCGTAGGAGGTGACGCCGAAGTCGGGGAAACGCGTCGTGAACTTGGAGGCGTCGAAGATGTTGTCACCGCGGTAGCGCGGCAGCAGCTCCCCGACCTCTCCGAGCGGCCCGACGAAGCGCCCGCCGAGGGTGAACACGGCCAGCGGCAGCACGGTGTACCGGATAGGGCGTCCGGTGATCCGTGCGGCGACCTGGATCAGCTCGGCGTAGGTGAGGCGGTGCGGGTCGATGGGCAGGTGCCAGGTCTGGCTGTAGGCGTCCGGGGTGTTGCCGATCAGGGCCATGGCCCGGCTGGCGTCCGGCGTCCAGATGAGGGACCGGACGGTCTTCGCGCTGACGGGAACGAAGGGCCGCTTGCCCGCCTTGATCCGGTCGAAGACGAGCGAGTTGGTCAGGCTCTTGGTCTTGCCGGGACCGTAGAACTCCGGCGCCCGGCAGATGACGGCGTCGACCGTTCCGGCGCTCATCGCGTCCAGCAGCATCGTCGCGATCTGCGCGCGCACGCGGCCCTTGCGGCCGTTCGGTACGAAGCCGGTCGACTCGGTCTGCGGGGTGGTCGTCCCCGGGTACATGTAGGTGTTGTCGAAGAACACGAGCTTGGTGCCGTACTTGGCGCAGGCGTCGATGACGTTGCGCATCATGGCGGGGAACTGCTGCTCCCACAGCTGCGAGTCCATGGGCAGGCCCACGGTGAGGTAGGCGACCTCGCTGCCCTCGACGGCCCGGGCCGTGGCGTCGGGGTCGGTCAGATCGGCCTTGACGAGCTGATCGGTGTCGTGGATCTTCTTGGGGTTGCGGCTGACCAGCCGGATGTCGTGCGTGAAGCCGCGGTACAGCTCGCGGGTGAGCTCTTCGCCGATCGGTCCGTTGGCGCCCAGAACTGTGTGCATGGGATTCGTCACTCTCACTTGTCTACTTGATGCCCGGAAGGCGCTTGAGGATCTTCAGGCCCGCGGGGTGCCAGACCCTCGTCAGTCCCGGCTGGGCGCCCTGCCGCCTCTTCGGGCGCAGGTACTCGTGCGTCTCGGTGTCTGCACGACAACCGTACACCCAAATGTTTACGCCGCTTACTTTAGAGGGTGGCATCGGCTGTGCCCGGCCTCGCTCTCCCATCTTCCGCGCGGCCGTCAGCACCTGCATGCGGGCCCGGAGACGGGTTGCGGCAGGGATAGGGGCGGCGAAGCATGGAACCCGGTATGCGTGCGCCGTCAGGTGCGACGGCCGCCTGATTCGACCACCCGAGCAGGGCACGCGTGTGTCCGTGAATGGAGTGGACATGACCGACCTCCCCCCCTCCGATCACCCCGCACCTCGAACCGGCCGCGAAGGAGCTGTGCGAGGCCACCGACCCTCACCCCCGGATCTACGAGGTCCCCCCGGAGAAGGGCCGCGACATCCTGCTCGGTCTCCAGAGCGACGAG
>NZ_WWHX01000855.1 GCF_009862125.1 Streptomyces sp. SID5910
GTCCCCGGGGGCGCCCCTCGCCTCACGCGGCCCGGCAGTGTAGACATGGGCACATGGTCCGACTGATGGGTCGATCGGGAGAGCGGTCACCCCGTCGTCCCATCGGTTCGCTCGCCCGGCAGCGTGACGCGGACCGGTCACGACGGGCAGCGGCCGCGGGGCGCCGGGGCCGGTTCGCGGCTCTGCGGTCGGCGCTGTCCGGGCGCAGTGTCGCCGGTCAGGTCTTCGTGCTGAACGTGGTCATCGTGCTGCTGCTCGTGGTGGTGGCGGCGGTCTCGCTCGTGCTCCAGGTGCAGCACGACAGCACGGTGGAGGCCCGCAACCGCTCGGTCGCCGTGGCCGCGACGTTCGCGAACTCCCCCGGCATGGTCGAGGCGCTGCGAAGTCCCGATCCCACGGCGGTCCTCCAGCCGCGGGCCGAGGCGGCGCGCAAGGCGACGGGTGTGGACTTCATCGTCGTCCTGAACCCCGACGGGATCCGCTACACCCATCCGATCCCCGACCGCATCGGCAAGAAGTTCGTCGGGAACATCGCCCCCGCGCTGGAGGGGCGCACCGTCACCGAGGAGATCGACGGCACCATAGGACGGCTGGTCCAGGCCGTGGTGCCGGTCGAGACTCCGGACGGGAAGGTCGTCGGCCTGGTCTCGGCCGGCATCACCACGGAGAACGTGGGCGGCGTCGCCGACCGGCAGCTGCCGCTGGTGCTGATCGCCGCCGGCGTCGGCCTGGCCCTGGCGACCGCGGGCACCGCGCTGGTCAGCCGGCGGCTGCTGCGGCAGACCCACGGCCTGGGCCCGCACGAGATGACCCGGATGTACGAACACCACGACGCGGTTCTGCACTCCGTGCGGGAGGGCGTGCTCATCATCGGCGGGGAGGGCAGGCTGCTGCTCGCCAACGACGAGGCGCACCGCCTGCTCGACCTGCCCGCCGACGCCGAGGGCCGGCACGTCCTGGACCTCGGCCTGCCGGACGACACGGCGCGGCTGCTGGAGTCCGGGCGGGTGGCCACGGACGAGGTGCACCTGGTCAAGGACCGGCTGCTGGCGATCAACCTGCGGCCCACGGACGAGCGGGGCGGCCCGCCCGGCAGCGTCGCCACCCTGCGCGACTCCACGGAGCTGCGGGCCCTGTCCGGCCGTGCCGAGACCGCCCGGGAGCGGCTGGACATGCTGTACGACGCCGGGGTGGGCATCGGCACCAGCCTGGACGTCACCCGGACCGCCGAGGAGCTGGCGGAGCTGGCCGCGCCCCGCTTCGCGGACTACGTCACCGTGGACCTGTTCGACGCGGTGCTCGGCGGCGGCCAGCCGGAGGCGGTGACCCCGCTGCGCCGCACCGCCCTCAGCGGCGTCGACGAGGGCGCGCCGCTCTACCCGGTGGGCCGGCAGATCCGCTTCGTGCCGTCCTCCCCGCAGGCCCAGACGCTGGCCACCGGCCGCTCGCTCCTGGAGCCCGACCTCAGCCGGGCCCCGGGCTGGCAGGCACAGGACCTCGAGATCTCCGCGCAGATCGTGGCGTACGGCATCCACTCGCTGATCACCGTGCCGCTGCGCGCGGGCGCCCTGGTGCTCGGGGTGGTCGGCTTCTGGCGGTCGCGGCGGCCCGAGCCGTTCGACGAGGACGAGCTGGCGCTCGCCGAGGAGCTGGTCGCGCGCGCCGCGGTCTCCATCGACAACGCGCGCCGCTACACCCGCGAGCACGGCATGGCGGTGACGCTCCAGCAGAGCCTGCTGCCCCGCAGGATGCCCGAGCAGAACGCCCTGGACGTCGCCCACCGCTATCTGCCCGCGCAGGCGGGGGTGGGCGGGGACTGGTTCGACGTGCTGCCGCTCTCCGGGGCCCGGGTGGCGCTGGTGGTGGGCGACGTCGTCGGCCACGGTCTGCACGCGGCGGCCACGATGGGCCGGCTGCGGACGGCGGTGCACAACTTCTCGGCGCTGGACCTGCCACCCGACGAGCTGCTGGTCCTGCTGGACGAGCTGGTCGCCCGCATCGACCAGGACGAGGCCGCCGACGACACCGCCGCCCCGGTCACCGGCGCGACCTGCCTGTACGCCATCTACGACCCGGTCGCCGCCACCTGTGTGATCGCCCGGGCCGGTCATCCGCCGCCCGCCCTGATCCGCCCCGACGGCGAGGTGGAGTTCCCCGAGGTGCCCGCCGGTCCCCCGCTGGGCCTGGGCGGGCTGCCGTTCGAGACGGCCGAGCTGCACCTGCCGGAGGGCAGCCGGCTGGTGCTGTACACCGACGGGCTCGTGGAGGACCGGGAGCACGACATCGACGTCGGCCTGGAACAGCTGCGCAGGGCGCTGGAGATCGCGGGCGAGTCGCCGGAGGACACCTGCCGTACCGTCCTCGACGCCCGGCTCCCGGACCGGCCGGGCGACGACATCGCGCTGCTGGTCGCCCGGACCCGGGTGCTGGGCCCGGACCGGGTCGCCGAGTGGCGGGTGCCGAACGACCCGGCCGCCGTGGGCGAGGTGCGCGCCCAGGTCACCCGGCGGCTGACGGAGTGGGGGCTGGACGAGCTGGCGTTCACGACGGAGCTGATCCTGAGCGAGCTGGTCACCAACGCGATCCGGTACGGCGGCGAGACGGTCCATGTGCGGGTGCTGCGCGACCGCAGCCTGATCTGCGAGGTGTTCGACAGCAGCAGCACCTCACCGCACCTGCGCTACGCGGCCATGACCGACGAGGGCGGGCGCGGACTGTTCCTCGTGGCGCAGCTCGCCGAGCGGTGGGGCACCCGCTACACACCGGACGGCAAGGTCATCTGGGCGGAGCAGCCGGTGCCCTGACGGGGCGGGAGCAGCGGGACCGTGCCGGTCCCCCGTGTGAGTGGCGTCCGACTCGTCCGCTTCGGGTAGGAAACCTTCCTCACCGTCTGCGGCCGCCCGCCCGGCCCCTCGCTCCCTCTGGAGATCCCGTGAGGCACCCCTCGTCCCGTCCGGTGCGTCAGGACGGCACCGCACGCCGTACCGTGCTCGCCATGACACGCGCTTCCCTGGTCGCCTTCCTCCTCTCCCCCGTCCGGGCCGCCGCGGCGGCCTGGCGCCCCGCGGGGCTCGACGACCCGGCGAAGAAGGAGATCGCCATGCGCCTGGTGTCGAGCGCCGAGAACTCCACGCTCGACTGGACGGCGCAGTACGGCTACATCGAGGACATCGGCGACGGCCGCGGCTACACGGCGGGCATCATCGGCTTCTGCTCGGGCACCGGCGACATGCTCGCCCTGGTGGAGCTCTACACCGGCCGCCGGCCCGGCAACGCGCTCGCGCGCTTCCTGCCCGCGCTGCGCGCGGTCGACGGCTCCGACTCGCACGAGGGGCTCGACCCGCACTTCCCCGAGGACTGGCGCCGGGCCGCCGGCGAGCGGGACTTTCGCCGGGCGCAGGACGACGAGCGCGACCGCGTGTACTTCGATCCGGCCGTGCGGCAGGCGAAGGCGGACGGGCTGCGGACCCTTGGCCAGTTCGCGTACTACGACGCGATGGTGATGCACGGCGAGGGCGGCCCGGAGGGTTTCGCCGCCATCCGCGAGCGGGCCCTCGGCCGGGCCGTGCCCCCGGCCCGCGGCGGCGACGAGACGGCCTACCTGAACGCCTTCCTGGACGCGCGGGTGCGGGCCATGAGGCAGGAGGTGGCGCACAGCGACACCAGTCGCGTCGACACGGCGCAGCGCGTCTTCCTGCGCGAGGGCAACCTCGACCTGGAACCGCCGCTGCGGTGGCGGGTGTACGGGGACGACTACCGCATCGACTGACCGGGGCGGGCGCGCGAACGGGCCGCGGACCCCGGCCGTGTGCTGGGGTCCGCGGCCCGTTCGGTGCCGCCCGGCGGTACCGGTGTCAGTGCCGGAACGCGTCCTTGCCCTTCTCCTTGGCCTGGCGGGCGTCGCCCTTCGACTGCTCGGCGCGGCCCTCGGCCGTCATCCGCTCGTTGCCGACGGCACGCCCCGCCGCCTCCTTGGCCTTTCCCTTGGCCTGTTCCATCTTGGCCTTGGACTTCTGGTTGCCGGCCACGTCTTCTCACCTCACGACGTCGGGTTGCGATGTCCTGCCTTGCGGGTCGCCCGTCCGGGCGGTGTCAAACCCACGGGCTGATCCGGGGACCGCCGGGTACAAGCACGGCGTACGGACGGCCGTACAGACAGACCCGTCTACCCGGAGGAACGTCATGCCCGGAATGCTGGACCGGATCAAGCAGTTCGCGCGCAGCCCGCAGGGCCGCCGGACGGCGGAACAGGTGCGCCGCGCCGCCGCGGACCCCCGCCGCCGCGCGCAGGCCCAGGAGATGCTGCGGAAGTTCGGCAAGCGCCGCTGAGCGGGACCGGTCGTTCAGCCCTGCCCCGCGTGGGTGTGGCTGTGGGACGTCTCCGGCGGGCAGCCGCCCTTGCCGTGCCGGTCCCGGCGCCAGTCGAGGACGGCGACGGCCAGGGCGCACAGCATGGCGGCGACGCCGGTGCCGACCGAGAGGGCCACGGCCTCGTGGTAGTCGTCGTGGGTGGCGCTCAGCGCCAGGTAGAACAGGCCGGGCAGCGCGGCGGTGCCCACGGCGCCGCCGAGGCGCTGGCCCGTCTGGAGCGCGCCGCCGGCGGCACCCGCCATCCGCACCGGGACGTCCCGCAGCGTCATGGTGATGTTC
>NZ_WWHX01000856.1 GCF_009862125.1 Streptomyces sp. SID5910
GAGGCCGCGATGTTCGCGGTGTGCCGCTCCTACGGCCTGGACCGCTGCGAGCCGAACGTCACCTTCACCCTGCTGTCGATCTCCCACCAGCCGTCCCTGGTCGAGGACCCGGTGACGGCGTCGCGGACGGTACGCCGCCGGGGCACCGACTACACGCGGCTCGCGGCCGTGTTCCAGCTGGTGGACGACCTCAGCGACCCGGACACGCACATTTCCCTGGAGGAGGCCTACCGGCGCCTCGCCGAGATCCGCCGCAACCGGCACCCGTACCCGACGTGGGTGCTGACCGCGGCGAGCGGATCGCTGGCCGGCGCGGCCTCGCTGCTCGTCGGCGGTGACGTGATCGTGTTCTTCGCGGCCCTGTTCGGCGCGATGCTCGGCGACCGGCTGGCCTGGCTGTGCGCGGGGCGCGGGCTGCCGGAGTTCTACCAGTTCGCCGTGGCCGCGATGCCGCCGGCCGCGATAGGGATCGCGCTGACGCTGACACACGTCGACGTGAAGGCGTCCGCGGTCATCACCGGTGGCCTGTTCGCGCTGCTGCCGGGGCGGGCGCTGGTCGCGGGCGTGCAGGACGGTCTGACCGGGTTCTACATCACCGCGGCCGCGCGTCTGCTGGAGGTCATGTACTTCTTCGTCAGCATCGTCGCCGGGGTGCTGGTGGTGCTGTACTTCGGTGTCCAGCTGGGCGCCGAGCTCAATCCGGACGCCGCGCTGGGCTCGGGCGACCAGCCGGTCGTGCAGATCTTCGCGTCGATGCTGCTGTCGCTGGCCTTCGCGATCCTGCTCCAGCAGGAGCGGTCCACCGTGCTCGCGGTGACCCTGAACGGCGGCGTCGCCTGGTGCGTCTACGGGGCCATGCACTACACCGGCGGGATCTCGCCGGTGGCCTCCACGGCCGCGGCGGCGGGGCTGGTGGGCCTGTTCGGGCAGCTGATGTCCCGCTACCGGTTCGCGTCGGCGCTGCCGTACACGACCGCGGCGATCGGGCCGCTGCTGCCCGGTTCGGCGACGTACTTCGGTCTGCTGGCGATCGCGCAGAGCGAGGTGGACGCGGGGCTGCTGTCGCTGTCGAAGGCGGTGGCGCTCGCGATGGCGATCGCCATCGGGGTGAACCTCGGTGGGGAGATCTCGCGGCTGTTCCTGAAGGTGCCGGGTGCGGCGAGTGCCGCCGGCAGGCGGGCGGCCAAGCGGACCCGGGGTTTCTAGGGTGCCCAAGGGGGCGGGGGGCGCGGTACGACGGCGAGTGCAGGTGCGTCGTGGTTTCTCGCGCAGTTCCCCGCGCCCCTTTCAGGGGCGCCTTCAGTGCCCCTGGTTGTACGGGTACTGGTCGCCGTACTGCTGCTGACCGCCGTGGTTCTGCGGGTACTGCTGGGCGTACGGCTGCTGCTGGTTGCCGTAGCCCTGGTTCCCGTAGCCCTGGTCGTACTGCTGCTGGTGCTGCTGCGGCTGCTCGTACGGGTCCACGCGGCGGAGCTGGGTCGTGGCGTCGTCCATGACCGGGTACGGGGGCTGCTGCTGGGCCGCCGGAGGCACCGGCTGATTCGCCGCGGCGCGCTTCTTCTTGCCGCGCTCGCGCAGGAACTCGATGCCGATCGGGACCACCGAGACCAGGACGATCAGGACGAGGATCGCCTCGACGTTGGTGCGGATGAACTCGATCTGCCCGAGCCAGTAGCCCGCGAGGGTGACGCCGGTGCCCCAGGCGACGCCGCCGATGACGTTGAACGTGAGGAACGTGCGGTACTTCATGCGGCCGGCGCCCGCCACGATGGGGGCGAAGGTGCGCACGATCGGCACGAAGCGGGCCAGGACGATCGCCTTGGGGCCGTACTTCTCCATGAACTCGTGGGCCTTCTCCAGGTTCTCCTGTTTGAAGAGCTTGGAGTTGGGACGGCTGAAGAGCTTGGGGCCGAAGAACTTGCCGATCATGTAGCCGACTTGGTCGCCGAGGACGGCGGCGGCCACGATCAGGGTGCACACCAGCCACAGCGGCTGGCTGATGTACTGCCCCTGGGCGACGAACAGGCCCGCCGTGAACAGCAGCGAATCACCGGGCAGGAACGCGAAGAGACCGGACTCCGCGAAGACGATCAGCAGGATGCCGGCCAGGCTGAAGGTCTCGATCAGATAGTCCGGACTCAGCCACTCGGGGCCGAGCGCAAGCGTGGTCACGGGATTGTGGCTCCTGCACTGGGGGGCGGGCGGGGGCTTTGGCTGCCCCAACGTATCAACGCGGCCGTCGGGGCCCAGGTTCCACGGACGCCCAAGGGGTGCGCTGTGCGCCCGGCCGGGGAACCCTGTGAACCATGGGCATTGAAGAATACGGCGGCGGACAGGGCCCTCAGCCCGACGTACTCGTCGTGACCACGAACGACCTTCCCGGCCACCGCGTCCAGGAGGTGCTCGGAGAGGTCTTCGGACTGACCGTACGCTCCCGGCACCTGGGGAGCCAGATCGGTGCCGGGCTGAAGTCACTGGTCGGCGGTGAGCTGCGCGGACTCACCAAGACCCTCGTCGAGACCCGCAACCAGGCCATGGAGCGGCTCGTGGAGCAGGCACGCGCGCGGGGCGCCAACGCGGTGCTGTCGTTCCGCTTCGACGTGACCGAGGCGGCGGACGTGGGCACCGAGGTGTGCGCGTACGGGACGGCGGTGGTCGTGGCCCGGGAGTGAGACCCGGGCCACGACCACTGCTCAGGGGGTGTGCCGGACGGCGTTGGCGAGGATCGCGTCGCGCATGTAGGCGGCCAGGCCCGGCTTGGCGGCGTCGATGTTTCGCGTGAAACGTTCGTCCGAGACGTACATCTCGCCCAGGCAGGTGTGCATCTCGTACCCGCAGTCGTAGTGGTTGCGGGCGATCCCCTGCCGGTGGTCCTCGGCGGCGTCCATGGCCGCCTCGGAGTCGGCGGGCTCGCCGGCGTCCATCAGGGCGACGAAGCGCCGGGTGAGCTCGTCGGCCTCGTCCTGGAGGCGCTGCCAGTCCTCCTTCGTGTACGAGGCGGTCCTCTCCTTGGACTGGCGGTAGGCGTCGGTGCCGCCCCAGCGCTCCCGGACCTCCTCCTCGTACTGGTCGGGGTCGAAGTCGCCGAAGACCTCGAACTTCTCCTCGGGCGTGAGGTTGATGCCCATGCTGCGTGCCTCCATGGCGTGCTCCACGGCCGCCGCCATCTTCTGGAGCTTCTCGATCCGGGCGGTCAGCAGCTCGTGCTGGCGGCGCAGGTGCGCGCGCGGGTCCGCGGCCGGGTCGTCGAGCAGGGCGGCGACCTCGTCGAGCGGGAAGCCGAGCTCGCGGTAGAACAGGATCTGCTGGAGCCGGTCGAGGTCGGCGTCGCCGTAGCGCCGGTGGCCGGCGTGGCTGCGCTCGCTCGGTACCAGCAGGCCGATGTCGTCGTAGTGGTGCAGGGTGCGCACGGTCACCCCGGCGAAGCCGGCCACCTGTCCCACGGAGTAGCTCACTTCCGCTCCCTTCTGTGACGCCGTCCACGCTGCCTCCTCACGCCACGTGAGGTGCAAGCCCGGATGCGTGGCTCCTTGCCCGGACCTACCGTCGGACGCATGCCACTGCACCACGGGCACCAGCCGCCCCGGGACGACGACAGCACCCGTCGCCGGCTCGCCGTGAAACCCTTCTACGGTCAGACGGACCCGACCGGCGGCATGACCGAGGCCCCGCCCGCGCACCGGCTCCCCGACACTCCCCTGCCGCCCATGACGGCGTACCGGCTGGTCCACGACGAGCTGATGCTGGACGGCAACGCCCGGCTGAACCTGGCCACCTTCGTCACCACCTGGATGGAGCCGCAGGCCGGGGTGCTGATGAGTGAGTGCCGCGACAAGAACATGATCGACAAGGACGAGTACCCGCGCACCGCCGAGCTGGAGCGGCGCTGCGTGGCGATGCTCGCCGACCTGTGGCACGCGCCCGACCCGTCGGCGGCCGTGGGCTGCTCGACGACGGGGTCGAGCGAGGCGTGCATGCTCGCCGGAATGGCCCTGAAGCGGCGGTGGGCGCTGCGCAACGCCGGCCGGTATCCGTCGACCGCGCGGCCCAACCTGGTGATGGGCGTGAACGTGCAGGTCTGCTGGGAGAAGTTCTGCAACTTCTGGGAGGTGGAGGCCCGGCAGGTGCCCATGGAGGGCGACCGCTTCCACCTCGACCCGCAGGCCGCCGCCGAGCTGTGCGACGAGAACACGATCGGGGCCGTCGGCATCCTCGGCTCCACCTTCGACGGCTCCTACGAACCGATCGCCGACCTGTGCGCCGCCCTGGACGCCCTCCAGGAGCGGACCGGTCTCGACATCCCGGTGCACGTCGACGGGGCGTCGGGCGCCATGGTCGCGCCGTTCCTGGACGAGGACCTGGTGTGGGACTTCCGGCTGCCGAGGGTCGCCTCGATCAACACCTCGGGGCACAAGTACGGGCTGGTCTACCCCGGGGTCGGCTGGGCGCTGTGGCGGGACGCCCACGCGCTGCCCGAGGAGCTGGTGTTCCGGGTCAACTACCTGGGCGGCGACATGCCGACCTTCGCGCTGAACTTCTCCCGGCCCGGGGCGCAGGTGGCCGCGCAGTACTACACGTTCCTGCGGCTGGGCCGCGAGGGCTACCGGGCCGTGCAGCAGACCTCGCGGGACATCGCCCGGGGCATCGCCGAGCGGGTGGAGGCGCTCGGCGACTTCCGGCTGCTGACGCGCGGCGACCAGCTGCCGGTGTTCGCCTTCACGACGGCCGACGACGTGACGGCGTACGACGTGTTCGACGTCTCCCGGCGGCTGCGCGAGGGCGGCTGGCTGGTGCCCGCGTACACCTTCCCGCCGCACCGCGAGGACCTGTCCGTGCTGCGCGTGGTGTGCCGCAACGGCTTCTCGGCGGACATGGCGGACCTGCTCCTCGCCGACCTGGAGCGGCTGCTGCCCGACCTGCGCCGGCAGCCGTATCCGCTGACCCACGACAAGGGCGCGGCCTCCGGGTTCCACCACCAGAGCGTCCTCAGCGGCTGAGGCGCGCGAACCTGCCCACCGCCAGCGGGAAGAACACCGCGAGCAGGGCCAGCGGCCAGCCGACGGCCGCCCAGACGTGGCCGGGCTCGCCGCCGGGGCCGCCGAACAGGTCGCGTACGGCGGTGGCGGTCTGGGAAAGCGGGTTCCACTGGACGGCCGTGCCCAGCCAGCCGGGCATGGAGTCCGGTGCGGCGAAGGCGTTGGAGAGGAAGCCGACCGGCCAGACCAGGATCTGCACCGCCTGCACGAGTTCCGGCTTGCCCGCCACCAGCGCCAGGAAGATGCCGATCCACAGCATGGCGAACCGCAGGAGCAGGAGCAGGCCCACCGCGCCCAGGAACGCGCCGGGGCCGCCGTGGGCGCGCCAGCCGAGCGCGTACCCCACCGCGGTCATCACCGCGAGGCCCGCCGCCGACTGGAGCATGTCGGCGGCCGAACGGCCGACCAGCACCGCGCCGTTGGCCATCGGCAGCGAGCGGAAGCGGTCGATGACGCCCTTGTCGAGGTCCCGGGTGACGGCGATCATCGTGCCCTCCAGGCCGAAGGCCATGGTGAGCGCCAGCATCCCGGGGACCAGGTAGTCGACGTAGTCGCCGCTGACGTCCCGGCCGCCGCCGACCAGGTAGCCGAACATCAGCAGCAGCATGACGGGGAAGACCAGGTTGACGGCGACCGTGACGGGCTGCCGCGCCCAGCGGGCCAGCTCGCGGCGGGTCATGGTCCAGGAGTCGGTCAGGGCGTGGGCGGTCACACGGTCTCCTCGGTGCGGTCGGTGAGGTGCAGGAAGACCTCGTCCAGGGTCGGCCGGCGCAGCGCCACGTCCTCGGCCTCGACCCCGGCCTCCCGCAGCGCCCGTACGACGTCGGAGAGGGCGGCCATCCGGTCGGTGACCGGGGCGCTGAGCAGCCGGCGGTCGGAGTCGACGCGGACGCCGGTGAGCGGCAGCAGGGCGGCCGCGGCACCCAGTTGCCCGGCGTCGCGCAGGACGACGTCGATGCGGTCGCCGCCGGTGGCGGCCTTCAGCTCGTCCGCCGTGCCGTCGGCGACGACCCGGCCGGCGTCGACGACGGAGATGCGGTCGGCGAGCTGGTCGGCCTCCTCCAGGTACTGGGTGGTGAGCAGGACCGTCGTCCCGCCGCCGACCAGGGAGCGGACCGAGTCCCACACCTCGGCGCGGCCCCGGGGGTCGAGGCCGGTGGTCGGCTCGTCCAGGAAGAGCACCTGCGGTTCGGTGATGAGGGACGCGGCGAGGTCGAGGCGGCGCCGCATGCCGCCGCTGTAGGCGCTGACGGGCTTGCGTCCGGTGTCGGTGAGACCGAAGCGGGCGAGCAGTTCACCGGCACGCGCGCGGGCGTGCCGGGCGCCCAGGTGGTGGAGGCGGCCGAACATCTCCAGGTTCTGCCGACCGCCCAGTTCCTCGTCGAGCGCCGCGTGCTGGCCGAGCAGGCCGATGCGCAGCCGCACCGCGTACGCGTCGGTGACGACGTCGTGCCCGGCCACCTCGATCCGGCCCGCGTCCGGCCGCAGCAGGGTGGACAGGATGCGGACGAGGGTGGTCTTGCCCGCGCCGTTCGGGCCCAGCACCCCGTGCACCGTGCCGCGCGCGACCGTGAGGTCGAGTCCGTCCAGCGCGTTCCTGCCGCCGTACCTCTTCCGTGCCCCTTCGACGGTGATCGCCGTGTCGGCCACTGCCGCTCCCCTCGCTAGCCAAATTTGACTACCCGCTCGAAGGTCCCGACGGTAAGGCACCCGATCCCATTGGTCAAACTTGATTAGCGGGCGTCCCCGTAGTGCGGCCGCCCCGACGCGAAGGGGTTCTCCTCGCCCTCCGCCAGCACGCCGACGAACGGCTCGCCCTCACCGGCGAAGGTGTACGCCCCGCCCCGGATCCGCTCGATCAGACCCCGGGTCCACTCGGCGCCGGAGTCGGCCGAGTGGACCCAGAAGTTCATGATCTCGCCGATGTGCCCGAGCCTGCCGGGCCCCTCCTCGGGCGTGTAGTACTCGGTGACGGAGCGCCGCCACTCCTCCATCTTCCGCACCCTCTGCTCCAGCAGCCCGAGGGCCTCCTCGCGCGGGAGGTCGACCATGAAACCGAGCGCCGCGGTGAGCACGTCGGGCCGCTGGTCGTAGGCGGTGAGGTAGGAGCGGAGCAGGGTGAGGTACTCCTCGGTGCCCTGCTCGGTGATCTCGTACTCCACGCGCGGCGGCCCGCCCGCCGTAGACGGCGCGACCTCGTGCGCGAGGAGCAGCCCCTGCTTGGCCATCTGCTTCAGCGCGTGGTAGATCGAGCCGGGCTTGGCGTTGGACCACTCGTGCGCGCCCCAGTACTCCAGGTCGTTGCGCACCTGGTAGCCGTGGGCCCGCCCGTGCTGGCGGACGGCACCGAGCACGAGGAGACGGATCGCTGACATGGATCCAGCCTAGGGCCTGTCGTTTGGATCAGGTCGGCTG
>NZ_WWHX01000857.1 GCF_009862125.1 Streptomyces sp. SID5910
GCCCGAACCCGACAGCTCACCTCGCAGGCGTTGGAGAGGGACACACACATGCCTGCCAACGGTCAGAACCGTCACGCTCGAACCAGCCGCATCGCCCGCAAGCTCGCCGTCGCCGGTACCGGCGTCGCCGTGCTCGCCCTGCCGCTGATCGGCGCCGCCACCGCGTCCGCCGCCACCCCGGCCGCCACGACCACCGCCACCACGGCGACCACGGCGTACCCGGACAACCTCGACGGCTGGATCCGCGAGTCGCTGGACATCATGGCCCAGCACGGGATCCCCGGGTCGTACGACGGCATCCACCGCAACATCATGCGCGAGTCGTCCGGCAACCCGCTCGCCATCAACAACTGGGACATCAACGCCGTCAACGGCACCCCGTCCAAGGGGCTGCTCCAGGTGATCGACCCGACCTTCCAGGCGTACCACGTCGCCGGCACCTCCTGGGACTCGTACGACCCGGTCGCCAACATCACCGCCGCCTGCAACTACGCGGCCGACCGCTACGGCTCGATCGACAACGTCTTCAGCGCGTACTGAGCCGTACCCCGCGGTGAGCCGCGACCAGGTCCCCTCGGCGGACGGGACCTAGTCGGCTCCGAAGATCCGTTCGAGGACGACGGCCACGCCGTCGTCCTCGTTCGTCGTGGTGACCTCGTCCGCGACCGCCTTGAGTTCGGGGTGGGCGTCCGCCATGGCGACCCCGCGGGCCGCCCAGTGGAACATGGGGATGTCGTTGGGCATGTCCCCGAAGGCGATCGTCCGCCCCCGGCTCAGCCCCAGGTGCTCGGCGGCGAGCGCCAGACCGGTCGCCTTGGTGACCCCGCACGGCTGGAGCTCCACCGTCCCCGGCCCCGACATCGTGACCGTCGCCAGCGAGCCGACCACCGCGCGCGCCGTCGCCGCCAGCTCGTCGTCGGTGAGGTCCGGGTGGCGCAGCAGCACCTTGCTGATCGGCGCGCTCCACAGCTCGTCGCGCCGCTCGACGCGCACCGCGGGCAGGGTCGGGTGGGGCATCAGATAGCCCGGCTCGATGAGCGTCAGCCCGTCGACGCCGTCCTGGTCGACCGCGGCGTACACCTCCCCCACCTCGGCCTCGATCTTGCCGAGCGCGGTCTCCGCCAGCTCCCGGTCCAGGGTGACCGACCACAGCATGCGGTGCGCGCCGGCGTCGTACACCTGCGCGCCCTGTCCGCACACCGCGAGCCCCGTGCAGCCGAGGCCGTCCAGCAGGGGGCGGACCCTCGGTGCCGGGCGCCCCGTCACCACCAGGTGCCGCGCCCCCGCCCGGGCCACCCGCGCCAGCGCGGCCAGCGACCGTTCGGAGACGGTGTCGTCGCCGCGCAGCAGCGTTCCGTCGAGGTCGGTGGCGACGAGGGCGTATGCGGTGCGGTCCATGATCAGAGAATACGGACACCGCACCTGTCCGACTCACCCACGACCGGTTGCGCACGAGGTCGTTCGCAGGTGTCCGAAACCTGGCACAACACCGGCTAAAGGCAGTTAAAGGCCTGTGCACCAGTTGGCAACAACATGCTCTGCCTTCTACCCTCCGGACCGCCCCGGCGGTACCTTCCTTCTGTCCAGGGGGGACTTGATCGGGGGGTCGGGTTGAACGGCGGACGTGTACGTGTGCTCAGGCCGGGGGAGCTGGGCGAGGGGGAACGGGAGCGCTGGCGCGCGCTGCGCGCGGCGTCGAGATCGCCGCGCAGTCCGTTCATGGAGCCGGAGTTCACCGAGGCCGTGGGCCGGGTGCGGCCCGGGGCGCGGGTGGCGGTGCTGTACGAGGGCGGCGAGGCCGCCGGTTTCCTGCCGTACGAGCGCGGGCCGCTGGGCCAGGGCCGGGCGATCGGACTCGGGGTCTCGGACTGCCAGGGCGCCGTGCTGCGGCCGGGCCTCGCCCCGGACCCCCGGCAACTCCTGCGGGCCTGCTCCCTGTCGAGCCTCGCCTTCGACAACCTGGAGGCCGAGCAGGGCCTGTTCGTGCCGTACGCCGCCGAGGAGCACACCAGTTACGTCATCGACGTGGAGAAGGGCTACGAGGCGTACGAGAGCGTGCTGCGCGCCCAGTCGCCGAAGTTCCTGAAGACCACCCTCGCCAAGGAGCGCAGGCTGGGCCGGCAGGTCGGGGACGTGCGCTTCGTGTTCGACGAGCGGGAACCGGCGGCGCTGCGCACGCTCATGGAGTGGAAGTCGGCGCAGTACCGCAGGACGGGGCGCCGGGACCGGTTCGCGCAGGAGTGGATCACCCGGCTCGTCGGGCGGCTCGCCGAGACCCGGGCGCCGCAGTGCACGGGCACGCTGTCCGTGCTCTACGCGGGCGGGCGGCCCGTCGCCGCCCACTTCGGGCTGCGCTCGGCATCGGTCCTGGCCTGCTGGTTCCCGGCGTACGACCCGGAGGTCGCGAAGTTCTCGCCGGGGCTGGTGCTGCATCTGCGGATGGCCGAGGCCGCCGCCGCCGAGGGGATCGGCCTGCTCGACATGGGGCGGGGCGCGGCGGAGTACAAGGACTCGCTGAAGACCGGCGAACTTCCCGTGTACGAGGGGACGGCGACGCGTCCGGGGGCGGGCGCGGCGCTTCAGTGGCTCGGCCGGGAGCCGGCCCGCCGCGCGCACAGCTTCGTGCGCGGCCGGCCCCGGCTGGCGTCGCTGGCGGCACGCACGCTGAAGGGGGCGGCCCGGCTGCGCCGGCCGTGACGGAGGGGCAACCACGAGGGGGTGGGGCGCATGGCCGGGGCACGGCGTGCGCGGCAGGAGACACGGCAGGAGATCGACAGGTTCCTGAGCACGGAGCCGGTGCAGGTCGCCGAGCTGGACCTCGGGGACGACGAGGAGGCCGCCGCCCTCAGACCGGGTCCGGGCAGCCCGCCGGTGACGTCGGGCGCGGTGTTCGTCCTGGTCCGCAGGAGGGGCCGGCCCGTGGGCACGTTGCTCGCCCGGGTACCGGAGGGCGCGGACCCGACGCGGACACTGGCTGCGCTGGCCCGGCGCCTGCACCCGGCGCCGGCGGGCGGGCCCGGGGCCGCCACGCCGAACGGACGGCTCGGCTCACCGGTCGCGTCGCCGGGCGTCAGTGTCGTCGTGGCCACCCGGGAGCGGGCCCGGCTGCTGGGGCGGGCGCTTGACTCGTTGCTCGCGCAGGATCATCCGGACGTCGAGATCGTCGTCGTCGACAACGCCCCGGTGACCGACGAGACGCGGGAGCTGGTCGAGCGGAAGTACGCCGAGCGCGTGCGGTACGTGTGCGAGCCGGCCCCGGGGCTCGCCGTCGCCCACAACCGGGGGCTGGCCGCCGTCCGGGGCGAGGTGGTCGCCTTCACCGACGACGACGTGGTCGCCGACCCGCGCTGGCTCACCGAGCTGACCGCGCCCTTCGCCGCCGACCCGGGCCTGGGCTGCGCCACCGGGCTGATCCTGCCCGCGCGGCTGCGCACCCCCGCCCAGGTGCTGCTGGAGAGCCACGGCGGCTTCGCGAAGGGCTTCACCCCGCGCACGTACGACCCGGCGCACCCGCCCGCCGGCGAACCGCTGTTCCCGTTCACCGCGGGACGCTTCGGCTCCGGCGCCAACATGGCCTTCCGTACGGCGGTGCTGCGCGCGGCCGGCGGTTTCGACCCGGCGACCGGCGCGGGCACGCACGCGCGGGGCGGCGACGACCTCTACGGCTTCGTCCGCGTCCTCGCCCAGGGCGGGCGGCTGCACTACACGCCGACGGCCCTGGTCTGGCACCACCACCGGGAGACCTGGCGGGACCTGGAGACGCAGGCGTACGGCTACGGCGCCGGGCTCACCGTGTACCTCACGGCGATCCTGGTGAACCGGCCGGCGCTGCTGCCGGCGCTCCTCGCCCGGCTGCCGCGCGGCCTCGCCCACGCGCGCGCCCTGACCGCCGTCCGCGACACCGACGGCGGCGGCGCACCGGGCGGCCATGACGAACGGACCCACCCCTGGCCACGGCGGCTGTCGCGGCTCCAGCGGCGGGGGATGGTCTACGGGCCGGTGGGCTATCTGCGGGCCCGGTACGCCCTCCGGTCGGCTCCGAGGGGGACGCGATGACATCGGCGGGCGGCGACTTCATCCCCGTCTTCCTCTACCACGCTGTGATGGCCGATCCGCCCGACTGGATCGCCGAGTTCACCGTCGCTCCCAAGGAGTTCGCCGCCCATCTCGACACGATCGTCGACAGCGGACGCACACCCGTCACCATCAGCGCCGTCGCCGACCACCTCGCCGGACGGGCACCCCTGCCGCCCCGGCCCGTGCTGCTGACCTTCGACGACGGCTTCGCCGACCTGCCGGGCCCGACCGCCGAGGCGCTGGCCGACCGCTCGCTGCCCGCCACCGCCTACCTCACCACCGGGGCCATCACCCCGGGCGGCCGCAGCCTGCTGCCGCCCGCGCCGATGATGAGGCTGGGCGAGGCCGCGGGGCTGGAGCGCGCCGGCCTGGAGATCGGCAGCCACACCGTCACCCACGCCCAGCTGGACACCCTGTCCGGCAAGGACCTCGCGTACGAACTGCGCACCTCGAAGGACGTGCTGGAGGACGCCCTCGGCCACCCGGTCCGCCACCTCGCCTATCCGCACGGCTACAACAGCCCGCGGGTGAGGGCCATGTCGGCCCGCGCCGGCTACGAGACGGCCACCGCCGTACGGCACGCGCTCAGCTCCCGCCGCGACGAGCGGTACCGCATCGCCCGCCTCATCGTGCGCCGCGGCCACACCGTCGCCGACGTGCGGGCCTGGCTGGCGGGCGACGGCGCCCGGGTCGCGCCGTACCGGGACGGGCCGAGGACGATCGGCTGGCGCTGGTACCGCCGGGGCCGCGCCCTGCTCCACGGGCCGGAGTTCGCGGGGTGACGAGGGGCGGCGGTCCCGGTCAACCGTGTGGCTGGTTGAGGTACGGGTCACCGGCCGCCCCGCGCAGGGCGGCCCAGGCCCGGTCGCCGGCCACCGACAGGTCGCAGTTCGGCCCCGGGTCGCGGTAGTTCCACTGGAGGGCGGCCTTCACCCCCTCCAGGTCCTTGAGCACCCCGGGCACCCGCGCGTACCAGTCGGCCTGGCGGTCCGGCCGCTCCGGGTCGGAGGCGGTGCCGAACTCCGACAGCATCAGCGGCTTGTCGGCGGAGATGTGGCGGCGGATCCAGTCGTGGCTGTCCTGCTGCGTCTGGGCGAAGGTCAGCCACTTCGCCTGGTGGCACAGGTAGTAGTTGTACTGGTTGTAGCCGATCCAGTCGACGTAGTCGTCCCCGGGATACAGGCTCCGGAACAGGTCGGCGTGGTCCAGGTAGCCGGTGATGATCCAGGTCCACACCACGTTGTCGACGCCCAGGGCGCGGAACCGGTCGTGGAGGTGCCGGTAGGCCCGGACGTACTCGGCGGGGCTGCCGTTCTCCGGGGTGCGGGTGTCCATCTCCAGGTCGAAGGAGAGGAAGACCTTCTTGCCCGTCCGCTCGCCGTACTCCTTGATCCGGCGTGCCTGGACGTCGATCACCGAGTCGTCCAGCTCGCCGTCGGCTATCTGCCGCCACGTGGGCTGCTGCCGTCGCGTGCCGCCCCACCACTTGCTCTCCCAGGACAACAGCAGCATCCGGTTCCGGCCGACGCGTTGCTCCTGCTCGGTGAGCAACTGGCCTTCCAGGCGGGTGCCGGTGACCGCGGACATGTCGTGGTACGTGTACACGATGTCCAGCCTGCGGCCCACCCGCTGCTCATAGGCGTCGACCTTCTCCGCCAGGTCGGCCTTGTCGTGCGGCACGAAGGCTCCGAACCAGGCTCCGCAGGGCGGTTCGAGCAGTGCGGTGGGCCGGCACTTCGCGTCGTCGGCCGGACCGGACGGCCCCGAGGCGTCGCCCAGGGCGAGCACCGCGATCAGGACCGCGCAGGTGGCCGTGACCGAGGTGATCAGCAACCGCCGCCTGCTCGTGTCCCTGGGCCTGCGGTGCTGACCGGTCGTCGTCATCGTCGGTGGTGCGGTCGTGCGGCGAGCGGGTCGGGCGAACCTCACGGAGCGGAACCCTTCCCTGTCCCGGCCGCCGTCTCTCGTGCCGTGCCCGGCGCCGGGGAGGCGCGCAGGCGCGGGCACAGCGCGGCGAGCGTGGTCAGCATGGTCAGTGCGAGCAGCGTGCGTTCGCCGCTGAAGGCGCCCGCCGCGATCAGCACCGTCGCGACGAGGATGGCGGCGCTCACGCTGAGCAGGACGGCCAGCATCAGCCGTTCCAGCAGGTCGGAGTGGCGCTCGAAGTCGGCGTCGTGCCGCTCCACGGGCCCCTCGGCACGGCGGGCGCGCATCGCGGGGCCGTAGATCCTGACCAGTGCGGCTCCCGGGCCGACGGCCAGGAAGAGCGCGACCGCCGCCCCGCGGGGCGGCGACCCGTCGGGCAGGGCGAGCGCGGCGAGCGCCAGCCAGCCGCCGAACGCGGGCAGCATGCGGATCACCAGGTCCTGCGGTGTCATGACGCGATCCCTTCTCGGCTCACCGGCTCAGCCCGCCGGCTTCAGGACGTAGAGCACGCCGGCACTGTTCTCCGCCACGCGGGCGAACCGCGGCGACGCCGAGACGGACTCGCGGATGCGGGTCAACTGGGCGCGGTCGAGCTGCCCGTTCATCTCCGAGTTCGCCAACTGTCCCTGGGTGAGCAGGAAGTAGGCCCGGCCCGGGCGCTCCACTCCCGCCATGTCGCGGGCGAGCGTGCCGGCCGGGTCCCGCACGATCTCGTCGACGTGACGCCGGGCGTCGTCGAGGAACCAGTAGTGGTCGACGCGCCAGTACGCCTCGTAGGCCAGCGGATAGTTCCGGTTGGCGGCGACGACCAGGGAGCCGTCGGGCGCCTGGTCGAAGAGCTGCTGGACAAGGGCCACCTCCCGGGGCGGGAAGTAGTTGACGCGGTCCTTGCCGGAGTAGCTCGGCACGAACGCGAGCGTCCCCGCGAGCAGGGCGAGCAGCGGCGCCCACGCGGCGGGGCGCAGGGCGGGGGGCAGGGCGGGGAACAGGGAGGACGGAGCGATCCGGCGCCGGGTGGTGGCGGGCCGGTCTCCGCCGAGCTCCCCCGCGGTGGCGCCGGCGGCCTCGGCGGCCAGCGTGCGCACCTTGGGCAGGAGCGCGGCGGCGGCGAAGAACGCGGCTCCCGGCAGCATGAACATCAGCACCCGGAAGATCATTTCGCTGCCGTAGCTGCTCGCCGCGAACATCGGCAGCGGAGCCGCGGCGAGCAGCAGCAGCGGCATCGCCCGGCGCCGCAGCACCCGCTGGCGCAGCACCCCGGCCAGCGCAAGCAGCAGGACGGAACCCGACAGCAGCCGGGCCGCCCAGGAGGTCGCCACCGCGCCGGTGCCGGTGGGTGTGGTCCCGTACCCGGTCTCGACGTTGGCGCCGACGTCGCCGATGGAGCGGATCATGTCCGGCATCGCGGCGGACAGGAACGGCAGCGCGGCCGTGAGGCACCACGCCAGGAAGATCACGACCGCGGTGACCAGCGGGACCCAGTCGCGGTAGCGGCGCGTGCAGGCCAGGGCGACGAGGGAGACGACGAGCATGCCCGGCGTGAGCTGGTGCGAGACGACGACGGCCGTGACCAGCACGGTGATCAGCACCGTCCACACCGCCTGCCCGTGACGCCCCGGGCGCCCGCCGGACCTGGCGTACCGGCGCAGGACGACGGCCAGGACACCGAGGTGCAGGGCGAAGGCCACGGACTGCGGGGAGAAGTAGTCCTGGCCCACCCAGTTGGCGACGTAGAACAGCCACACCGCCGTCCAGATCAGTCTCCGGTCCTGGGTGAAGGTGCGGTAGATCAGCAGCAGCGGGAGCAGCAGCATCAGGCTGGAGACCAGCGGCCACCACGCCATGTACATCGCGGCGTCGTCCACGCCGAGCAGCCGCACCAGCGCGGCCTGGGCGGCGAAGAAGCCGGGCCACTGGTCGTAGACGGCCATGTCACCGAGCCGGTCGGCGCCCTGGAGTCCGCCGGAGGTGAGCAGGTGGCCGATCACCGCGTCGTGCTTCCACGCCCAGGCGTACAGCGGGTTCGGATAGAGCACGGCCTGCGTGGCCCGCTCCATCAGCAGCAGCGCGAGGACGTACGCGAACGACCAGCCGTTGCCGCGGCGCGGGTCGCGGACCGTGAACCAGAAGCCGGTGGTGAGGACGGCGAGGCCGGCCCAGAAGGCCGGGTGCAGGGCGGTGACCAGGCCGTAGTCGTCGAGGCGGGACACGTCGGTGTGCCGCGTCGCGAAGACCCACAGGGCGAGCGCGACGAGCAGGGCGGCGGCGGGCAGGGCGGCGGCGCGCACCCGCCGGGCGGCGGCGCCCGGTTCGGCGGGGTCCCGCGCGGGCGGCAGCGGCGGTACGGGAGCGGCGCCGCGGTCCGGGCGCGCGGACACGTCGTCCGAGGAGGCGGCGGCCGACTCCTGCGTGCTGCGGGAGGCCGCTCCGTGCTCGGGCACGGGCTCCGGTGCTGATCTCTCCCGTGGAGTTGCTGGCGGACGCACGACGGTTCCCCCCTGGCGGTTCGGCTCTGTGCTCGATCAGTCCCTGGACAGGTCGTTCGGTCTGCTGCGGTGCGCGAGTCGGGTCACCGCGGCCGGGCGGCGCAGTGACAGGAGCAGGACGGCGAGGACGAGCAGCGCGAGCAGCGGCGCGACGGCCGGCGCGAGCTCCTGCCGCCAGACCCAGCCCCCCACGGCGACGACATACAGCACCCCCCAGCGTCCTTGCCACGACAGCCGCCCGCCGGCCTTCGCCAGCAGCGGCCACAGCGCCACCAGACACAGCGATTGCAGGACGAGCGGCGCCCAGCGCAGAAGGGGCCCAGGACCGTCCAAGCCCACCGCTTCCGCCAGAAATCCGGCCATCTCCCTGTACAACGCGCCCTCCACCGGCCGCGGTTCCCGGCCGAGGGCGATGGGCGCGGCGTACAGGGCGAGTACGGCGGAGCCCAGCGCGGCGCCGGGCAGCCACGGGTCGGGCCGGGCGTACAGCGTCACGGACGCCGCGAAGCCGACGAGCAGGACCGCGCCCGCGACCAGCGCCGCCGGCGGCAGCCCGTGCAGCAGTTCCCGGCCGGTGAGCTCCGCCGGCGCGCCGTTCCCGTCCCCCAGCCACGGCAGTCCGCGCAACGCCAGCCAGTAGACGGCGGTGGCGATGCCGAGCAGCGTCCACAGTGCGTACGCGAGGCGCCGTTGCGGGGTGGCGTCCTCGTACGTCTCGGCGGGCTCGACGGGATCGGCTCGGTCGCCGGGGTCGCCGGGCTCACCGGGCTCACCGGGCTCGTCGGGTACGCCGGGTACGGCGTCGGCGGGGGCCGCAGGCGGCCGCACGATCAGGGCCAGCGTGTCCGCCTGCAACGCCTCGCGTTCGTAGCCGGGGCGGCCGATGAACAGGGTGGCCGTGTCCCCGTCGGCGTCCTTCTCCTCGTGGGCGGCCCGGCGCGCCCAGGTCGTGCCGTAACCGGCGGTCGCGTTCAACCGCGCCCAGCTGGTGCCGTAGTCCGGGCCCTCGGCGTCCCGGCCGCCGCGCTGCCTCCTGCCGCCGGTGCCCTCGCCGCCGCGCAGGGTGGAGCGCAGGCCGGGTACGCAGCCCACGGCGACCAGCGTCATGCTCAGCAGCACCGCCCAGCCGGCGCCTGCGATACCCGCCGGCGTGAACAGCACGGCCGCGCTGCCCAGGACGAGGGTGCACATGGCGCCCTGTACGGCGGCGAGCACGCCGGTGCGGCCCTGGACGCGCAGCACGCCGATGTACAGCTCGACGGCGATCCTCGGCAGCGCGCCGATGGCCAGCAGCCGCAGCACCGTGGAGCCGTGCTCGGCGTAGTCCGCGTCGAAGGGGGCGAGGATCTGCGGGGCGAACACGACCAGGACCAGCACGACCGGCACCAGCAGCAGCGTCATGCGGCGCAGCGCCCCGCGGACGCCGTCGGCGAGGCGGCGGGGGTCGTGCGAGGCGTGCGCGGTGAGCGAGGAGGCCATGTTGATGGCCATGAACTCCATCGTGCCGCCGACCGTGTACGCCACGTAGAAGTAGCCGTTCTCCGCGGCGCTGAAGCGGACCGCGACCATCACCGGCAGCAGGTTGATCATCGCCAGGCTGAACAGCGCGCCCAGCGAGTCGCCGGCCAGGAAGCGGCCCATCTCGCGGACCTTCGGCGGCTCCACGTCGTGGTCGGCGGCGGCCTGGCGCGGGATGAGCCTGCGGAAGATCAGCCAGCCCAGCGGCAGGGTGGAGAAGGCGATGGCCACGGCCCAGGACACGAAGATGCCGAGCACCGGCAGCGTGGAGGCGAAGACGGCCAGCAGGATCAGCTTCCCGACCGAGAACACCGCGTTCCCGGCGGGCACCCACTCGGCCTTGCGCAGTCCGGTCAGCACCCCGTCCTGGAGGGTGAGCAGCGCCCAGGCCACGCACGCGGCGACGAACAGCGTCCCGGCGCTCGCCGTGCCCAGCGGGGCGTACGAGGCGCCCCACAGGTCGAGGGTGAGCAGGAAGACGACGGCGGCCACGACGACGACCACCGAACTGGCCACGTACGCCCGCCACACGAGCGGTCCGGTCGCCCGTCCGGCGCGCGGCACGAAGCGGACGACGGCACCGATCATCGTGGTCGCCGTGATGCTGGCGAGCAGCCGCATCGCGGCGATGGCGGCCGAGCCCTGGCCGACGGCCTCCTCCGAGTAGTAGCGGGCGGCCACGAGCCAGAAGCCCAGGCCGAGCACGGCGGAGACGCCGGTGCTGAGCATGAGGAAGTAGGCGTTCTTGAACAGCGAGTCGGAGCCGTGCCCGCTCCCGGACGGCTCCGCGTCGCCGTCCGCGCGCGTCGCGGCGGCCTCGTGCACCCGCGTCTCAGCCACGGGACGTACCCGCCCCCTGCGGCGCCTCGGCGGGCCGCGCCCCGGACTCCTCCAGCACCCGGACGACCGCGCGGGCGCGCAGCGGGTCGACGGGCAGCGCGTGCCGCGCGAACCAGCGGGCGCCCTCCGGGCTGGGCGAGAGGTCGGTGAACTCCGCGCCCGCGTAGTCGTCCAGCGGCGGATCGTAGAGATACCCGACGACGATGCCCCGCCGGGCCAGCGCGGCGATCGCGGCATCCCGGTCGGCCACGAACAGCGGCACCCGGAAGAGGGGTTGCGCCTCGCCGGACGGCGGGGCGGCGGGGCGACGCCCGTCGGGCTGCGGAGCGGCAGGGCGATACCCGTCGGGCTGCGGAGCGGCAGGGCGATGCCCGTCGGGCTGCGGAGCGGCAGGGCGATGCCCGTCGGGCTGCGGAGCGGCAGGGA